>CAZJIO010000008.1:53096-58360 GCA_964546035.1 uncultured Eubacteriales bacterium | reverse complement strand
AGAATCATTATATCCCTTCATTATGAAATTTGGATTAGTAAAGAAAGAAAAGTTCATTAATAATATTTAACTTTAAGCTCACTACTCATATACCCTAACCTCAAAGATTTTAGCAACCGATACCCCATTGGTTTCATTAACAACTATTCTTATTTGATCGCAACCAATAGGCGTTTCAAAATAGTGTTTTCTATACCTTAAATAATTGTTCTTATTGGATAAGGTATAAGTACATTGCCCTTCACGATAAAACTCAATATCATAAGCTTTAATCAGCTCTTTTGGTATGCCGGCTTCTTGATCCTTAAGTCCATTATCAAACATAGAGGGCATAATTTGCTTAGATAAATTAGAGTCAAATTTCAAAATAACTTCCTTAGCATTTATGGACTCTAGAAATTCTAGTTGAATCCATTGCCTGCCTTGATCCGCCTTAAAGGCCCAGCAGTTTTCCTCAGATTTAATCTTTCGGTCCCATCCATTAATAATCTTGTCTGGCTCACAACCTACTTCAAAAGAGGTGGCTATTACTTTTGCAGATTTAGCAACATCTTTTTCATCACAATGGATTACGCTTGGTATATAAATATCTTGTTCCAATAAGCTTTGCTGAAGCTCTTGTATATGTTCAAGCATCTGTCTTGGCAAAATCCCCTTTTGAATAGAAAGAGCTGCCGCCGCACCAATAGCTTGCCCGACCACCGCACAAGTTCCCATAACCCTTGTAGAACCAAATGCCATATGGGAAGTACTTATAGCTCTGCCACCCACCATTAAATTATGGATATTTTTCGAATAAAGGCACCTATATGGAATTGTGTAAACCTCGTTGAGATGTATAAATTCAGTAGGTTCAAGACGCGTTCTTAGCCCGCCAACCACATGCATATCCATGGGCCATCCCCCATATGCAATCGCATCTTCAAAGCATCTGCCTTCTACTAAATCTTCCTCTGTCAAGACATAGTCACCAACAATTCTTCTGCTTTCTCTTTTCCCTGGTAAGAAACCAACCCAATCAAGGGCATAATTGTCTGCCTGATGCTGTCCACCATTTTTAATATGATCCCATACACCGTAAACTGCTTTAAGCAATTCATCTCTAATCTCTTCACCATCGGCAATAACCTCTAATTGGTCACCCCCAATTTCAATCCACCAGTAGTTGTAACCATGAGCCCCATGATCTCTAAACTTCAAATCTTCTTCCTCATAGGTGTTCGCCCAGAATGGTTTTATAAAGGGAATAGGGTGACCTGTATCAACTGTCTTAAAGAGCAAGGTATTGCCCATTGTTATTTGATCTGTCTCATCAGGGGCATGCTTTTCGCCATAAACATATTTACCTTCCCGTCCTATGGTGTACTCTGCACCAGATAAATACGCTAAAGTTGCATCACCTGTCGTATCTATAAACAATTTTGCGCAAAACTCAAAAGCCTTTTCAGTGGTTAATTGCTCCACATAAATTTTTGTAATCTGATCTCCTTCTGTGATAACCTCTGTCATATGAGCATTAAGATACAGATCTAAGCCTTCTTGGAATCGAACCTTTTCCCAGAGCACTTGATCAAAAATGGCATAGGAATAAGTTGGATTCTGTCTTTTGTTTTCAAGTAATATTTCCTCTAAAATACCTGTTTCTCTGGCATCTGGTCGATGTCCATGATTATCTGCACCACAAATATGCATGCGAATTTCTGAACTTGCATTTCCGCCAAGGACAGGTCTATTTTGAACTAAAGCCGTTTTTGCACCGCCTCTTGCACTGGCGATAGCTGCACAAATACCTGACATACCACCACCAACGACAATGACATCATAGCTTTTATTTATAATCGTTTTTGGATTCATATTTTACCTCCCAAATGAACTAATCAATCATCGCGCCTTGTGACAATAATATATCTTGAATTTTTTTAACCTCTATTTGTCTTGGAAAAATGTTTTCTTTTACAGCTAAAGAAGCTGCAACGCCAACGCCTTGCCCCATATTCACACAAATAGGCATAACCCTGTAGCTCGAGTGGGCTTTGTGTGTCCCTGAAATATTTCGACCTGCAAGTAATAAATTGTCAATTTTTTGAGGCAAGAAACAACCGTATGGGATTGTATACCCTTTTTCTTGTTTAAATTCCTTTTGAACACCGTGTTCATCTAATCCAGCCCCATCTAAATTATGAATGTCAAAATTAAATCTCACTTTCCCAACAATCCAATCTTCGTGGAATCTTGCTTCACTAATATCTGCTTCACTAAGGGTATAATCACCTAGGAAATGTCTGGTTTCTCTCACACCAATGGCAGGTGCACTGCTCACAACAAATGCCTTTTTAAACCCTGGTACATAATCTCTTAAAAAACGCATAATGTCTTCGATTTGACTTTTACAAACCATCTCACCTCTTGTTAGATCCTCTGACTTTGTACCATCAATACCTATGCTATTGGTCATATTCAGGGTAACCATACCCGGTAAAGTCGTAGGATAAATCAACACATGACCTGCTGGTGCACTGATATGTTTTCTTGAGATTGTCTGTAAGTCTCCTGCCTCTATTTGATAAGAATATTCAAATCCTGGCACATATTTTAAAAGTTCAAGGTCTACTCCAGCTACTTTATACATAATGGTGACCGGTTGCATTTTCCCATCTTCTTCTCGGCCTTTTTTGTAAGGTGCTCCTGCTTTTTCAGCCACATCTCCATCTCCAGTGGCATCAATGATGATCTTAGCTTTGACACATTGCTTACCAGACTTACTATCTAGAATGACGCCTGTAATTTGATTATTTTCAACGATGACATCACTGACAAAAGTATATAACCTGAGCTTAACGCCTACTTCTTGAACCATTTCTAATAAGACGATTTTCAAGCTTTCAGGGTTTATGATTTGCTCTGGTTGAATACCGATTTTTGCTGCACGTTCTTTAATTTCTTCATCTGAAATAATATTTTTTTCACGTAATCGCTCGAACTTGTAGGCACGGTTGATGAGTGTTTCATAAAGTCCACCTCGCGTATCACCTGTCCAGTGGCTCATCAGACCCGAGGTTGCAACACCACCTAAAGCGCCCATTTGTTCAACCAGCATGGTATTTGCTCCGCCTAAAGCTGCCGTATAAGCCGCTCCAAAACCAGCGGGTCCTCCTCCTAATACAAGTACATCTACCCCATCGATGACAGGTATTTTATGACTCATTTCTATAAATTCCATATTTTTTCTCCTATTTCTAATCCGTTTATGGGTTAACCCTTCACACTTCCTGCGGTTAGTCCTTCAATCATATACCTCTGTGCAAATAAAAATATAATCAGTATGGGTAACATGGCAACTGTAGCACCTGCAATAATCAAATGGTCTTGAGAAAATCCTGCTTCGTCTATAAAGTTTGTTAGTCCAACTGTTAACGTATACAGCTTCTTATTTGTTATAAAAATAAGGGGTGCTTCATACTCATTCCATCTCCAAACAAAATTAAGAACTGCAACTGTTGCCATGGCAGGTTTAGCCAGTGGCAAAATAAGTCGCCAAAATATTCTAAATTCACTTGCCCCATCTATTCTACCTGCTTCAATAATTTCATTGGGAATATCAACAAAAAACTGTCTCATTAAAAAGGTACTTAAGGGTGAAAAAAGTCTTGGCAGGATTAGAGCCCATAGTGTATTGAAAATACCTAAGTATTTAAAAAGTATAAATTGGGGTACCATAAGCACCTGGAAAGGGACCATCATTGTTACCAAATAAAGGATAAATATTTGGTCTCTAAATTTAAACTTCAATTTAGCAAATGCATAACCTGCCATAGCCGAGGTGAGCAACGTGCCCACAGTTGAGACAATGGTCGTAACTGCTGTATTTCTAAAATATAGAAAAAAAGAAGGGTTTTGGTTAAAAAGAACGTGGATATAATTTTTCAAACTAAAATTTTCTGTTATGAGCTTAGGGGGATATTGGTATATCTCACCTAGTGGTTTGAAGGAAGAGGCAATCATCCAAATAAAAGGATAAATGATCATCAGGCAAATCACGCCAACAATAAGTGTTGTAACAATTTTTTTTACAGGAATTACTTGATGTTTCATAATTTGTCTCCTTACATTGAATTTTCGAATTTCTTTTGGATCTTCCATTGAATGAGTGTAACAATCAAGATGAGGATCAGTAGGAACCACGCCATCGCAGCTGCATAACCCATTTTGTTGTACCTAAATCCAGCAATATAAATGTAATGTGCCATAACCGTCGTCGAATTACCGGGTCCTCCATCTGTCATAATGTTGATGATGCCAAAGATTTGAAAGGATCCAATAATATTGGTTATGATTAAGAAAAAGGTGGTACGTCTCAGCATTGGAACTGTAAGGTGGAAAAATGTCTGAAAAGCATTCGCTCCATCAATTTGAGAAGACTCATAAAGTGATTTATCAATGCTTTGTAGACCTGACATATAAACAATCGTATTATAACCAAGTCCCATCCATATTGAAACAATCATAATAGCAGGCAATGACCAATCAAGACTTCCTAACCATCCAGGCACATTTTCAATCCCAATATTTCTTAATATTTGATTAATAATGCCGCTCGAAGGATTATAAAGCATCATCCACACTGCAGAAATGGCAACAACGCTTGATATGTAAGGAATAAAGACAATTGCGCGCATGATATTTTTGCAAAACACTTTATTGTTAAGCAGTGTTGCTAGAACAATCGATAGTATGATCAACACCGGGATAGTAACCAGTGTAAATTTTAAATTATTAGTGAGTGCTGCTTTAAACCATGAATCTTGAAACATTTTTGTAAAATTATCTATGCCCACAAATTTGGTGTCTGAAAAGCCTTTGTAAATATTAAAATTTGTAAAGCTCACTACCAAAGAAAATAACACCGGTAGCAATATAAATATGGCAAAACCAATTAAATTAGGTGCTACAAACAATAAGGCTGTCCAATTTATTTTTTTCTTTTTCTTCATTTTCTCACTTCCTTAATATGATTCGGCTGACGAAACATCAGCCGATTATATTATCTTTATTGACCTAATTCTTCCTTGATTACTTCATCTGATCGTTGTTTTAGGTTCGTGAAATATTCTTCATCCGTAGTGGCACCTAGGAAGTACATTTCACTTTCTTCTTTAAATATTTGCATCACTTGTGGATAAGCAACCGTAATGGTATCTACGATATATTCTAGATCTGGATTCAGCATTACTTTTTTGTAAGCTTCTACATCAAATAACTTTTCA
>CAZJIO010000008.1:31960-53058 GCA_964546035.1 uncultured Eubacteriales bacterium | reverse complement strand
TTGTTCCAAACTGGTATTTTACCACCTGGTAACATGAATTTTGAACCTTCAGTTGCCCAGTATTGTAAGAATGCCCAAGCTTGTTCTTTATGCTCTGAGTTACTGTTAATGGATAAAAAGTTATTCAGTTGCGCTTGGTAATTATTGGGTACACCTTTTTCAGTGGTTGGATAAGGTGCAAAGGTCGTTACAAAATCATGAGGGAAATTTTCTAAATCCTTTACATATCTAAGCATCCAAGCTGAAAAAGGCATCATAGCCACTTCATTGTTTAAAAATGCTGGATGTGCATAAGCTTCTAGCTTTCTTGTAAAAATATCCTGATAAGGCATTGCATACCCTTCATCCATTAAGCCTTTTAACATTGAAAGGGTCTTGAATTCTTCAGCATCGAAATTACTCTCAGTACCATTTTTATTGTAGAAATGATCGCCCCCAAGGACTGGCAATGAGATTTCTAGTGGTAGACCAGCATAATAAGTATGCGCACCATACACTTTTACACCATTAAGCTCGTGTGTTAACTGTTTTGATACAGCTACAAAATCTTCTACTGTCCAATTCTCATTAATTGTGACACCTCGAGAATCTAGCATCGCTTGGTTAAACATGAGACCAAAAGGCTCTCTTGCCGTTGGAACACCATAAACTGTATCGTTCATTGTAACAATACCTTCCCCTGCTCCCACAACGTTTTCTTTGATAAATGTATCCACACCATAGTCGGTTAAAGGTTCCATCATACCCCCTTCAACTCTTTTTTTCATTAATGGCACAGCATAGGTAAAATACAAGTCTATTTGCTCGCCAGATAAGATAGCCGTGTCTAATTGGGTATTACCAGTATCATCGTTAACATATCTGACATATTCCACTTCAATATTTGGATTTTTTGCATTCCATGCGTCCACTAAATTTTGAGGACCAGATTCAGCTGGTACACCACCCCAAACAATCAGTTTAACAGGTTCTTCTGTTTCAGTACCTACTTCTGCTTGAGAAGTCCCCTGAGTTGTTGTAAGGCTTTCAGTAGTTTTTGGTTCTGCCTCTTTAGAACAAGCTGCAAAAAGTGATATTAATAAAATGCTTGATAATAAAATGGATAATAATCTTTTCATTGTAAATCCTCCCTTGTTTTTTTATTGCATCCTCATTGTATCATTTGGCATGTTTTTTATTAATGCACACATCTGATATCTTTATTCATAATTCTTACTCTTTTTTGCAATTGAAAAAATAGTACAATTTTATGTCAAAATTGTACTATTTCTTTTGGTATTGCCTCGGGCTAATCCCCTCTACCGCCTTAAAAACTCTACTAAAGTAATTTTCGTTACTGTAACCCACTTGATAAGCGATATCTGAAATCAAAAGTTCTGGATTGTTTAGAAGTTCTTTTGCTTGTTGAATTCTAATCTGATTTAAGTAGTCCACAAAATTAATATTTAAGTTCTTTTTAAAAAGCCGGGAGAGGTAGGATTCATTCATTCCTACATATTTTGCTACATCACTTAATTTAACATTTTCTCGATAGTTTTTATGGATATAGGTGACTGCCTCATGAATGACTTTATTAAATACTTTTCCTTTTAACACTTTTAATTCTATGAGATACACCTCAATAACGGTCTCAAATCGACTTTTCATCTGCTCCAGTGATTTACTTTGAGAAAGATAGTCATAGGCATTTTGGGAACCCATTTGGATTAAGTTCATATTACCTTGATAAGATTTGATTAGACTGCTTAAAACAGCATAAATTTCATGCCAATCTATAAATTGTTCTACCCCGTAACTTAAAGCCTCAGCCTTTTCAAAACAAACCTTAACCACTTGGTTTATTTGGGATAGATCTTCACTATCTACTGCTTGTTTTAGGGCTATTTCCATTTCCTTATTAAATAAATTGATACTAGGTCCTTTAACTTTATTGATTTCATCCTTGTTAAGGGGTTCTTTTATATATTGTTTGGCATTTTTTACCACTTCAATCAACTCATCTGTCCCCATAGATAGTTTGGGAATATAGTCAAGGGCACGATTGAATTTCATTGCTTCTCGAATATACGCACTGTCGTTGATACAACTGAGGACAATAATAACCGTTTCAGGACAATACTTCTTAAGTTCATCAATTAACATTAAACCATCCATTTTTGGCATTTTGATATCTGTAAATACAAGATGTGGGTAGGCAACTTTTGCATACTCCAAAGCTTCTACACCATTACTCGCTTCCTTTACTTCATCAAATCCCAAGGCTTGCCAATCGATGCCCATAGAAAGACCTTTTCTGACCAGGATTTCGTCGTCAACAATCAAGACTTTCATCCAATGACCTCCTTGTTTTAATCTCTTTTTTTAGGGTTAAAACAGTTCTAGTTCCCACACCCCATTCACTTTCAACAACCATGTCACAGCAATCTCCATAGTAGAGTTTAATACGTTCTTTGACATTCCTCATCCCCATACTGCTGTACTTATTTTTTTTAGGATATAGGGACATCAGCTGACCAATTTGCTCTTCTTGCATACCAATGCCATTATCCTGAATCACGATTTCAATACCATCCGCTACTTCTTGTATGGAAATATTGATCTCACCCATTTCTTCTCTATCCTCAAAAGCGTGTAATATACTATTTTCAACAATCGGTTGTAACAACAAAACGGGTATCTTGATTGCTCCTAGAGCATCGCTCACCTCGTAATGCACCTCGAAGGTTTTACCATATCGCATCTTTTGTAGGGCACAATAGCTTTCCAAACATTTAATTTCTTCATCGATTGGAATGAGTTCATCGTATTTACCTAGGGTATTTTCCAATAAATACCCTAAAGAGATCAACATTTTTTCTGCCGTTTTAGCATTCTCGATGACGCACAACCACTTGATGCCATTAAGGGTATTCAATAGAAAGTGCGGGTTAATCTGCGCTTGCAAAGCATCAATCTTAGTTTGCTGCTTTTGCTCAGTTTCATAGGCCACTTGATGAATCAACTCCTCGATTCGGTCGACCATTTTATTGAAACTGTTGCTCAGCTGATTAACCTCATAACTCCCTGAAATATCAGATTTAACATTAAAATTTCCTTCCGTTACCTTGCCAATAAAAAAGCTTAAGCTGCTTATTGCTTTTGTCACATTCTTTGAAACGAAATAAGCGGCTACCAGCATAATCATTATAAAAACAATGTTTGTCACCATCATTAAGTCTCGATATCCACTGACATCGGTCATAATGGATTCATAAGATACAATTTGGAGGACCGACCAACCTGGTTTATAGATCGTGTTTTTAGAAATAATGACTTTTTGCCCATTATATTGTGTGATAACAGCAGTCTCATTCCCTAATTTATCCAAAGCTTCGTCTACATCAATTTCTGTATGCGTATCAGAGCTTAAAATCACCTGACCAAATGAATCGATAAGATATCTTGATGTGCTACCCACCTCTTCCTCTCGTACCAGCAAATTCTTAACTTTTTTTTCTGGATAGACGTGAATCATCAACACCCCAACAGCATAATAATAATCTTCTTTTACCAATCGGATCATCGTAATACCATTGGTATAATCTGGCACTTCAATACTTGAACCACTCCACAAGAAATAACCATTTTTTGAAATAGCTTCTTCAAACCAAGGTTGCTGAACTATTTCTTCATAGGAATTTAGCTCTTGAAAGCCTGTATTAAAGCTATTTCCTTTAAAATCAAGTAACGTTGTCTCCACATTATAAGGATACAAATTACTAGCTTGCATATTCTGAAGTTTACTTTCAACTGATTTCTTATTGTTGATCTGTTCCGATACGCCTTGTGATGGATTTGCTAAGATGCTCACAATCTCTTCATCCAATACCACCACATTTGAGGCAATAATAATGTCATCAATAACTTGATTAACCCCTTCAGAAACAGCTTCTAGGTTTTGATTGGTGAGGGCAACAATCTTATCTCTCAAAACTGAACTGGTATAAACGTACCCTAAAATAGGGGTAATAAATAATGGCGTAATGGAAATAATCAAAATAGCGATCATAAACTTATAGCGAATAGTTTTATTTTTCACAAGTATTCTCCCCCCCGTCTTTGAGAATATTATAGCATACAAGCATCTCAGAATAAAAGAGCCGAAAAAAAGCGATCCCAGGACCGCTTTTCTCAGCTCTTCTACCTAACTTAATGCATTCCCAAAATCTTCAATCAAATCCTCAATATCCTCAAGCCCTACAGATACGCGCATGAGACTGTCAGAAATACCTCGTTTTTCACGTTCAGCTTTTGGCATAGCGGCATGAGACATTTTGACAGGATAGGAAAGAATCGTTTCAACACCGCCCAGACTAACAGCTACGGCTGCATGCTTAACTTTTTTCATAAAGCGAAGTGCGGTTTCTGTATCATGGGTTTCAAAAGAGAGCACCGCGCCTGGTCCGTCAGCTTGGGCTGCATGTATTTGTGAACCTGGATGGGAAGTAAGTCCTGGAAAATAAACCGTTTTAACCTCTGGTCGCCCTTGCAGCCAATGGGCTAACTTTATGGCACTTTGTTGCTGGTAATCCATACGGATTTTAAGGGTTTTAAGCCCTCTTAATAAGAGCCAGCAATCTTGTGGTCCAAGAACTGCACCAAAACCATTTTGAACAAAGTAAACCCGTTTACAGAGTTCCTTACCTTTTACCACCACTAAACCACCAAGGACATCACTGTGTCCTCCAATAAATTTTGTGGCACTATGTATGACGATATCTATACCTAGTTCTATTGGGCGTTGTAAATAAGGGGACATAAATGTATTGTCAATTATAGCAACTGCATCATGTTCCTTAGCAATGGCGCATGCCCCTTTGATATCTGTTATTTTAAGGGTTGGGTTACTTGGCGTTTCCAAGAAGAGTGCTTTTGTGTTTGGTCGAAAGGCACTTCTAATGGCTTCTAAGTCTGAGGCATCTACAAAGGTAATCTCAATGCCAAACTTGGAGAAAAACTGATCCGTAATTCGAAAAGTCCCACCATATACGTCCTCACAAACAACGATATGATCTCCCGATGAGAAAATGGATAACACTGAAGACGTTGCCGCCATTCCAGAGGAAAATGCAAAACCACGATCGCCACCTTCTAGCTCAGCAATGGTTTCTTCAAGTGCTCTTCTTGTTGGATTTTCCGACCTAGAGTATTGGTATTCTTGATTGCTATCAATATTTTCCTGATGATACGTTGACGTCTGATAAATTGGGATACTCAGTGCTCCCGTTGCCTTATCGAAGCCATGTTTATTGTGTATAAGTTTCGTTCCAAACTTCAAAATATTCACATCCTTTTTTTTAGAGCCAAAATTAAACGTCCCCTTTGGCTCTTTTTAGGCCATTGCACTATCTAAATCTTTGATTAAATCTTCCACAGCTTCAATCCCCACCGATAATCTTAACAAGAATTCATTCACGCCTAAACGCTCTCTCATCTCTTGAGGAATGGCTGCATGGGTTTGAACAATTGGATAGGTAATAAGACTTTCAACACCGCCTAAGCTCTCCGCGAAAATAATGACTTTTACACGCTCAAGGATGCGTTCCACCAACTTTTGCTCTTTCACCGTAAAGGAAATCATAGCGCCAAAGCCAGAGGCTTGCCTTTTAGAGATTTCATAACCTGGGTGATCGGGTAGGCCTGCATAGTAAACGGTATCAACTGCTGGATGATTTCTCAACCATGCTGCGATTTGATGGGCATTTTCTTCTGCTTTTTTCATTCTTATGGCTAAGGTTTTAATCCCTCTAAGGATCAGCCAACAATCAAAGGGGGCCAGTATTGCACCTTCTGATTTTTGTATCAATTGTAATTGCTGTGTTAGACTTTCGTCATTCACCACAATAAGTCCTGCAAGCGTATCGTTATGACCTCCAAGATATTTAGTGCCACTGTGGATCACTATGTCAACGCCAAAATCAAGGGGTCTTTGTAAATAAGGGGTCAAAAATGTATTATCAACGATCGTGAGTAACCCTTTCTCTTTAGCAAGTCGAGTCACCGCTTCAATATCGGTTACCTTCATAAGTGGATTCGAAGGGGTTTCGATGAAAATCGCTTTGGTATTAGCCCTGATGCCTTTCACAACTTCGTTGAAATCACTGGAATCGATATACGTAAATTCTAAACCAAACTTTTTATAAATCTCTTCAAATAAGCGATAGGTGCCCCCATACAAGTCATCAGAGACAACGATATGATCGCCAGGGGAGAAAAGCTTTATAAGGGTCGTGATCGCCGCCATGCCACTGCTAAAAGCAAACCCATGCTTCCCATTTTCTAGGCCAGCAATGGTCTTCTCAAGTTCTTCTCTCGTTGGATTTTGAAGTCTGGAGTAATCGTAACCCGTCGATTGATATAACCCTGGATGCCTGAAAGTTGCACTTTGGTAAATAGGATAAGAAATTGCTCCTGTATGTGGGTCAAAGCCTTGACAGCCATGAACTACCTTTGTTTCAATACTTGTGTTGTTGCGTCCTTCATTCCCTATGCTCATTATTCCTCCCATTGTCCTAATGGTATTTTTATACTTTACTAAACCGATATGGTTAGTGAATATAGTACACGTTTTCAGCTTTCCTGTCAACTAACAATACTAGGGATGCTTAAATAAAGAACATATTTCCCTTGGTATCATGAAGTTTCTTATGTTGTTCTACAAGATCTTCTAAGGTTAATGAATCCACCAAGCCATTCACTCTGCTATCAATTTTGTCCCATACCTGAACCTTTATGCAGTAAGAAATACTGTCTTCATCAAAACCTTCCGAGGCTTGCTGATCAATAATTGAAAGATCGCCTTCCAGGGTTCTTAAAATCGTTCCAATCTTGATCCGTTGGGGTGACTCCGCTAGAAAATAGCCCCCTTGTGCACCCTTGACACTTTTAACAATACCCGCTTTTCTAAGGGTAGCAAAAACTTGTTCCAAATAAATCTCCGATATATTTTGTCGCTCGGCAATGGTGGCTAAAGAAAGATGCCCCCCTCTAGATTCAATTGCCAAGTCAATTAATGCCCTTAACCCATAACGTCCTTTTGTAGATAACTTCATCTCTTAACTCACCTCTTTATTATATAAAATATTCAAATGACTCTTTATTATTTCTAGCTCCATAAGCTTGAACCAAGTCTTCGATGGTCACAGCATCCGTAGCAGCATTAATTTCATCCATTAATTTTTGCCATAAAATGCGTGTGACGCAAAGGTCATAGCTGCCACAAGGTTGGTGGCACTTGCCTTCGTCCAAGCACGCCACTGGTGATAATGGACCCTCAACAGCGCGAATGACATCCCCCGCCGTCAATTCATTGGCAGCCCTAGATAAACGATATCCGCCCTGTGCCCCACGCACACTATCTACAATACCTTTTTGTCTTAAAACAACAAATAATTGCTCTAAATAATTCTTTGAAATATCTAATCGATCTGCTATATTTTTTAAGCTTTCAAGCCCCGACACTGAAAAAACAGCCAAATCAACAACTGCCTCAAGTGCATATCTTCCTTTTGTGGATATTTTCATTTTGGATACCCCTTTATCATTTCATTCTCTTCATTTTAACATTAACGGACAATCTATTCAATACCTATATGAATGGTATACTTTCAAATTTCAGCTTAATTTGACGCTAAATGTGAACAAATAAGCTGTTTTCTGTTATAATGATTTTAATGACAGCGATCAAGGAGGTTCTCATGCAAACCCATTTAGAAAAATCAACTTTTAGTAGCCGTACCGTTGAAGAAAACAAAAAAATACTGAAAATATTAACCCGCCTATATCCTAACGCTCAAGCCGTGAGTTCAGAAATAATCAATTTACAAGCGATTCTCAACCTACCAAAAGGAACAGAACATTTCTTATCAGATATCCATGGTGAATACGAAGCCTTTCTCCATGTCCTAAAAAATGGTTCTGGCGTTATACGAAAAAAAATCGAAGATTTATTTCAAGAAACACTCACGAATCAGGAGAAGAGCCTCCTCGCACAACTCATCTATTACCCAAAAGAGGTCGTCTTATTAGTTGAGGAAGCTTCTATACGCGAGTGGTATGATCTGACCATTCATCGTTTGATTAAAATCTGTCGTGAAGTAGCCTCTAAATATACCCGGTCAAAGGTTAGAAAAGCGCTGCCCAGTCACTACGCTTATATCATCGAAGAACTGCTACATGAGCAAGAAAACGACCTTGACAAGCAACTTTATTATAGTGAAATCGTTCAATCCATTATTAGGACAGAACAAGCCGTCTCCTTTATAATAGAAGTCTGCGAACTGATTCAACGCCTTTCCATTGATCATTTACATATTATTGGCGATATCTATGACAGAGGTCCAGGTGCCGATATCATTATGGATACCTTATCAGATTATCACTCCCTAGACATTCAATGGGGAAATCATGATATCGGCTGGATTGGTGCCGCTTCTGGCTCATTAATCTGTATCGCAAATACCATTCGCGTCACGGTAAAAGCAGGCAATTTACATACTTTAGAGGATGGGTACGGCGTTAACTTAATGCCCCTCGCTAAATTCGCCATGGCTACTTACCCCATGGTTCATCCCATTTTCAAGCCCAGCGCCCATAATGGTGATGACAACAGCGAAGATTTCATGTGTGCTCAAATACATAAAGCCATTACCATCATCCAGCTCAAATTGGAAGGTCAACTGGTCGAGCGGCATCCTGAGTACAATTTAACCAGTCGCTTGCTGCTTAATAACATCAATTATGATCAAGGCACCGTTATGATTAATGGGGAAATTTTCACCCTACGAGATTCCGATTTCCCAACCATTAATCCAAAAGAGCCTTTTGAACTCACCCCTGCTGAAGAAGAGGTCATGGAAAAACTCAAAAATGTTTTCCTAAGAAATGAGAAGCTCAAGAAACATGTAGATTTGCTCCTTACAAAAGGCAGTATGTACCTCGCCTATAATGGCAACTTACTGTATCACGGCTGCATCCCCATGAACGAAGACAAAGAATTTGACTCCTTTGAAATTGAAGGCAAGTTCTATAAAGGCAAGGCTTTACTGGATCAGTTTGAGGCTTTGGTTAGAGCTGCTTATGCCAATCGTGACGATGCAGATGACCCGGTGAGCTTGGACTTTTTTTGGTACTTGGCCACTGGTGAAAAGTCCTCCTTGTTTGGCAAAAAGAAATTCACTACTTTTGAGAGGTATTTCATATCAGATTCGAAAACCCATCACGAAGTTAAAAACGACTATTACAAATGGGTACTCGATAAAAATATCTGTATTAAAATATTAAAGGAGTTTGGATTAGAAGAAGAAACTTCCAAGATTATTAACGGGCACGTACCGGTCAAGGTTACCCGTGGAGAAAGCCCTTTGAAGGCCGAAGGGAAATTGTTGGTTATTGATGGCGGTCTTTCTAAGGCTTATCAATCCGTCACTGGCATCGCTGGTTATACTTTGATTTATAATTCTTATGGTATGATCTTAGCTGCTCACGAACCTTTTGAATCTAGGCAAAAAGCCATTCATGACAACATTGATATCGTCTCAAACCTAACCGTCCTCGACAACAGAGGCCATCGCATCAAAGTAGCCGATACCGATATCGGCAAACAGATGAAAAAAGACATTAAAGATCTAGAACATTTGCTCTTTGCTTTTAATCAAGGATTGTTGAAATAACTAAAGAAAAAGGGTGCCTTTATAAGGTACCCTTTAATCCAATCGCTTCTGCAGCACTTCTCATTCCGATGATTGTTTCTTCCATTACCTCTTCAAGGGTCATGCCTAATAGTCCACAACCCTTTTCTATGACCTCTCTGTTAACACCTTCTGCGAAACTCTTTGTCTTCCACTTCTTTTTAACAGAACTCACATTTAAATCAAAAAGGCTTTTACTAGGTCTCATGAGCGCAGTTGCTGCAATAAGACCTGTCAGTTCATCAATGGTATAAAGGACTTTTTCAATGTTTTCAAGGGGTTCCACCCCATTCACCAACCCATATCCATGGCTTTCTACTGCGCGGATGTAATCTTCTGGCCAGTTATTTTTCTCAAGTATCTCTCGCGTTTTGACACAGTGTTGTTCAGGAAACATCTCATAATCTAGATCATGAATAAGACCAATGACACACCATTTCTCAAAATCCTCTTCATACCTCTTGGAAAAATGCCCCATCACAGCTTCAACTGTTAAAGCATGTCTAATGAGGCCATCCGTCTTGACATATTGGGTCAATAATTCATAGGCCATTTCTCTTGTAATAGGCATCTACGTATCCTTCCTAGGTCATTAATTTGATATTGTTAGAGGCGCACTCAAATTCAGTTCCTCATATGTACAGTTGCCATTATCTAGAGCTTGTTGTCTCAGTACAAGATAAAGTTCAGCATTCGTTGTGTCTTCATAAGGTTTCACAAATAAAACCCCTACAAAAAGCGCCAACATACCCAATAAATACCAACCAATAAAGGATAAATCCAGAACCCATATATTTAGTTTTTCACCTTTTGTCATTGCATTACTTAATTCAATGGCTCTTGTCACACCAATTTCAGGATTATCCGCTAATATATAGGGTACCATCCGATAGGCATAGGACTTAATGATCCCTGGTATGATCAGTAACAGCGTCCAAAGAAATATTAAGACAGCTCTATATAACATGGTTAAGATAATTTTTCCATAAGCATTCATTTTAAAAGCATAGCCTAAATAACTTAAGTTAACATCTTCTTCAGAGGCTCTAATGAAATACTTTCTACCGCCAATTTCTAATGCATAACCAAGAAAAATCCGAATAGCAAGAGCTATAAATCCAACAACCACCAATAGTACGATAATCCCAGCCAAAATACCAGCACTGGTCTGATCACCCGAATTTCTAAAACTACTGCTGCCACCGCCACTGCTGCCACCGCTTCCACCGACAACAGCAATAACTAAACTAACCAAAAATGCTTTCCAATACGATCCTGCTAAGACCCGCTTAGCCTTGCTCTTAATTTCTTCTCTTGTCCACATATTAATTCCTCCTAGTATTTTATTTCTCTATTTAAAATTATATAGCACTTTATCCTTTCACGCAATAGCTACACTACTGCTCTGCTATCTTCTTAGCCCCATAAACACCTGCTAATATCATCATACCTCCAACAATTTGTAGCACTTGCAATTGCTCTCGCAGCAGTACGATACCCGCTAAGACAGATACCACTGTTGTGAAATTCGCAAAGACTGCCGTCTTACTGGCTTCCACTTTAGACAGGGTATAATTAAGCAAGAAAAATGCTACTACTGAGGATAGAAGGCCAAGATAAAGAAGTCCTACCAAGGCGACGGGATGGGTAAATGGTTCAAAATAAGACATGACCTGCCCCGTTTTTATATGTAAGGTAAGGCTAATGGTATTGAAAGTAACCGCTCCAAAACCCATCATCAGGTACGTCATTTCAACGGATGTAAATGCAGTTGATAGATTTCTTGATAGGATGCTATAGATTGCGGCAGCAAGGACGGCAATGAGCAAATAAAAAGTTCCCAGTAGATCTCCCGTCTTGAGGCTGTTCAAATTAATCACGACAGCTCCTGCCACAGATAAAACAACAAAAAAGATTTGCAGAAGGCTGGGATGCTCATGAAGAAAAATTTTCGCAAGGATAATCACAAGAATGGGTATACAAGCCATCATAATACCAGCCTGAGAAGATGGGACAAGTTCAATCCCTTTTGTTTCAAAGATAAAGTAGATAATGGGTTGAAATAAACCAAGTGGCAATAATTTGATTATTTTTTTACCCTTGTAATTGACTTTAATCACTCTAAAAACCAATAGCAACGACATGGCGCCAAAAGCGATTAAAAACCTCAGGGCCAGCAAGTGGTAGAAATTTTCAACAGATAAAAGGGCTATTTTAGTGAACATAAAAGAGAATCCAAATATGGAAGAATACACAAACCCCAGATAAATTGCTTTACTTTTTGATGCTGACATCCTAACACTTCCTCCTTTTTACGACCTTATTTTCTCTGTCTAACAGCCTCATAAAACATAACCGTCGCTGCGCAGCCTACATTAAAAGAAGAGGCTGAAGCATTTTCGCTCATGGGAATGGTCATAAGAACATCGCAATTGTCTTTTAAGGCTCTACTCAGTCCATCTGTTTCATTTCCTAGCATGAACAGTACGGGAGAAGTCATGTCCACATCATATATTTTATTTTCTTTATGGGCAGTGGATCCAATGGTCTTAAAGGCTGGATATTCCTGCTTCATTTTTTGAAGGAAGCCCTCAATGTCTTTATGTTCTGTGATTCTAATGGCAGGCATTTTGAAAAATGATCCCATAGAAGAGACGATGACGTCCGGGTCATAAAGGTCAACGGCATGTCCGGTTATGATGAGTCCTTCAATACCAAGTGCGTCACAGGAACGAATAATTGTCCCTAAATTGCCTTTATTAGAGGGTCGATCAAATAACGCAAGCAAGGGATTACTGGACAATTTAAACTGAGAAAAATGGTTTTCTCTCATTTTAATAATGGCTAAAAGTTCTGAGGTATCCTCTTTATTACTTAGATCTGACATTAAACTACCCGTCAGCTCATAATTTTGATCTGTTTTAACTATCTTTAAAATTTCTGTTGCCCACCCTGAAAGTGGCTTCTCTAGGGTATAAATAAATGAACTGATCTGCCAATCATTCTTGATGGCTTCGTTGATGTTGCGCACACCCTCTACAAAAAACTCAGAATATTTATATCTTTTATTGCGATTGGTTTTTAACACTTCCAGCTTTTGATAGGCTGCATTTTTTGAAAATATTTTTTCTGTTTTCATCATTTATTCTTCTTTCCTCATTTGATAACGGGTTCTCTAAAATTATATAGCAGTCTGTTCATTTTCACAAGGAATAGTTGCGTTAAAGTTGTCCCCTGAATAGGATGTTTTAAGAGGTGATTGTTATGCAAAATCCTGTAAATAATGCGGCCAGAATAATCAGCCGCTACATCCAAAAGAATATAACTTATAAATCTATAAATATCGTAACCATTGACATTACTTACCCTCAAATTCACTTAAATCGCAGTTTTGAAATCCAGACTTCTATCAATTCTTTTTATCAAGGAGAGGCCTATAACTTTGCTAATCACGGAGCTACAGAGCTCAAAAATAATGCCATAGAACACTATGAATATGCCACAAGAAATGGTTATCCATTTAATGCCTATGACGCAGTGATGAAATACACGGTTACCTTAAATGACAATTGTTTGTTGAGCACTTATTTTGATCAGTACGAATATACCGGAGGTGCCCATGGTATGACGGTAAGATCTTCTAGTAACTGGGATCTGCTAACCGGCGCTTCCATAGAAATGGAGGATCTCTTTGAACCTCAGGTCGATTACAGCCAGCTCGTAATAGATCAAATACTCAAAACTGCCAACCAGCAAGTGAGCACAGGAAACACTATGTATTTCGAAGATTACCAAGAACTGATCGTTAAATATTTTAACCCCGAACATTTCAACCTCAGTCCAACCGGCATTATTGTCTACTACCAACTCTATGAAATTGGCCCCTATGCAAGTGGTATCATTGAATTCGATATTCCCTATGAAAATCTAGGTATTACAGGGCTTGGGTGTTAGGTGGAGAGGGACTGGGATCTTGGGGACGGAGAAAGTGACAACCTTGAAAAGGTTGTCACTTTCTCCGTCCCCAAGATCCCAGTCCCTCTCCCCAAGCCCCAGATCCCCTACCTATTAAAATGAATCAAATCTTTAATCACTTCTCCAGCAATAATCAGTCCTGCTACCGATGGCACAAAGGACATACTTCCTGGAATTTGATGCCTAGCAGTACATTTTCGCGTAGTCCCAGATGGACAGATACAGTTATTGCTGCAGCTGTTATCTTCCTCTTCTAAAGGCTTCATCGCTTCCTCTTTAGAGTATACGACCTTAAGCGCCTTAACACCTCTCACCTTCAATTCCTTTCTCATGACCCTAGCCAAAGGGCATACGGACGTTTGATAAATATCCGCCACTTCAAACCGTGTAGGATCCATTTTATTACCCGCACCCATACAGCTGATAATTGGAATATTTCTCTTATTGGCCTGTAAAATGAGATCTATTTTAGCCGTGACCGTATCAATAGCATCGACAATATAATCGTAATCATCCTCTATTAATTCATCGGCACATTCAGGCATGTAAAATTTTTGGAGCAGGGTTACTTCTGCCTTAGGATTGATCTCTAAAATACGATCTCTCATAGCCTCTACCTTAGGTTTACCCACGGTTTTCCTTGTGGCATGAAGCTGACGATTGATGTTGGTCAAGCAGATACAATCGTCATCAATGAGCACAAACTTCCCAACCCCAGCTCTAACCAAACCCTCTACCGTATAAGTGCCCACGCCGCCAATACCAAATACAGCCACCTTAGAAGCCTTGAGCTTTTCCAATCCTCCTTTACCTATTAACAGTTCTGTCCTTGAAAATTCATGAAGCATTTTATTCTCCTTAACTATGTGGTCATTTCTTAATTTGTTGTTTAATGGAATCATTATGATTATACCATCTTAAACATATAAGTAAAGTAAGTTTGATATTTTGCTAATTAACGGTTTAAAGCCCTTTGATACATCAAAACAAAGGCCTCCACTGTCATCTTTTGACAGAGCTCAGCGATTAAATCATAGGGTATTTCAGCCATTTTTTTGAATCGTATGCAGCTCTTTCCCATATCTAACTTATTAATGGGCAATTTACTATAAGCTTCTTCGAACCATTTCAATAGTTCAGTGTCCATATAAATACCCATATGATACAAGGCCACATGGTTTTTTTGTGATGCTATACTCAAAAAAGGTAGGGGTTGCTCAGGCGTGCAATGATAACCCGGTGGATAAATACTTTTTGGCACCACATAACTGATCATATCGTAAGCGATCATTTCTTCAAAGCCAGTCGGTAAATTTTCCCTAATGATCTTCCGGAGTCTCACAATAACTTCCTGTCTATCTATTGGTAATTGCTCAATATAAGCTTCTGGACTAATGGATACATACTTCATTTTACAGACCTCCTTTAATTTAGTTCCTGAATTACAAACCTTTACCTGAGTCCGTCACATGAATCAATTCTTTAGGAAAAGGCTCAAAAATAGTTTGCTGTAGCAAATACGGCTCATCAAAGCGAATCACCCATGCCCACAAAATTGCCATAACAGTGGATTGTGGAATATGTTGGCTTCGATAATTTTCAAGGGTATCTAAAAAATAAGCTTTTTCTTTAGCTGAAATTTCCTTAGAAAAATAGCCAAAAATATGCAACATCACATTAATGCTTTTTTCAGGTGAAGAAGTCCTCAATAACAACTTGTTCAAATTTACCTCATAGGTTTCAAAGACTTCCTCTAGGGATAGCTTTTTATGATTAGCCACAATTCTTCCCAAAATATTGAGCAGATTACTAGAATATGCCATCATCAAAAATTTATTTTTCCCATGAAACTGTACAAGATCTTTCATTGCTTTCTTCTCTTTAATGCCATCAAAATTCGCTTTTGTAAATATTGCTGTATAGAAATGTTCTCGAATATTAAAGTTACTCATACGACCTTCGTCTTCAAATAGATAATCTGGAAAGGATTCCATCATGAATCCGCCAAACATGCCTTTTGCTTTTCGATTGATACATGGCACCTTTCCTATAGAATGATAGACCCGGACTTCCTTAATACCACAACTTGGAGAACCTCCTTTCAGAAAAAACCCATCTGGTTGAAATGCTTTAATCTGATCTTTTGCCTCTCTATTAAACGCCATCATCGGCTCGGTCATATCGTCACCACTCTTTGTTAAGACCAGGCGATTTCCGTCATCAGCCATTATTAACCGTAAAGATTCTCTAGGTGAAGGCATTCCCATCCCCATCTCAGGGCATAAAGGCATAAAATCTACATAGGGTTTCATTCCCTCAACTTCTGGACTGTTAATCATCGATCCATCAAAACGACAATGGTCAAAACCTAAACATTTACTAATCACTACCTTAGGTCTAGCAAAATCCATTTACTTGTACCTCCCTTATTCGACTCATCTCATCCAGCTTCGTTACCTATGTTTCTATTATACCACTTTACTTCTTTTCATAAAATAAAAACAGCCTAGAATATTGTTCTAAGTTGTTTTGCACTGTCCCTTTTAATCTAAAATAACTTCCTCGATGCCACCAAAATCAACACCCTCTTCATCATCCGTACAACCATTAAATTCTATAGTTGCTCCGACCAGTTCCCCACCGATCTCATCTCGCTCAAAAAAGTTAATCTCCACTAAATCAATTCCATCATTCATCAGTTCATCCACGATTCTCTTTAAATCTTTAACCCTGAATACATTCTCCATGATATGCCGCCTCTAACCTTTTTCTTATTTTATCTCATTCTAAAATATCTTTTTATCAGTGTCAAGACATAAAACCTAGGCAAAAAAATAGTAGCCAAATAAATGACTACTATTTTCATAACTTTTTACTTAATAAGTTTCAATGGTACACTAACAGTTTCAGATACATCGATCATTTGCTATGTCAACAATTTCATTGATGATATCCATCGCTGGTACACCTCGCTTATAAGTCATGTGAGAATAATGTTTCATCTCACAAGTATAGTATGTCCTTCAGTCGATCTCTTATTCTGTTATATTTTTCCAATTATATAGGCAACATATATAAGTACTTATACCTGTTTACACAATTATGTTCATTTAGTTCATTGCAATTTTATGTCGAATTATGGTATAATCTGTATTGGTTTTTCAATCAAAATTATATGGAGGATTTAAAATGAAAATTAAAGCTTTATTACTTATGTTCATAATTGCAACATCAGTATTTGCTGGTTGTGCTAAAGAAGAAGTGGTGACTACAACTGAGGCTACAACGGCTGCTGCAACTGAGGCTGCAGTTGATGTGGTAGCAAGTGCTTCCATCGTTGACACTGCTGAAGGCGTTCTTAAAGCAGCTGGTCCAGATGTTGACTGGTTATTCGGAATCACTAAAGATGTTACTGTTGATAGTGAAATCGTAGTATCTGGCGAATTCGAAGTTCCAGACAAAGCTGACGCTACAAAAATGGTTCCAGCTGGTCGTAAGATTGCTCTTTATGCTCAAGATGCAGACAGAAACAAAACTGCAACTTATGTATTAACTGCACCTAAGATGACTGTAAAAAGTGAAAACACAATAATTCAAGGCGGAACCTTCAAAGGTGATGTTTACGTTGAATCTAATGGTTTCAAATTAGTTGATGCAACTGTAGAAGGTAATGTATACTTCGCTACTGAAGAATTCAAAGCTTCCTTTACATTAGATGAAAAAAGTAAAGTAACTGGCGCAACTGAAGTTAAGTAATTTAAAATCATAACATGGAAAGTGGTGCTAACCGAAAGGTTGCACCACTTTTTTTATGCTTTTTATAGCAAAGGAGCCATCAGCATGATTTCTTCATTGTTGTTATAAATGGTATTAAACTGTGAAATAGGAAGCGGATTTCTACCCAATCCAACTTCAATAGTAAATCCAGGTTTCCCAAAATCCTGTATGAACCAGTCCTTATACCCTGCGTAAGAGGCTTCTTCTGGGTTTTCCGAGTATCCATAGCCACTGGCTTGGGCATACAGACGGGCATATTCTAATGATTCCGGGGGTGCAAGATTTTGAAATTGATAGTAGATCACCCTACCTTGTGTATGATAGGCAATGACTTGACTGAAATCGTAATATTGCGTGAATTCAGCCATTGCAGAGGATTCTGGTTCAGATAAAGGACTTGGTCCTCCATAGTCTCTTGGTGCAGGTGCGTTTATTCCCATTGCTATTTCACTTCTCTTTTGCTCTTCCCATAGAGCGGGGTAGTTGCTGTTTAAATCTACCCCTCTAATATTTGCTTTCCAAACACTGGGAAGCGGAAGGCCAGATCTGTTCAATTGTGCCGCTTGTATATAGGCAGGTTGCGTGTAATTGGGCCAGTACAAAACGAGATCTACTCCGTCTGGATTGACCATGGGTACAATATAGATACTGCTGGTCTCAAATATTTCTTTGACATTATAACCTCTCAGGTTACTCCCTGTGGCATATGCTTGAGCAAAATTTTCAATGAATTTCATTAACAACGGCGTTGTAATCCATTCGTTTCCATGATGAGACCCATTGTAGGAAATCTGATTTTCTCCAGTCCCTAACCTGATATAATATAAATTTTTCCCCATTACACTTTGACCAATACTACCTATTTGAAGAAAGGGATATCTTGCTTTCAGACCTTGTATATCCCTTTCCATGATGCCATGATACGCCAGTGGTATTTACGGACATCGATTATACCTATGGCGTATCATAGGGTACTATGATATCTTGGCCAATTTTCAAACTCCTTGGATTAATACCTGCATTTGCAGTTAAGATTGCATCCACGGATGTATAATAATTCCGAGCTATGCTATAAAGTGTATCTCCGCTTTTTATCCTATAGGTATCATAGCCTTTGAGAAAAATATCAAAAAGTCTCCATGTGGCAGTCCCAACAACGCCATCTGGTACTAATCCATATTTTTTCTGAAATTGAATAACTGCCTCTCGGGTCATTGGTCCAAATTTCCCATCCACTGGTCCCGTATAATAACCGATTTTAGCGAGAAAACTTTGTATGAGTTTTACATTAGGACCTGTAGATCCCTGTCTCAATGTTTCCATTTCTAAACCACCTAAAAATCATTCCATTATATCCTATTACTTTATAAAGCATATGTTACTGTTATTTCACATTCAATATTTTAGGTGCCATAGGTGCTCTAAGTCTATGAGCAGATTGTAGGTGCTCACCTAACAAAGGTGTTAAATAGTTCTTAAAAGCATTTGTCACATTATTCCCTTCCATGTTAATGAATTCATCTGGCATCACTTTTGTTTTACCCGCAATAAGGTCTAGTGAAACCAGTTCATAATCCACGGAATAAGAACCTGTCCTTTTTATCACAATGGAGCCATCTATATTATGCCAAATCGCAAATTGAGCCGCTTTTTCACCCACTTCACGGGCTTCACTTTGATCTAGGCTAGAAATACTGCCAATAAAATTTCTTTGGGTATATCCAAGGGTATCTGCTCTAACTCGGCTAATATTGAGCTTACTCGTAATCTCTTTAGCCAACATATCGCCCAGTGCACCTGTTCCCGATAACTGAATATTACCATGGGCATCTAGTTCTATACTTTTGCTGAGCTGTGCCATAATGGATTGACCTTTCGCGTCCACAATACCCTCTGAAATAGCTACAATACAGCGCCCATAACGACTATAGACATCTTTGACATCTAACAAGAACTGATGGACACTAAAGGGTCTTTCAGGTAGGTAAATCAGATGGGGACCATCGTCTGGATATTTTTGTGCAATCGCTGAGGCAGCCGTTAAAAAGCCTGCATGTCGGCCCATAATAATACCAATATAAACACCAGACAAGGAACGGTTATCTAAATTAAGTCCGATAAAGGACTCTGCCACATATCGTGCAGCTGATGGGTACCCCGGCGTATGATCATTAATTACCAAATCATTGTCGATGGTTTTGGGAATATGGATGGCTCTAAATTCATAATCACTACTCAGCGCATTATCATTAACAATACGAACGGTATCCGCTGAATCATTTCCGCCAATATAAAAGAAGTATCTGACATCATGGGCTTTAAGCACTTTAAAAATTTCTTTACAGTACTTCTCATCGGGCTTAACCCGGGTTGAGAAAAGGGCAGAGGCGGGTGTTTTAGCAACTTGTTCAAGATTATGCGTAGTTTCCTGGCTCAAATCCATAAAATTTTCATTAACAATCCCTTCAACACCATTAACAGCACCATAGACACGTGTAATCTGAGGAAATTTTCTTGACTCAAGAACAGCCCCAACCATGCTCTGGTTAATGACAGCTGTTGGACCACCGCCTTGAGCGATTAATACCTTACCTTTCAATTCCATATCAGATACCTCCTTTTGATACGTTAGTTCATATCTCTATTATATCACAAGTCGTTGGTGCAACCTTTCGAAATAAAAAAGCTGAAAGTCTTTTAAAGACTTTCAGCAGTACTCCCACCCAGAATCGAACTGGGAACTAGCCCTTAGGAGGGGCTTATTATATCCATTTAACTATGAGAGCATCCCAATGCAACTTATTCTACAGCTCATTAAGCTGCATTCCTATTTTATCTATGTTTACGCCTTATGTCAAGTAAGATCATCGTCATTTTCCACATCTGTCTCAACTTCATTGTATTCAAATTCTATGGTACCATGTACCCAACAAGTCCCTTTAAATCGCATCCCTATGGATGGAATGCCAACGATGTCTTTTTTATTGATGTAAATATCCATTCTCAAACTCATACATTTAACACTCAGCATAAAAACTTCTTCTTTAGTCAACTTGTTCTTAGCTTCTCTTACATCTTCAATGGTGGCCAAAATAGAATAGATGTCTTCGCTGTCTTCGATGGGAACGAAAAAGCCTTCTAATATACTGAGTAAGTCTTCCTCTTTAAGCCTTTCTTGTAGGATCTCCGAAGATTCAATGGCTTCCTCTTCTAGGATCATAATGGCTTCTTCATCACCATTTCGAGCCTTTTCTAAAAGTTCTTCTCTAAAAACATCCTCTTCCTCTTCTAGCATCAGATCTGTTTCATCTTTATCGATAGGTAAAATAACGGTGCCTTCTACTGAAAAAGCAACCAACCGTACCCCTTCAATATAGACATCCTCATCGTCAGCAATCTCTAAGTAATCAATGACATTCTGCAAGAAAAATGAGACTGGGGTACCTGATCTACTTTCTTCGCAAAAAGCATCGTACACATCATTTTTATCCCCTTTAACCACATCAATTTCATGGGTATCTGTAACTTCCTGACCCATTGAATAAGGTATTAAGGAGTAGACCGTTAATTCTTCATCATCGCTCAAGGCACCTCTTACAATGAGTCCAAAATCTTTAC
>CAZJIO010000008.1:29047-31950 GCA_964546035.1 uncultured Eubacteriales bacterium | reverse complement strand
TTCTTTGTAGTACTCTACCTTAATTTCATCTGTCTTGTAGTTGGAAATGTACCGCGTACTTGGTTCAGCAATCACTTCACCCACTAACTTTTCTGCTTTTTCTTTTGTATTATAAGCGCTAAAACCTAAAGCTGTAATATACAACATCATCTATCCTCACCCCATTTCTTGCTCAAAAAAACCCTTTTTGATATATACATAATATAGTATTTACAACCTTTTGTCTATATGTTTTGAATTGTAAAATTCCTTTGAAAAGAGTGTATTTATCATTATTATAAAGCAAAATAAAAAGGCTATAAGGCCTTTTCTTAAAATACTTTTCTGAATACAAGAAAGTGAATTTATATTTTGTCTAAAGCTTGTCGCAGATCCTCTATAAGGTCCTCATAATTCTCAATCCCTACTGAGAAACGGATCAGCTCTGGTTTAACACCTGATGCGATTTGTTCTGCCTCAGACATCTGCCTATGTGTCGTGCTGGCAGGATGAATCACACAGGATCTAGCATCTGCCACATGTACCACTAAGGCAATGAGCTTTAAATTATCGATGAGCTTTTCTCCTGCAGATCTACCACCTTTAAGTCCAAAAGATAAAACCCCACTACACCCTAAGGGTAAGTACTTTTTACTTCTTTCATAAGTCCTATGACTGGGTAGTCCTGGATAGTTCACCCAAACCACCTCATCTTGTTTTTCAAGCCACTGGGCTATTTTTAGGGCATTTTCAGAATGTCTCTCCATTCTAAGGTGTAGTGTTTCAAGACCTAAGTTCATCAAAAAAGCATTCATTGGACTCATGGAAGCGCCCATATCTCTGAGCATCTGCACTCTTGCCTTGCTGATATAAGCTGAAGGACCAAAATCTTTGGTATAAATAACCCCGTGATAGGTGACATCAGGTTCAGTCATTTGAGGGAATTTGCCTCTGGTCCAGTCGAACTTACCACTGTCTACAATGACCCCTCCTACACTTGTTGCATGACCATCGATGTATTTTGATGCAGAATGGGTAACGATATCAGCACCATGCTCAAAAGGTCTTAATAAATAAGGTGTCGGGAAAGTATTATCTACAATTAAAGGGATTTCATTTTCATGAGCAAGACTCGAAAACTTTTCAAAGTCTAAAATATCAATGCCTGGGTTCCCGATACTTTCTGCAAATACAGCTTTTGTGTTGTTTTGAATAAGACCTTGAAGTTCTTCTTTAGTAAGATCAGGATCTGCGAAAGTCACTTCAATGCCAAACTTTTTAAAAGTAGATTTTAGCAGCGTATAAGAGCCTCCATAAAGATTACTTGCCGCTAATATATGCTCACCTGCCTGACAAATGGTCATGATGGCTATCATAGTCGCAGCTTGTCCTGAGGAAGTCGCCATAGCACCAATACCGCCCTCTAGTTCAGCAATTTTCTCTTCGAGGGCTGCAACCGTTGGATTACTAATACGTGTATACATATGCCCCGCGGTCTTTAAATCAAATAAATCCGCCACTTCTTGGCAAGTATCGTATCTATAGGTAGTTGATTGATAAATTGGCAAAACTCTCGGTTCTCCTGAACCAGGTGTATACCCAGATTGCACCGCCTTTGTTTCAATTCTCCATTCTTTACTCATCTCAAATACTCCTTATCTCAATTTATTTCTTTTATTATAAAGGATAACCTAACTAAGAGCAACCTAAAGACCAAAGAGAAAAGAGCCAAAGGGGACGTTTAATTTTGGCTCCAAAGTTCTTTGGAGCCAAAATTAAACGTCCCCTTTGGCTCTTTTCCCTTCCCTTTGGCCCTAAAAAACAGAAGTAGCTATAAATGATTATGCCCTAATCATTCATAGCTACTCCATTTTCATACCCTAAGAGGACTCGTTTGTCATTTTGTTGTTTGTTACTTTTTATTTCTTCTTGAGCTTAAGTCAAACCATACAGCTAATAGAAGAATTAATCCTTTGATTATGTATTTCCATTCAGAAGAGGACCATGGTGCTCCCATTAAGTCAAGACCGTTATTTAAGGTCGTCATAACCAATGCACCAATGACAGCTCCGATAATAGTACCTTCACCACCAAGTGTACTTGTTCCACCGATGATCGCAGCTGCGATAACTTCAAGCTCTAAACCTTGAGCCGCAGCAGCTGTTGCAGTTGCTAAACGTGCTGTATAAAGCATACCACCTAAAGATACTAAGATACCCATACATACAAAGATCATTAAATTAACAAATTTGATGTTGATACCGGATAATTTAGCCGCTTCTTTATTACCACCTATTGCAAATACATAACGACCAAATTTTGTTTTATAGGAGATAAATGTGAAAATCGCTGCAATGAGTGCAAGAATAACAACGGCATATGGAATACCCATGTTGATTGCTAGTACGCCGAAGAAGGCTGCTATAGCGAAGGATACTAAAATCACCTTCAATAATTGCATTTGTTTTGTAGCAATTTCAAAACCATATTTTTTTCTCTCAGCTCTTTTTTTACTCTCTGAGATATTATAGACAACAATTGTTATAACGCCTATAAAGACAGCCACGAGATTAATTGCAAAATCGGGAGCAAAAGTTGGCACATACCCACCCGCTAAAGCATTGAAATCTGTGAATCTTGAAGTTGAAATACTTGCTCCACCTGTTACAAGTAGAACACCACCTCTGAATATCATACTACCCGCTAATGTAACGATGAAAGATGGAATCGTTTGATAGGCTACCCAATAACCATACCAGAGTCCAATCAATACACCAATCAATAGCGTAATTAAAACAGTTGCTGAAGTAGGTACACCCTTATTAAGGAGTGTTGCCGCAACAGCCCCTGTAAAAGCAACAACAGATCCTATGGACAAATCAATATGTCCAGCAACGATAACAAGAACAACACCACAGGTCATA
>CAZJIO010000008.1:19974-29005 GCA_964546035.1 uncultured Eubacteriales bacterium | reverse complement strand
TTCCTGGTGTGATAAAAACATTATTTCTTGAGAAAATTGTAAAGATAACCATTAAAACCAATAATGCTATAAACATGGAATACTGACGAACATTCGCTTTTAAAGATACCAACAATTCATTTTTAAAATTCTTTTCAGACATTCTTATTTACCTCCTGTCGCAAAGTGCATAACTTTTTCTTGAGTTGCTTCTGTAAAATCTAGTTCTCCACTGATTCTACCGTTGTGAATAACCATAACGCGATCACTCATCCCTAAGATTTCTGGAAGTTCAGAAGAAATAAGAATAATAGAAACTCCTTGATCTACTAAATCATTCATAATGTTGTAGATTTCAAATTTCGCACCTACATCAATACCTCTTGTTGGTTCATCTAATATGAGAAGATCCGGTTTTGCCATCAACCATTTGGCCAAAGCCACTTTTTGTTGATTACCGCCACTCAAGTTATTCACTTTTTGTTCGATAGAAGGTGTCTTGATGTTTAAAGCTTTTTTGTAATCCGTAGCAAATCTAATTTCTTCGTTGCCATTAAGGACTACCTTATTTTTAATAACCCGATCAAGACTGGCTAAAGTGATATTTTCCATAACATTCATCATGAGGACAAGACCATTAATCTTCCTGTCTTCTGATAAGTAGCACATCCCCTTATCAATGGCTTGTTTAGGGGTATTAATCGTAATGGCTTTGCCATGAAGCTTCACAGATCCTGTCTTTTTAATACCATAAGCACCAAATAAACTCATAGCCAGTTCAGTACGTCCAGCTCCCATAAGACCTGCAATGCCAAGAATCTCACCCTTCCTAGCTTCAAATGATATGTTATCAATTACTTTTTTATCGCGAAGTTCTTCGCTGTATACATTCCAGTTTTTTACTTCTAAAACAGTTTCACCGGGTGTATGTGGTTTTCTAGGAAATCTGTTTTCAAGTGTACGTCCAACCATCATGGAAATAATAACATTTTCATTGATGGATTCATCGTTAGGTTTGGTCTCAATGGTTTTCCCATCTCTCAGTACGGTAATAGAATCTGCTATACTAAGAACCTCTTCAAGTTTATGGGAAATGTAGACACATGAAACACCTTTTTCTTTTAACCCTCTGATGATATTCAAAAGATTAGCGCTTTCCATTTCATTTAACGCAGCTGTAGGTTCATCTAAGATGAGTAGACTCACATTTTTTGAAATCGCTTTTGCAATTTCAACCAACTGTTGTTTCCCTACCCCCAAATTAATAACTTTTGTTTGGGGATCATCTGATAAACCTACTTCTGCCAATAATTTTTTAGTTTCAGAGGACGTTTTATTCCAATCGATAATACCATTTTTACCAAGTTCATTACCTAAGTAGATGTTTTCGGCGATACTCATTTGTTTGACTAAGGCCAGTTCTTGATAAATGATAGCAATACCTTTATGTTCCGATTCTTTTATGTTGTTAAACTTTTGTTCATCACCATTTAGAATGATTTCGCCATTATATGTACCATGCTCATAAACCCCACTCAAAACCTTCATCAATGTGGATTTTCCAGCACCATTTTCTCCAACTAAGGCATGGATTTCTCCTCTTTGTACTTGAAAATTAACGTTATCCAGTGCTTTAACGCCTGGAAATGTTTTTGTAATATTTTTCATTTCAAGAATAATGTCCGCCATCTTTTCACCTACCTCACAATTAATCCACAACTATTGGTTAAAATACTTCGTTAATTCTTTGCAAATTGTTCTAGTTCTAAACAAGTTATTTCTTGAAGAAATGAGTTCCCATTTCTATACAATATCAGTTTTAGTATCTCGTTACAACAAGAAATAACTGGGTTATTTCTTAAATAAGTCATTTATATTGTACGAGGAATAACGCTAGGTTATTCCTCGTACAGAGTTAATCATTATTGAGCGTAAACATCATCTTTCTTTAAGTATCCGCTATCGATTAAGTGCTTATCGATGTTTGTTTTATCAACAGCGATTGGTACTAGAAGGATAGAAGGAACATCAAATGCGTCATTGCTAACTACTTGATCAGCATTTGTTAATTTTTCGCCTTTAGCTAATAGAACTGCTGCTTTCATAGCTGCGTCTCCAAGAGCTCTTGTATCTTTGTAAACTGTCATAGATTGTGTACCAGCTACAATTCTTTGAGCTGCTGCAAGTTCTGCATCTTGGCCAGTGATTGGAACGATACCTGCAAGTCCTTGAGCATCAAGTGCTTGGATTGCTGCACCAGCTGTACCATCGTTAGGAGCAAGAATCGCTTGAACGTCATTACCAGCTGCTGTTAAAGCATTTTCAGTAATTGTTAAAGCATTTTTAGGATCCCATCCGTCAACGCCTTGATCAGTAACAACTGTGATAGCGCCGCTATCGATTAATGGTTGGATAAATTCCATAGCGCCTTGTTTGAATAACTTAGCATTGTTATCTGTAGGTGATCCGGACATTACGATGTAGTTTCCAGCTGGAACTGCTTTAGTAATGAATTCGCCTTGTAATCTACCAACTGCTACGTTATCAAAAGAGATATAAGCGTTAACGTTTTTTGTGCCCATGATTAAACGGTCATAAGAAACAACTGGAACGCCTTTTTTAGCTGCTTCATCGCAAATTGTTGCTGCAGCTGCACTATCTACTGCACCGATGATAAGAACGTCAACACCAGCTGTTAGCATGTTAGTTGCTTGAGAAGCTTGTTGAGTTGCATCGCCATCAGCATATTGCATATCTACTGTAACGCCAAGTTCAGCTTCCATTGCCTTCATTTTATCGCCATCTCTTACCCATCTTTCTTCTTGCTTTGTAGGTAATAATAGACCTATTGTAATTTTGCCGTCATCTTTTTTTCCGCAACCTGCGAATAAGGAAGTTGCCACTGCAACCACTAAAAGAATTGTAATCAGTTTTTTCATTGTAAAGAACCCTCCGCTATATGATTTGTGATTAAGTTACTCCCCTATTGTACAAATTTTATAAGCCTTTAACCATAGATTAAATTATTAACATCTTGACTATTTTAATACATGTGACACGATTCTGTCCTACAACTGTATTTTTTTAAGCTTAAAAAATTACTATAAGGCTTATTTTTGATCTATATTCCGATAAATGTCTTCCTCATTGTGAAATTGATCCTTAACGATGGTCTCCCACATATTATCAGAATTGACGGGTATCACCTTAAATTTCACAAATGGCACCTCATTCTTGCCATCAAAGATAAATTCGTTGTATTCAATTTTTTTATCTTCTAGCATTTTAACAATCAAATGCACAGTGCCCTCAGCCAGGGTCTTAATGGGTTTATAGACGGTCATGAGCTGTGTGCCTTCTACAATTCTTTGACATGCCGAAATATCCGCATCATGTCCGACGACGGGTATGGTACCCGCCAAACCATATTCAGCTAAGGCACTGATAGCCCCTTCAGCAAGTCGATCATTTGCACCAATAATGCCATCAATCTGGACGCCTTCTTTTAACAAATTATTCACCGTATCATAGGCGACATCCTCTCTCCAGTCCTCCGCCCAGACTTCTTTAATAACGGTTATAGTCCCTCGGTCAATGGCTGGTTTAAGAATATTCATATAGCCTTCATTAAACATCACACTGTTATAATCTTTAGGGGATCCATTAATAATCACGTAATTTCCCCTTGGCACTTTTTGCATTAAATAGTCTGCCATATATTCTCCAACCTTTTCATTATCAAAAGAGACATAGGCATCTACATTAGCATTAAGAATGAGACGATCATAGGCTATAACCTTTATACCTGCTTTTTTAGCTTCCGCTATCACATCTCTAAGACCATTCTTGTCGTATGGAATGATGACAATCACATCTGCTTTCTTATCAATGAGATAGTTAATCTGTTCTATTTGTTTGTTGTTATTCTCATTTGCATTGAGTGCAATGACTTCAAAACCTGCATCCGTTGCTTTTGATACAAAAATGTCCCTATCTTTTTGCCATCTTTCTATAACCATGGTATCAATACACAAGCCCACTATGGGCTTTTTGTTTGGATCTACGACTTCCTCTTTAGGTTGTTGCTTGTTCCCAAAGAAACCGATTAGAATGACTAAAATCCCCACAATCAATACAAATATCATTTTGCGCTTGTTCTTCATCCCAAACCCCCCCCTAGCAATATTCTGTCGGCGATATCCCTTCGTTTTTCTTAAAGAGTCTACTAAAATAATTAGGATCGTTGTAACCTATTTCATAACAGATTTCTTTAACAGAAAGCTTCTTTTCTTTTAGCATCCTTTTTGCATGATCCATCCTGACCATCGTTAAGTATTCAATAAAATTCAAACCCAATTCTTCTTTAAATATCTTACTAAAATACTGAGGACTAATGGACACTGCTTCAGAGACCTCTGTTAAGCCAATCTCCTTATTATAGTTGTCATCAATGTATTTTTTTGCCTGTGCAATAATGTTGGATACTTTTGTATCCTTCTCTTCCTTAATTCTTTCTGTAATGCTTACAATCCGGATCAAACACCAATTTTTCAGTTCGTAAAAATTATCTATATTTTGAATCTCATTTAAGTAGGTTCTGTAAGAGACACTTTCTGCCATAACATTGTTCCGATAGGCGCAGGCATAAATAAGCACCAATAGCTCCATAACCGTATTCTTAACCTCTGATTCTGATTGCTTATACTCTTTCCCTAGCTTACCAAAGAATTCTTGAAGCAAGAGTTCAACCTCGTGAACATTCCCTTCTTCCATTCTTGAAACGATGTTGTCCTGATCCTTTTTGATTCCCATCATTTTACTAAGCACTTCAAAATCCACTGATTCAATGGCATCCTTGATATGCAAAATCTCTTCTCCATCAATTTTACTAATGGCTTTCAAGGCTTCTGCATAAGATTGATTGATTTCATGGATATTGTAACATCCCCCAATACCGATAAACATTTGTGCATCAATCATCTTTTCAACACTGTTCCTAATGGACTCTGCCAGCTCGATGGCTTTTAAACGTTGCTCGTACTCACTACTGATACTGTCTTCATGGACCAATACAGAAATTCTATTAATGATAATCGGCCCTACGATGCATCTGCATTTATGTTTAATGGTGTTTCTAACATTCTCGTAATAGATCTGACTTTTAACCCCAGTACCAATTTTATTTCTCACTTTTCCAGCGGTTACTTCCTCACCAAATTCTAACACCATCATATAGCCTTGGTCTCTTTCAAGATCAAAAAGTCCATAATAATTTTCAATCTCATTTTTGAAATCGTTATTCATTAAAATGGAATAAATCAATCCATGTTCAAGAACTGGCAGGATTTTATCCATCTTTTCTTTGTTTTCAATTTCTTTTTGCTTAAGTCGTTTTTCATCTTCTATTTCTTTAATAACCTTCGTCACGATATCCACGAGCTTATTTTTATTAATGGGTTTAAGCACATACTCTTTGACCCCTAATTCCACTGCTTGCTTTGCATAGTCAAAATGCTCATAGGCTGAAATGATGACACATTTGACGTTCGGATTTTGCTCCTTTATGGATCGAATGGCTTCAATTCCATTGATTCCAGGCATTTGAATATCCATTAGCACCAAATTAGGTCTGTATTCATCGTACTTTTCAATGGCTTCCCGACCTGTTCGTGCCATTTCAACGATTTCTACTCTACCTTCAAAGTTTTTTTCTATGATAAACTTTATGCCATCTCGAACAATCTGTTCATCGTCCACAATCATTAATTTGATCATATGCATCATCCTTCTATCTTCAATTTATGAGGATTACTTTATCTTGATAACGATCTTAGTTCCTTCGCCAACTCTACTTGAAATACTGAAAATATCTTTTCGACTATAGAAAAGCTCGAGTCTTTCAATAACATTTCTCATCCCAATTTTAGAGGACTGTTTGTTGGTGGTTTCGTCTTTTTGCACCTTAGATAAAATCCTGCCAATCTGTTCTTCACTCATACCTTTGCCATTGTCTTCAATAACAATAATTGTCTCTAAAGCATTGCTGAGCACTTGAATGGTAATAACGCCCCCATCTTCTTTGCTACTCAACCCATGAATATAGGAATTTTCAACGATGGGCTGCAAAATCAAGGGTGGCATATTAAGGTCTAAGGCACTTTCATCAATTCTAAATCTAAATTTTATGAGATCTCCAAACCTTACCTTCAACAGATCATAATAATCTTTAATGTTATCTAACTCTTGCTTTAAAGTGACGACTGAATTGATGTGTTTGATGTTGTATCTGAATAAACTAGACATACTTTCTAAGAATTCTCCGGTACGATCAGCACCTTCTAACATGGCCATTTGAACACCTGCGTTAATGGTATTAAAAAGAAAGTGGGGATTAATTTGTGATTGAAGGGCATAAAGTTTGGCATTATCAAGGAGATGTTGCATGGTCAAATTTTCCATCTCCTGATCTTTTAACTTTGCCTCTGTTTCTGCCTTACTTTTCAACTCCTCAATATAAGCTCTGATGCTATTTTTCATCTTGTTAAAGGATACTGCCAATATTTTGAGTTCATCATCGCTTTCAACGACGATTTCTTCTGTATCAAAATGACCTTTAGCAATATCTTCCGCCGAGTGGGAAAGTTTTATGATGGGTCGAATCATTTGATAACTCATAACATAAACAATGCAAATAGAAAGCAAAATCAAATCCACAATTAAAACAAGGGTAATTTGGTTAAGCGATTCTATTTGCTTAGACATCGTAATATAATTGCTAGCATTTCTGCCAAACTGTCTCATGTTCAATTCCGTTATGTATTGTAAAATGTAAGATTTGGTTAATGCCGCGGTTTTATAGGTATCCGTATACTCCTTAATGTTTCTTTCTCTTTTAGCCATAATGGCAAAGTTAGCCTTAATCAGATAATCACTGATCATATAATTAATGTCTTCAACCATCAGCTCTTCTTCATTATAAGAAGCTTTATCCGTTTCAAGTGTTCTACCTATTTCATTCAATTCTTGAGAGTAGATCATAAAAGCATTCAACCGAGTAGAACTTTTAGAGCTCAAAAATGCAACAAGTTCTTGATCCACTTGTTCAATCTTATTGGCAATTGAAGTTAATAAAATATTCTTTTGAAACATCCCATCTATTTGCTCTTTATAACGATTGGTCATGTTAAGGGTATATATACTTAAAATGGCCATAAAAGCAATGATGAGCATGGAATATGCGATCATTCGATACTTGATGGTGCTAATTCTTCTCAGCTTCTGCATTCATTTCACCTTTGTACTGTTCAAGATTATCTTTCGTGACAATGGTTGTATCAATATAATAGTAGGTTTCCACAATGTCTTGTTCAATGTATTGAACGAGTGCCTGTATACTATCGTAACCTTCTTTCTGATAATCCGCAACTACTGTTGCATAGATCACCTCTTTATCTATATAATCGAGCACCTCAGGAAGGTCATCATAGGCGATGACGACGATACTTGAGATTTTATTAAAGTCAATGAGCACTTCAACGACGCCTAAAGTATCTTGTCCGTTGGTACAAACAATTGCTTTGACGTTTTCGTATTTTTCTAAAATATTCATAGCAACTTCTTCTGCGGTTAAAACACTAGCTGCAGAATAATTCACCTGTTCAATATGAATATTGCTATAATCCTTGAGGGTATCCTTAATGCCCAAGAAAATGAGCCCATTGTCTGAGCTATCTTGTGTGGCAGCTGCCTCTGAGCTGGTAAGAATTTCTACGGTGTGGTAAGCCTCCCTCTCAAGAACAATGACATCACCCGTACCAATGATTTCTTTATTTAATAGACGGCCAATGCCCCTGTATCAAATTTATTAATACCAATATGGGTGGCTCTCTTGCTGCCTGGAATATCTTCATTAACTGTAACAAGAGGAATATTAGCCTCAGTCGCTTTTGAAAGCGCCTCTTTAAATTTCACATTGTCATAAGTATAAACAATAATCCCATCTACCTTTGACTCTATAGCGATATCAATTTGCCTAAGAATCTCTTCCATTTTGTTGGCTCCTGTGATATCCCAAAACTCTACAGCTGCACTCTTTTCTTTGCACGCCTGTAGCATACCTTTCTTATACTCTTCAGAATAAGAGGTATTAGAGCCATCTAGGATCACCATAAAATGATATTTGGGGGGTTCATTGGTTTCAATCAAACTGCCATTATTCAAGTTTTTATTCAACATTGCAAAATTTATAATACCTAAAGTGAGTGAGCCCACAAGGACCAACACCAACATGATAATTACTACCTTAAACATCTTTTGTCCCATTTTATCATTCCTTATTTGATCGTTAATCCATGCCTCGTTTCATATAGAAACCCTATCTTAATAGTACATCGTTATGCAGAAGTTGTAAAACAATTTACCCATCATTATTTTACTGAAATATAGCATATTTTTAAGGGCGACTTTTAATGCCTCAACATTAAGAGTCGCCCTCAAACATGCTCACTGTATATGGGGTAAAAATAGTTTCATACCATTATTATAGGTGACTCCTAAAACTTCTTCAACGCTAATCCCTTTGATTTTTCCAATTGCCTCAGCAATATAGATCAGGTTTCTTGAGTCATTGCGCTTACCCCGGTTAGGGATAGGTGATAAATACGGACAATCGGTCTCTAGTAGTAGCGCTTCAAGAGGGATTGCTTTAACAACTTCCTTAAGTGTCTTAGCATTATCAAAAGTAATCACGCCGCCAATTCCCAAATAAAATCCCATATCCACATAACGCTCTGCCATTTCCTTACTGCCTGAAAAGCAATGTATCACACCACCCACAGTCGCTGCGTCAGCTTCCTTGATTAAATCATAGGTGTCTTGTGTCGCTTCTCTGCTATGAACAATAATGGGTAAATCCAGTTCTTTGGCCAGATTCATTTGCTCTCTAAACCAGAGCTTTTGCACTTCTTTTGGGGAATGTTCATAATAATAATCCAACCCAATTTCACCAATAGCAACCACTTGTTCATACACAGATAAGGCAAGCAATTTTTCT
>CAZJIO010000008.1:12604-19947 GCA_964546035.1 uncultured Eubacteriales bacterium | reverse complement strand
CATGGATTTCACATCATGAGGATGAACACCAATAGCTGCATAAATAAAATCATATTTCTGAGCTAGGGCAAGACTACTAAGAGAAGACTTCATATCTGATGCGACGTTAATGACCTTCTGAATACCAGAAGCTTTTAGGCTTGCAATCACTTCATCTCGTTCGTTATCGAATTTAGCATCGTCATAATGCGCATGACTTTCAAATATCATTATCTCACCTCACAACCTGGTCCAATATCGCCATCAACAGTTGCAATTTTCAAATGACCTGCATCATCTGAGGCCGCTAAAATCATTCCCGCTGACATAACGCCTCTTAATTTGACGGGTTTCAAATTGGTAATAACAATGACCTTTTTACCAATCATTTCCTCAGGTGTGTAAAACTGTGCAATACCTGAAACGATTTGTCTGACTTCACTGCCAATATTTATTTGAGAAACGAGGAGTTTATCTGATCCTTCTACACGCTTACATTCTAGAACTTCTCCTACTTTCAATTTAATCTTAGCGAAATCTTCAATGCCAATAGGTTGATCCGCTGCTTCTTCCACTTTCACTTCTGGCTTAACAGCCTCTTTGACCGTTTCAGCTTGGGGCTTTTTACTTTCTTTTGGTGCTACTTCTTCACTGACACCCAAGATTTCCTCCAGCTTTTTCTTTTCATCTATCCTAGCAAATAAAACCTCTGCCGTTCCGACTTGAGTGCCTCCAACCGTTCCATAAAAATGATCAAGAGACTCCCAGCTCAACATCGTTGCTCCGATTTGAGATTGGATTTTAGCTGCCGTTTCAGGAATAAAAGGACTGAGTAACACAGAAGCAATTCTTATGCTTTCGATCAAGTTATATAGTACCGTTGCTAAACGATCCTTTTTACTCTCTTCTTTAGCAAGAATCCAAGGCGCCGTTTCATCAATGTATTTGTTACTTCTTCTTAATAGTGTCCATATTTCATCCATTGCATCTGCCACTTTAAGTTCATCCATTTTCGCTTCCATTTTAGCTCTTGTGGAAATTGCAAGGTCAATCAACTCATTATCAATGGGCTCTTTTTCAACGGCTGGTAAAATAACGCCGCCAAAGTACTTATGAACCATAGCAACCGTTCTATTGACTAAGTTCCCTAAAACATTGGCAAGATCTGAATTGATTCTAGCCATAATCAGTTCATAAGTCAGCGTACCATCTTGAGCAAAAGGCATTTCATGGAGCACATAGTATCTCACAGCGTCTACGCCAAAATGCTTAACGAGTTCCTCAGCATAAACGACATTTCCTTTAGATTTTGACATTTTATCAGCGCCAACCATTAACCATGGATGACCGAATATCTTTTTAGGAAGTTCTACTTCTAAGGCCATTAACATAATCGGCCAATAAATCGTATGGAATCTTAAAATATCCTTGCCAATCAAATGCACATCAGCGGGCCAATATTTATTGAACAAATCACCACTTTCACCCTCTGGATTAAAGCCTAAGCCGGTAATATAGTTAGAAAGAGCATCAATCCACACATAAATGACATGTTTGTCGTCAAAGGTCACAGGAATTCCCCAGTTGAATGTTGTTCTAGAAACACACAAGTCTTGAAGTCCTGGTTTTAAAAAGTTATTCACCATTTCATTTTTTCTGGATTCTGGTTGAATAAAATCAGGATGGCTATCGATATGCTCCATTAAACGCTTCTCATATTTACTCAATTTGAAGAAGTAAGCTTCTTCACTTGCCTTTTCAAGAGGTCGATTACAATCAGGACATTTGCCGTCTACCAGCTGTGATTCTGTAAAGAAGGATTCACAAGGCGTACAATACCAGCCCTCGTAGCTCCCTTTGTAGATATCCCCTTGATCGTATAACTTTCTAAAAATACCCTGAACAATCGCCTCATGATCTGCATCGGTTGTTCGAATAAATTTGTCGTAGCTGGTATTCATAAAATCCCAAATGGTTCTTACTTCACCTGCGATTTTATCCACATGCTCTTGAGGGGTAATGCCTTCTTGTTCAGCTTGTTGCTGAATCTTTTGTCCATGTTCGTCGGTTCCTGTCATAAAGAACACATCATAACCTTCTAATCTTTTGAATCTCGCAATACTATCTGCAAGAACAGCCTCGTAAGTGTTGCCAATATGAGGTGTTTTTGAAGTGTAAGCTATTGCCGTTGTAATATAATAGGGTTTTTTGCCCATAGTAAAATTCCTCCGTTAAAATACTGATCTAGCACTGAACAAGTACTTCTCATGTTTCTATTCTTATCTTACCCATATTATATAGTTAAATGGTTTAAATTGCAAACCAAACAGTCGAAAAAAACCACCTATAAAGGTGGCTTTATCACCTACAAAGGTGGCTTTTGCTATTTTTTTTGCGAGAGTTTCAGATATTCATAAGCTTCCTTATAGGCTTCTAATTGAGAATAACTTTTGCTCAACTCATCGTAAATGACATCTAAAACACTGTTATAGGGTTTATCTTTATAAAAATCGATGGCATTTTCCAAAAATTTTATGGCTCGGTGGTAATCCTCTTTGTAATAATAAGCAGATCCGATCATCATATAATAGCGGCCTTTGTTATAATCATCCAGCTCATTAATATCGAGTGTACTAATCTTCTTAATAACCTCATCATAATTGCCCTCAACGAAGGCGATATAGATGCCTTGAATGACTCTAGAGGCCATCATCCTATTCACAATGTTTTTAGCCTTTTCATCATAGTCCTTTGCTGCATTTACGATCTTCAAAAGACTATTCACTTCGGCAAGATGACTGTACACATTGTAAAGCACTGCATCTGACTCGAAAATTAAATCGCTTTCATATTTTAAAATCTTTTCAAAAATTCCCTTGCTTGTTTCGTAGTTCCCCTGTTCTTTAAATTGGGAAGCCGCCTTCAAGCAACAGTTCATATAGATGTTTTTAAGCAAATTGTTATTGAGCGCTTTTGGATAAGCATCAAAATGAGCTTCAATTTTATCAATACATTCCATGTAGGCCTTTTCTTCGTATTTAACTAGAAGCTCTTCAATCAGTCCGCCTTCAATATGGCCTTGGTCATGATCCACAAAGAAACTAATCGGTTTTTTTAGTACGGCAGCTATGTATTCAATTGTCTTAATGGAGGGCGTTGCAATGTCATTTTCAATTTGACTGAGCATGTTTCTTGTAATGAAATCACCTGCTAGCTCCTTTTGTGTCATTTGATTCATGAGCCTTGCCTCTTTGACTTTTTGACCTAGTGTGCTTATTTGCATGCTTTCACCTCGCTTAATGGTAAACTCTATTTACCTCATATTTTATCACGGGTTATGCTATATTACAACCCCCAAAATCCAAAGATGTCTTCCCATGACAATCTTACTCAAAACCCTATCAAGAGATCTTTTTAATCTCATAATTGCTCAACGAATTGATATCTATTATTGACAAAATGAACAAAAAGTATTACAATAAAGTAAATACTATTTACCCTAGTTTTAAGGAGGCGTTGTTATGAGTGAATGGTGGGAAGGTCTTACTGGTGTGCAGCAGTTTTTTTATTATATTGCGATACCTTCCACAGTAATTATGGCAATACAGTTTGTGCTATCTCTAATGGGTATGCAAGATGACTCAAGTATGGATATGGACAACGATTTAAGTGATATGGATGATGGCATATCAGATGCAACTGATTTTCGATTTGTTACTTTTAGAGGTATTATCGCTTTTTTAACCATTTTTGGTTGGGTAGGTTCTCTATTAGCAGCAGGTGATGTGGCCATACCCCTTACCATTATCATTGCCACTATTTCTGGTCTCATTGCCATGACTGTTGTAGCCCTTATGTTTTATGCGATATCCAGGCTTCAAGCAAATGGTAATATTCAATACAAAAATGCACTTGGCGCTTTTGCAGAAGTGTACATACCCATTCCTCCCAAAAATTCTGGTGTAGGAAAAGTGCAAATTATGATTCAAGAACGTTTAATTGAAGCAGACGCAATGACTTTTTCTGAAAGATCGCTTAAAACAGGAGAAATAGTTAGAGTAGTAGACCTTTTTAATCAAACAACTTTGGTTGTTGAAAAAGAAGAGTAAAAAAATAAAATTTATTAGGAGAGGTAAAGAAGATGGATGGATTGAATGGTTTAATATTAGTAACGGTAATTGCAGTATTATTATTTGGAACGCTTTTAGCTTTGTTAACACGTTACAAAAAATGCCCTTCGGACAAGATTTTAGTTGTCTATGGTAAGGTTGGTAAAAATTCAGCAGGTGGGCAAAACAGTTCGAAATGTATACATGGTGGAGCCGCATTTATATGGCCCATTATTCAAAGTTATCAATTCCTCAATTTAACACCCATTTCAATTAATGTGGGTTTAACCAGTGCCCTAAGCAAGCAAAATATCAGAATTGACGTACCTTCCCGATTTACCGTAGGTATCTCTACAGAAATTGGTATTATGCAAAATGCAGCAGAGCGCGTACTCGGATTAAAAGAAATTGAAATAGAAGAATTATCAAAAGATATTATCTTTGGCCAACTCCGTTTGGTTGTTGCCACCATGGATATTGAAGAAATCAATACAGACCGCGATAAATTCTTAGCTGCTGTTTCAAGAAACGTTGAAACGGAGTTAAAAAAGATTGGACTAAGATTGATCAACGTTAACGTAACAGATATCAAAGATGAATCGGGTTACATAGAAGCCCTTGGTAAAGAAGCCGCTGCTAAAGCCATAAATGATGCGAAGAAAAGTGTAGCTGAAAAAACAAGAGATGGTTCTATTGGTGAAGCCAATGCTCAAAAAGACCAGAGAATCCAAGTGGCCGACGCCAATTCTTTAGCGGTTCAAGGTGAAAACCAAGCAAAAATATTCATTGCTAATTCAGACTCCCTTCGTCGTGAACGAGAAGCAGAAGCCCTCAGAAAAGCAACAGCTTCTGAAAAAGTTCAATCAGCTATGTCTCTAGAAGAAGCTTATAAATCAGAAGAAATGGCAGAAAAAGCAAGAGCAAGCCGTGAGCAAGCAACCCAAGAAGCCGATACCATCGTATTGGCTGAAATCAATAAAAGAAAAATGGAAATTGATGCAGAAGCACTCGGAGAATAAACCAGAAGAAGAGCCAAAGGTGAAGCGGATGCCATCTATTCAAAAATGGAAGCTGAAGCACGTGGTATTCAAGAGATTCTAAGCAAGCAAGCCAGTGGTTTTAGAGAGATTGTAAGTGCGTCAGGCGGTAATGCTGATGATGCGATAAAATTAATCATCGCCGATAAACTTGAGAATCTAGTTAAGACACAAGTAGAAGCCATTAAAAATATCAAAATTGATAAGATCACTGTTTGGGATAGCAATGGCGGCGAAGGTGGTAATACCTCTACAGCCAACTTTCTCTCTGGAATGATGAAATCCATTCCACCAATGAACGAATTATTCAAGATGGCTGGAATGGACCTTCCAAAATATCTTGGTACCGATCAAGTTGAGCAAGCCGTTACCGAAGTACCTAAAGAAGTTTAATTTAAGAGTAAATTAAAGGAGTCCTCTCACCCAGGACTCCTTTTGTATTTTTGTATACAATTTTTAATTTTAAGATTGACTTTTTCTTCCACAAAATTTATAATTACAATGGGGAAGAATATTTTTAATATGAACTCCACTTTTTTCAAGAATAAATTACTCACCTAGCTGTACCTAGATCCACCTAGCTGTACCTAGTGATAATTTATATATAACATACTCATTTTCACAATTTTAAGGAGGTAATTCGATGTCAACAAAGCAAAATTACAAACTGAGTGAAATTGGACCAAAAAGTCCTATTCTTTCTCAAATTCGTACAACAATTGAAACGCCATTTTATGGTAACAATGTTATCAAGGTAACATCCGTAAAAGAAGCGTACCAATTAGCAGCAGGTTCACCTGGAACAGTTATTCTAGATATGCCAGTTTATGAGCCTGAAGTACAAGGTCTAGATGCCGATACGAAAGTATTGTTATTTAATGATGGTGCTGTTTCAGGTCGTGCAGCTTCAGCAAGAAAGATTCTTGGTGAAGAAGGCGTAAACGTTGGCGACTATGCATTAAAAATTAGTGAAGCTGTATTCCAATCCAGATACAGAACTATGTATCATGCAGAAGTTGTAGTGGGTCTTGATAAAGACTTCATGGTAAAAGCTCACCTTTTAATTCCAGAAGGCTATGAAAATGTTATGTATTCTTGGATGTTAAATTTCCAATACATTAACGAAACTTATTCAAAAATGTACAAAGAATCAAAAGAATACAATCATGAAGGCGACATCTATGTTTTCTCAAATCCTGATTGGTCACATCCAGATCATGCTATGGGACTTACATTCTTTGATCCAGATCATAACTGTGCAGCACTTCTTGGTATGAGATATTTTGGAGAGCACAAAAAAGGTACATTAACCCTTGCTTGGGCTTGTGCAAATAGAAATGGTTATGCTTCTTGTCATGGTGGACAAAAACGTTACAACCTTTCAAATGGTAAAAAATTCGTTGCAGGTGTATTTGGTTTATCTGGTTCAGGTAAATCCACAATTACACATGCTAAACACAACGATAAATATGACATCACTGTTTTACATGATGATGCCTTCGTTATTTCTACACAAGACGGATCTTCCGTAGCTCTTGAGCCAGCATATTTTGACAAAACTCAAGATTATCCAGCTTCTGATTCCGATAACAAGTTCTTAATGACCATTCAAAACAATGGTGTAACTCTTGATGAAAATGGTTGTTTAGTTGTAGTTCCTGAAGACATCCGTAACGGTAATGGCCGTGCTGTTAAGTCAAAATTATGGTCACCTAACCGTGAAGATAAATTTGCTGAACCAGTTAACGCTATTTTCTGGTTAATGAAGGATCCAACACTTCCTCCAATTGTTAAATTAAGTGGTTCAGCTCTTGCTTCTGTAATGGGCGCAACACTTGCTACTAAAAGAACAACTGCAGAACGTTTAGCACCTGGCGTTGATCCTAACGCACTTGTTGTTGAGCCTTATGCAAATCCTTTTAGAACATACAAACTTGCTGATGACTTCACTAAATTCAAAAAACTTTTCGAAGAAAACAATGTAGATTGCTATATCCTTAACACAGGCGACTTTATGGGCAAAAAAGTTACACCAGCTGTAACTCTTGGTGCATTAGAAGCTGTTGTTGAAGGATCTGCAACATTCAAAAAATGGGGCGCTTTTGCTGACATCGAAATTATGGAAGTTGAAGGATTCGTTCCAAACATGAGTGATGCTGAGTACCTTGCTCAATTAAAAGCACGTATGATTGATCGTGTAGAATTTGTTGCTTCAAGA
>CAZJIO010000008.1:0-12522 GCA_964546035.1 uncultured Eubacteriales bacterium | reverse complement strand
GCACTAAGCAATAAACATTAGACATAATAAAAAGACTGCTTTCTAGATTTTCTAGATGCAGTCTTTTTTATTTTTTATATATTTTAACGAAATAAGTATCTAATGAATTAATCAACTTCATAAGCACAACCATCTCTTCTTCATTCACTTGTTGAGCAATGGCTTGAACCATATCCTCGTGGAATTTTTCATGATGTTTGTAAGCCTTTTGACCTCTCGGTGTCAAACAGGCGAGCACCACACGTCGATCCTTTGAACTCCTAGTGCGCTTCACATAGTCTTTTTTTACCAGGTTGTTAATGGCAATCGTGAGGGTACCAAGTGTAACACCTAAATCCTTTGCCACAGAAGACATATTTCTAGAGCTATCATAACTAATAGCTTCAATGACATGCATATCCGTAATCGATATATCCTTATATTCCTCGTTAATGAGCTCTTGCTCTTCAATCTTTAAGATATCATTAAAGAGGTTCACCAACAAATGGTTTAAATTTTTTTCTGATTCTTTCACGGGTCTCACCTTATTTACTTTGATATTCAAAGTATAAACCATAATTTTTTCGTTGTCAAATGTAAAAACATCCAGACCCTTTAAAATAGTAAATAAGTTAGAACCGTCGAAGCAATAATACCTGCTAAAGTAACAAGCAGCGCTCCTGTTAAAGTATATCGTGTCTTTTTTACGTTGATCGTCATAAAATAGATGGACAATGTATAAAATATCGTCTCAGTACACCCCATCATAATTGAAGTCATTCTGCCAATTGTAGAATCCGGTCCATAGGTCTTAAAAAGATCTAACACAAGTCCCGTAGAAGCAGAAGATGAAATCAATCGCATCAAAGACACGGGCAGCAGTGGTGCTGGGAACCCGACTTTATCTGTAAGGGGTCTCAAAAACTGGACCAAAAAGTCTAAAAATCCCGAACTTCTTAGCACACCTACTGCAATCATAAGACCTATTATGGTAGGTAAAATTTCTAAAATGACTTTTATACCATCTTTGGCACCTTCTACAAAAGTATCAAAAACAGGTACCCTCTTTGAAAGTCCAAAAATGATGATCAGTACAAAAATCAACGGAATCATTAGGTCAGATAGCAACATGATCACTTTCAATTTGTATTCACCTTCATCATTATTTTGCAAAAAATCACACCAACTAGCGTAGATATGATCGTAGCTATTATGGAAGGTCCAATGATTTCCGTGGGGTTATTGGAGCCAAATTGTGACCGGTATGCGATGATATTAATGGATATTAATTGTACCGATGAGATGTTGATGATAAGAAAAGTACACATTTCAATACTGGCTTCTTCTTTATTTTTATTTATTTTTTGCAATTCCTTCATGGCATTTAGTCCTGCAGGTGTAGCTGCCCATCCCAAGCCTAAAAAATTGGCTATTAGGTTGGTAGCTATATATTTTCTTGCCAAGTGATTTTCTGGAATCCTTGGAAATAAAAATTTAAGTACTGGGCCAAGTTGTCTTGTGAGTGCGTTAATAATCCCAGCTCTTTCTGCTATTTTCATAACACCTGTCCACATGGCAATGATCCCTAGTAGCGTAATACAGAGTGTAACTGCGGCCTTAGCTTCATCAAGAATACCCACTGTTAATTTGTCGGTACGACCGGTGATGGCAGCATATAGAACGCCTATTAAGATCATCACTGCCCAAACATAATTCATCATAAAATCACTTCCAAAGACTTTATATATATATATGGTATTTGTAATTTCTTATGTCACGATTTAAATCACATATATTAACCATTATATTATTTTCAAACGGGTATAAATGAACTTTAACTGCAAACACTACTATTATCACTCTAAGGAAGTTCATACCTATGTTGGATAAATTTAATGAAGAAAAACCAGTTATTCCGAAGCCTGTTAGTGTAAAGATTACTGACAATATTACTTTTATTAAAACACTTTTCATGGATAGTTTTGATGTTTCTTCTCGAAATTTTACCTGGGGAGATGTGACTAAATCTCTAGAATTTACTGTATTCTTTATAAATGGTCTTACAGATAAGAACCTCATTGAAACACATGTTTTAAAATCCTTATCTGGAAAACAATCTCTCGAAATAATAGACCAGTATGACAACATTCACGAAGTAGCTGGATATATTCAATCATCCATGCTAACAGCCCTTGAGATTATCAACATATTTGACCTGCAACAAGCAGTTGAAGCTCTTTTGAGCGGCAAGTCAATCATCTTTCTAAATGGATTAAACTATTGTTTTGAACTAGATACAAGAAAATGGAAAGATCGCAACATCACTGAACCCACTTCAGAGAATTCTATACGTGGTCCCCACGAAGGTTTTACAGAAACATTAGTCATTAATACAGCACTCATACGGAGGAGACTTAAAACCTCAGAGCTCATTTTCGAGTTAGTCAAAATTGGTACATTGACTAAAACAGATGTTGTTATTTGCTTTATTAAAGGTATCGCCAATGATAAAATCGTGGAAGAGGTCAGGTATCGACTCTCTAAAATTCAGATGGATAGTATATTGGATTCAGGTTATATAGAACAATTTATTGAAGATGAACCCCTATCACTTTTTGCGACTATAGGTCATACAGAGAAGCCAGATACCGCGGTCGGTAAATTATTAGAAGGAAGGATCATTGTTCTTGTTGATGGATCCCCCTCTGTATTAACGCTCCCTTTCTTAATGATTGAGAACTTCGTGGTCAGTGGCGATTATTACAATCGTCCTATAACGTCTACTTTTTTTAGACTGATTCGATTTTCTACTATATTTATCGTATTATTTCTGCCTGGCTTTTATATTTCCGTTCAAACCTTTCATCCAGATCTGCTCCCAACGCATCTACTGATCACAATGGCTGCTGCAAAGGAAGGTGTTCCATTTCCCTCCTTTCTTGAAATACTTCTTTTGTCCGCTTTATTTGAAGTTCTTAAGGAAGCAGGTAAACGAATGCCCAAGTCTATCGGCCAAGCCGTAAGCATCGTCGGGGCACTTGTTATTGGGCAAGCTGCCGTCGATGCCGGATTTGTAAGTAACCCAGCTGTCATGATAACTGCTTTAGCCGGTATATGTGGTTTCGTTATTTATAAGCTTGACGAATCTGTTACACCTCTAAGATTTTTAATGATACTAGCTTCTGCCCTTGCAGGCTTATTCGGAATGTTGATTGTATCTCTTTTCATATTAATTCATTTGGTTAGCATTAGGTCCTTTGGTGCACCGTTCATGTCCCCATTTTCGCCTACTTCTTCTGATGCACTTATGAAAGACACCCTATTTAGAGCACCCTTATGGTCTATGAGAAATCGTCCAAGAAGTATCAACTGGAAAACATCTATACGCAATACTACAAATAAGCCCTCTCCAGATAAGTAAAATAGAATTGAGGTGGTCTTCGTGTTAGAACAAGTTAAAATTTCCTACCGCTCTTTGATTGGACTTATCCTAATAACCATTTCACCAACTGCTATCTTATACTTGCCAAATATCACTTACAAGGAAGCTAAACAGGATGGCTGGATCTCCATCTTTATTGTTATGTTTTTTGGCTTTCTCGTCACTTACATCATCACGACACTCGGTCTTATGTATAAGGATAAAACCATTATTGAGTACAGCAGTGATATTTTAGGCAACTTCCTAGGTAAAGTTATTGGTTTTGTCCTGTGTATCTATTTCATTTACATTAATGCTACAGTGATCAGAGAATTTACTGAACTACTCTCGGGTCCTTTTTTACCTGGGACAGCAGGAATCATTTTTTCCGTTGGAATTCTTCTACCTTGCATATATGCCATATTTAAAGGCTTTGAAGTAATCACTCGAGTAAATGCCATTATTTTCCCGATTTTTATGGTGGCTATAATCATGATCATGGTTGTTAGTTCCAGTAGCATGGATTTCCAAAAGCTTACACCTATTCTAGCAGAGGGGATTGAGCCCGTCTTGAAGGGCTCTTATCGACAGCTCATATGGTTCGGCGAGACCCTTACTTTAGCTATGGTCATGCCTTACATTGATTCACCAAATAAGATAAAAAAAATCACTTTGCTTACGATTTTTTTCATAACCCTTTTAGGGATATGCGTTAACATCAGCATTGTCACTACTTTTGGAGCAAGAACTGAGACGCTTACTTACGCCTTCCTTGAGTTATCTAGAAATGTTCACTTAGGTAATTTTATAGAAAGATTGGACTCTATTTTAATGATTATTTGGGTCGCTGCTGTTTTTATGAAAATTACCATTTTCTACTATTGTTCTGTTTTAGCAATCTCACAATTATTTCATTTAAAACGCTATAACATACCCACCATTCCAGTAGGCATTATACTCATCCTCTTAGCCACGTACTTATGGAAAAGCCTTCCTGCCTTAAAATATGAACTAGAATATATTGCTATCCTACCCTATACAATTGTTCAACTGGGTATTCCATTGATTTTACTAATCGTCGCTACCATTAAAAGGCGGTTCATTTATGAAAAATAAAACTTTACTCTTTCTTATATCCTTTCTACAAATACTACTCCTTTCGGGCTGCATGAGAAATACTGAGCTTGATCAGCTTGCCTTTTTTTCAGGTGTTGGCATCGATTTTGATGATGAAAAAAAATATGAATTAACCCTTCAACTTATTCTTCACCGGGAGCTTAAAATACAAGCACAAACTGGTAATCTACCTAGTCAAAACGTAATTGTTTATGGGAACACCTTCTCAGGCGCAATTAATAATTTTGTTTTACAAGCTGGTAGAAGAGGTGTTTACTCACATTGCAAGACCTTAGTAATGGGAGATGATTTTGCAAAGGATGGCATTTCAGAATTTTTAGACATTTTGCAGAGAAGCTATGAAATACGCGATAACACACTCCTTTTTATTTCAAAAGGAAAGGCAAGACAGATATTGGATGCTGAAACTACGACATTAGAAACCATACAATCCTTTAATTTAAGTGATATGTTAGAGCAATACGCATTAACTGGAAAGACTTATCCTGTTGATATCCATCAATATCTCCTACAATCTTCAGAGGGCACTGGAAGCACTTTTATTCCATATGTGGAGACTCTTTCAGGAGAATCCCTAGAAAGCTCTACAAGTTCTTCATCAAAAACTACCAATGCCTTACAGCTTAATGGCATGGCAATATTGAAAGATCAGAAGCTGGTGGGCTTGTTTGATGATAACGAAACTGTCGGCCTTCTGTTTATTAGAGGATCTCTAAAAAACGCCATAATTAATGTTGCATATCCCACTTCTACGGAAATTGTAGATGTTAGACTGCATAAGTCAAAACGAAAACTAACGCCCATATTTGAAAATGGACAACTCGCAAGTATGCATTTGAAGGTGGAAGCTTATGGGCAAGTTTTAGCTTCACAACATAACATAGATGGTTCAAACCCAGAGGTAATAAATATTTTGAACGATGAAACCGCAAAAAAAATCGAAGAAATCATACGATTGTCCCTGAAAAAGGGTCAGCAACTTAACGCTGATATTTTTGAATTTAGCACCATGGTATATAGAGCAGACCCCCATTATTGGAAAGATATCGAATCTTCTTGGGATCAAGTATTTTCTTCATTACAAATGGATATAGAGGTAAAGGTGGAAATAGAAAGAACCGGTCTCGTTAATAAAGCTATTCAATAAAAAAACCCTAATCATTAGGGTTTTTTTTCTAGAATTTCAAAGATAGATCTAACGCTCTCACAGAGTGGGTTAAGGCACCACAAGATATAATATCTATACCCGTCTCAGCCACTTGTCTTACGGTTTCTAAACTAATATTTCCTGATGCTTCAGTGAGTGCCCTACCATTAATCAATGCAATGGCCTCTTTCATTTGTGCACAGCTCATGTTATCTAACATAATGATATCTGCCTGAGCCCTGAGGGCTTCTTCCACCTCGGCTAAAGTCTCAGTTGCTACCTCAAGTTTCATGGTGTGGGGTATGGCTGCTCTGGCTCTTTTAACTGCTTCTTCAATACAACCTACGGAACGGATGTGATTGTCTTTGATCAAAACTGCATCGGATAGGTTGAATCTGTGATTAAAACCACCACCCAATGTAACCGCATATTTTTCAAGGGCTCTTAGTCCAGGTGTGGTTTTTCTGGTATCTACAATTCGTGCCTTCGTGGCTTCAACTGCCTTTACCAACTGTTGTGTCATTGAAGCAATACCCGACATTCTTTGTAAAATATTGAGGGCAGTTCGCTCCCCCTTTAAAATGGACCTTGCGTTTCTGAGCAAAGTCTTGCATCCCCTTCGAGTTGACCAATAAGTTCACCTTTATGCACTTGATCACCATCCCCCTTTGTTAAGGTAATGACAATCTGCTCATCAAGAATCTCAAAAACTCTTCTAAATAAAAGAATCCCAGCGAGGACCCCCTCTTCCTTAGCAATAAGCCGTCCCTTAACTGGGCACACCTCTTTAATCAAAGAGTCTGTCGTTATATCCCCATAATGAATATCTTCCGCCAAGGCTCTATGAATGATCTCATCCATTTGCTCTTTCATTAGCATATTTTTGTTCCTCCTTAACCAAATCCTTTATTATTTCTAACATGACAAATAACTTATTCAGCTCTTCAATGTCCTCAAGACTTTGCTCAGAAACGTGCTCTTTTTTTATATTTAAAAGTTGTTGAAGCTCAAAAGTTTGACGACTGTTTTTCAATGTATTAAAATATTCATCCAACTTTTCACCTAACAGTTTAACATCTTTTGCTTGAACTTTATAGGCATATTCATGCTTTTCTTTTATTTCAAATTCAGCACCCTTGGTAAAATCTTTCACCTTCGTCATATGCCTAACAATTCTGTTTCCAAAGACAATGGCTTCTAGCAACGAATTGCTGGCTAATCGATTTTTACCATGAACCCCCGTATGAGCGCACTCACCACAAGCATAGAGACCTTCATAATTGGTTTGTCCATGAACACCGACTGATATACCACCCATAAAATAGTGCATCATAGGAGCAATGGGAATGAACTCTTTGCTCAAATCATAGCCGTTGTCGCTACATTGTTTTACAATAGAAGGATAGCTTTCAGCGAGTTCTTTCTCTGTATGCATGGTCGCATCTAAGAAGACATAGGGCTTTTGTTCTTTTTTCATGACCTTCATCATTTCATAGGACACGATATCTCTTGGAGCTAAATCCTTTAATATATGCGCCTTCTCCATAATGGCGTTCCCATGATGATCTTTAATAATAGCACCATCACCTCGAAGGGCTTCTGTGATTAGAAAAACTTCCTTTTTATGAAGCACATCATAAAAAACTGTAGGGTGATATTGAATATAGGACATATGCTTTAAGCGAACGCCCGCCCTAACGGCCATCCCAACGCCATCTCCTGTTGCTGCCTCAGCATTGGTTGTCTTTCCAAATAATTTCCCAATACCTCCCGTTGCCAACACAGTCTTAGAAGCAAAGCACACTTTTTTCTCATTGTCTTCCTCGTAAATAAGTCCAAAACATTTACTGTCTCTAGTCAATAAATCAACGACAAATGCCTTTTCCTTGAGGATAATATTATGTTCAAGACCAACTTTTTGGTACAAAGCATCCATAATGCTTTTTCCTGTATGGTCCTTAACATGTAAAATACGATGGGCGCTATGAGCACCTTCTTTTCCAAGTAAAAATTTACCATCTTCGCCTTTATCAAATTCAACACCGTACCGAATCAACTGACTTATATTTTGTTGCGATTCATTAATCAGCACTTTTAACGCTTCAATATCGCAGGCATTTTTTCCACAAACTAAGGTATCCATAAAATGCATCTGCAGGTGATCCTTCACCTCATCCATCACACAAGCAATGCCACCTTGGGCTTTATATGAATTAGAATTCTGATAGGAATCCTTTGCCAATACCAGTACTTTCAAATCCTTAGGGAGCATTAATGCTGTATAAAGTCCTGCAATTCCCGCCCCTACAATAACCACATCTACAAATTCTCTATTTAGTTTTTCTGTATCAAATGAGCTCACATATTTCAACATCATTTATCACCTTTATTGGACTACTTGTTTGTTTAATCACGTGTCATGTCAGACTACTATACCATACCTAGCCCGTCTTTTCAAGGGACTTTACCCCTTACCCATATAGTTCATGATCTAGAAAAAAAAGAGACATAAGGTTTCCCTTACATCTCTTTAAATCATTAATTATTGAGCCATTTTCTTGTAGCCTTCATATTTTTCTTTAGCTTCTTTCTCTGCCTTAGCAAATAACTCCTTAGCAACTTCTGGGAAGTTCTTTTCTAAAGTGGTGTATCTTGTTTCACTCTTAATAAAGTCAATGAATGATAACGTTGGTTCTTTTGAATCTAATATAAATGGATTCTTACCTTCTTCTTTCAAAGCAGGGTTGAATCTGTATAAATGCCAGTAGCCTGATTTAACAGCTAGATCCATTTGTTCTTGAGTTTTACCCATACCAGCCTTGATACCGTGGTTGATACATGGTGCATAAGCAAGAATAATAGATGGTCCGTCATGTTTTTCAGCTTCGATGATGGCTTTCATAAATTGGTTTTTGTCAGCGCCCATAGATACTTGAGCTACGTATACATAACCATACGTTGCAGCAATCATACCAAGATCTTTCTTCTTAACTTGCATACCTGCTGAAGCAAACTTAGCAATAGCACCTACTGGTGTAGATTTGGAAGCTTGACCGCCTGTATTGGAGTAAACTTCTGTATCATAGATCAGAATATTAACGTTTTCTCCAGAAGCAAGAACGTGGTCTAAGCCGCCGTATCCGATATCATAAGCCCAGCCATCTCCACCAATGATCCATGAAGATTTTTTAACTAGGTGATCTTTACTGCCTAATATTTTAGCTACAAGGTCATTACCAACGACTTCTTCAAGGGCTGTAACAACTGCTTTCGCTTTTAATTTACAAACATCTACATCATCAGCTGTTTCTAAGTAGCTCGCAACAACAGTTTTCACATTTTCAGCTACATCTGTTGTAACAAGTGTTGCTAAATCTTCAAGCAATACTCTTCTCACTAATTTAGAAGCAAGTGCCATTCCGTAACCATACTCTGCATTGTCTTCAAATAAGGAATTTGCCCAAGCTGGACCATTGCCTTCTTGGTTGACCGTGTAAGGTGTAGCAGGAGCAGAACCAGACCAGATTGAAGAACATCCTGTTGCATTAGCAATGATCATGCGATCGCCAAATAATTGAGTAATGACTTTACCATAAGGTGTTTCTCCACAACCTGCGCAAGCGCCTGAGAACTCAAGTAATGGTTGTTGGAATTGGCTACCTTTTACAGTTAATTTACTTTCAAGATTATCTTTTACCGGTAGTGATACAGCATAATCCCAGTTAGGAATTTGATCTCTTTGTGTACCGATAGGTTTCATGACTAAAGATTTTACTTTGGATGGGCAAATGTCTGCACAGTTTCCACAACCAACGCAATCTAATGTACTGACTTGGATTTTGTATTGTAAGCCATCTAATGCTTTACCGGATGCTTTTTTAGTTGCAAAGCCTTCTGGTGCATTTTTAACTTCTTCTTCTGTTAATAAGAATGGACGAATCGCAGCATGTGGACATACGAATGAACATTGGTTACATTGAATACATGTTTCAATATTCCACTCAGGTACATTAGCCGCTGTTCCTCTTTTCTCGAAGGATGCAGTGGATTGTTCCCAAGTACCATCTTCACGACCAGTAAATGCGCTAACCGGTAAGTTATCGCCTTCTTGTCTATTGATTGGCACACAGATTTCTGAAATAAAGGCTGGTTTGTCGCTTGTTACAGCAGCTTCAGCTTTTTCATTTGACCAGCTTGCAGGTACTTCTAATTGGATAAAGTCAGTGATTCCTTTATCAACAGCTGCTTTGTTCATATCAATAATTTTTTGACCTTTTGAGCCATAAGATTTAATAATCGCATTGTTTAAGAAAGTAACAGCATCATCAATTGGAATAACGTTTGTTAACTTGAAGAACGCTGATTGTAAAATTGTATTGGTTCTGTTACCAAGTCCAATGACTTCAGCAATATGTGTTGCATTGATCACATAGAATTTGATTTCATTGTCAGCCATGAATTTCTTCATTTCAGCTGGCATTTGAGCTTTTAATTCTTCTTCTGACCAAACGGTGTTCAGTAAGAAAGTTCCACCTTTTTTGAGGCCTTTAAGAAGGTCATATTGATGAATATAAGCTTCATTTGAACATGAAATAAAGTCTGCATCATCCACTAAGTATGTAGATTTAATGATGGATTTACCGAATCTTAAATGAGAAACTGTAACACCACCGGATTTTTTAGAGTCATATGAGAAATAACCTTGTGCGTACATATCTGTGTTGTCACCGATGATTTTGATGGAGTTTTTGTTAGCCCCAACTGTACCATCTGATCCAAGACCCCAGAATTTACAAGTTACTGTGCCTTCTTTAGCTGCTGCAATGACTTCATCAAGTGGAAGAGATTTGAAAGTAACGTCATCCACGATACCAATTGTAAAACCGTTTTTAGGCTCTTCTGCTTTCATGTTTTTGTAAACTGAAAGAATTTGTGATGGTGTTGTGTCTTTTGAACCAAGACCAAAACGTCCGCCAACGATGATTGGTTGATTTTTTCTTGCATAGAATAAACTTTGGATATCTAAGAATAAAGGTTCTGCTAAAGCACCTGGTTCTTTAGTTCTATCGAGTACTGTGATTCTCTTAACGGAATCTGGTAACACGTTAAAGAAATATTTAGCGGAGAAAGGTCTATAAAGATGGACTTTAATAACCCCAACTTTTTCGCCTCTTGCTGCTAAGAAGTCAATGGTTTCTTCAATAGCTTCTGTTACAGAACCCATAGCAACGATGATATTTTCAGCATCTGGTGCACCGTAATAATCGAAAGGTTTGTAAGTTCTGCCAATTTTCTTGCCAATTTCTTCCATGTAATGGTTAACGATGTCAGGAACTGCATCATAATAAACATTACTTGCTTCTCTTGCTTGGAAGAATATATCTGGATTTTGTGCTGTACCACGTGTAACAGGGTGGTTAGGGCTAAGTGCTCTATTTTTAAAGGCTTGAAGTGCATCGCGGTCTAAAAGATCACTGAAAACACTGTAGTCAACCATTTCAATTTTTTGTACTTCATGTGATGTTCTGAAACCATCAAAGAAATGTACAAATGGTACTCTTCCTTTAATAGCAGCTAAATGAGCAACACCAGCGATGTCCATTACTTCTTGTACAGAACCTGAAGCAAGAAGTGCACAACCTGTTTGTCTTACAGCCATAACGTCTGAATGATCACCGAAAATAGAAAGCGCATGACTCGCAACCGCTCTCGCACTAACATGGTAAACACCTGGTAATAATTCACCAGCTACTTTGTACATATTAGGAATCATTAGAAGTAAACCTTGGGATGCTGTAAATGTTGTTGAAAGGGCACCTGCAGATAAAGCACCATGCATAGCACCAGCAGCGCCTGCTTCTGATTGAAGTTCTGATACTTCAACTTTTTGACCAAAAATATTCTTTTTGTCATGTGCAGCCCATTCGTCGACGTTTTCTGCCATGTTAGATGATGGTGTAATTGGATAGATTGCGGCAACATCAGTAAATGCATAAGCTACATAAGAAGCTGCATGATTACCGTCAATAGTTTTCATTACTTTAGACATGTGAAACCTCCTGTAAAAATTAATTAATAGAATTTGACTCTCGTCTTATAATTATAACACATTTTTTGACAAAGTTATGTTCTTTTTTTAGTACTTAAGCTTTTTATTTTGAGTTCTTTTTTGTTGAAGTCTTTGATGTTCTGCCTGTTTTCTTTCCATAAATGCAAGTTCTTTTTTTAATTTGATATAGCTTTCAAGGCGGTCTGCAGTGAGTATGCCTTCTTCTATTGCGCCAGTCACTGCACAGCCTGGTTCGCTTTTATGTTGACAATCACCAAATTTACACATCTTTGAAAGCTCTTCTATATCTGAGAAAACATGTGCCATACCCTCATCTGCTTGCCAAAGCTGGAGCTCTCTCATTCCTGGTGTGTCAAGCACCAATCCCCCTGTAGGTAATAAAACCAGTTGTCTATGGGTTGTTGTATGCTTTCCGCGGTCGTCATCCTCTCTTATACCACTTACTTTCAATAGCGCTTCACCCGCTAAGGTATTGAGCAGTGTTGATTTCCCAACACCTGAGGAGCCTATCAGGGTAATTGTCTGTCCCTCACCTAGGTATTTCTCCAGTTCATCCATCCCTTCTTCATGAATGGCGCTAATAGAATGGACACTGACACCTGGGGCTATGGCTTCAACGGCTTCAATTTTCTCCTCAACGCCTTCACATAAATCTGCCTTACTCAAAATTATCACAGGTGTTGCACCACTATCCCATGCTACGATCAAATAGCGTTCCAACCTTCTTAAATTAAAATCATGATTAAGGGAAGTGACGATAAAAATGGT
>CAZJIO010000007.1:50564-58956 GCA_964546035.1 uncultured Eubacteriales bacterium | reverse complement strand
AGGCTCTTGGCGATCCTGCAGTCTATAAAATTGTAGACTACCATAGTGCTTGTGAAGAAAATTACAAATCAAAAGTTTCCATCGTCATCAACCAAGATTGCGAATTAAACGCCCTTCGTTTTATCACAAAAAGTTTGATGTCTATGAATTTTAGCACGGGAGAAACGGTAGATTGGCATAATCAACACCTTGTATTGCCACTGCCATGCACCTATAGCGTTCAAGCAGGTCAGACGATTAATTTGAGTTTTACATACAGACCAGGAGATTCTATAGAAGTTTTACAGAACTCTCTTAACATTAAATTGGTCACACCTGCATCAACTGAAAAACAATTTCTTATTGCTTAATAGAATGACCTTTAGGGGAGAATGAAGCCTTGTGAATATCACAAAGATTCATTCTCCTTTGATATGATATCTGCTATAATGAAAATTAAAGTCGATATTAAGAAAGAATTAACTGGAGGATACCATGAGAGGCATCATGTTTCTAATTGCAATGTTTTTTACATATCTAGGTGGAATGTTTTTATTACCAATAGCGCTGTTTTTGGGTTTATTTAATAAAAAGGCACAAGTCAAAATTGCTTATGGGTTTAATCGTTTTGTGGCGATACTTTCTATCATGGTCAGTGGGGCGAAGTTAGAAACTAAAGGTCTAAATCATTTGCCTAAAAATCAAGCCGTCTTGTATGTCGGTAACCATAGAAGTATGTTTGATATCTTGCTCTTGTTGAAACTCATAAAAACCCCGGTCATATTCGTAGGCAAAAAGAGTGTTATGAAGTGGCCCATCATTAGCTGGTGGATGAGAGCGCAGAAAACCTTGTTTATTGATCGTGATAATTTAAGAGAAGGTCTTAAAGTCATTGTTGAAGGTATTGATTTATTAAAAAGTGGTCATAGTATCGTCATATTTCCAGAAGGGACACGCAGTAAGACAGATGAAATGTTACCCTTTAAAAAAGGCAGTTTTAAGCTTGCTACCAAGAGTGGAGTTCCTGTCATCCCCTTTGCTATTAAAGGAACAGATGATGTTTTTGAAAATAACGGATTTAATTTGAAACCAAAAACCATTTACTTTACGATGGGTGAACCTATTGTGCTGAGTGAGATAGAAGATGGGGACAAGGATAATTATACACAATACATCAGAGGGTTGATTGAAGAGATGTACAATGAAATAGAAAATAAAAATTAATAAACACATAAAAAAACAAACATCGAAAAAAAGATGTTTGTTTTTACTTGATCTATTGTAAAATTGTAGGCTTTCTAAATTTAAGCATTTTAAATTGATAATAAAGAAAACAACCTAGACAAAAGCCACAAATGGCCACAAAGGCGACAAACCCTAGCACGCCAACGGTAATAAAACCAGCGACAGGCCATCCTAGAACAAAAAATAAACTGGATAGACTTAAAAAGATGACGGCTAAGCTGTTATTAAAACGGGCTAACTCTCTTGCTTCTGTTTGACCCTTGTCTTTGACTTTTAAGAAGGGCTTTGCTAGTCGTACAAACAGATTGGCTTTTAGCCCAAATAACAAGCCGACTGATTCTATGATGAGTAATAAACCTATCATTAAGGGTTGTTGAGTAAGTATAGCAAGGATGGCTAAGGCAACTATGCCTGTTTGGTTGGCTCTTATATAAAGAATGGGAATCTCTTTCATGATGAACACTTCCTTCCATTTTCAATACATAGTATTCCTATATGTTATATATATTATATAAAAATCAAATAGCTTTGTCAAGGTCAATTATTTTTAGGAGTTGGCATTGTATTCCACAACAACATACCCTATAATTTAAATAACGACAATTAAAAACAGTCTTGAATCCTAAGACTCAAAACTGTTTCTACTTTTGACAAATACTCTAGTCAAGTATTCGTCCGCGCGCTTGGGCAAGCGTTTGTGTTTCGCGTCATTATAACACACTTTTTTCTTTTTGGATATAAAATAAAAAAATTGTGGGGGAGGTAAGGTTTTTTGACTCGTATGAATGAACTCACAGATAAAGTAATCATCTTCTTTTCTTGCGTTTGTATTTATCTTTTTCAGCCGGTACTAGAAGTGAGTGTCGTGCCAATCATCCTTACAATTATCATCATCAACCTTCTGAGCTATCTAGAACAAGATCTAATAAGGCTGATCCTATATTTTGGGTACCTCATTTTATGCTTAATCATGCCAGCATTAACCCTATTTATACCCTTAATTATTTATGACTTCTATCAGCAGAACTTTCAAGGATTGCTCCTTGTTGCAATCCTACCCCTCATGGTCAATAGGGATCACATGGGTTTAATGCTATGGGGTACAATTATTGCACTGATTGTTATGGTTTTATGGCTTAAAAACCGTTCTATGAAGCTGTTTGAAATGAAAATCAAGTACAATCACCTATCAGATGATGCAAGAGAAATGTCGGTTAAACTGAAAGCACAAAATAAAGAGCTCCTAGATCAAATGGATATAGATACCAACCTAGCGACATTAAAGGAACGTAATCGTATTGCTAGGGAAATTCATGACCATGTAGGGCACCAGATCTCCCGGGCCATATTACAGATTGGTGCGCTTCTAGTCGTGAGTAATGAGGAGAAAATCAAAGAGCCCCTGACTTCCGTCAATAACACGCTGTCTCAAGCGATGAACAGCATCAGAGATAGTGTCCATGACTTGCATGATCGATCTGTGGATTTACACAGTCAAATAGAAGAGCTGCTCAAACAATTTACATTTTGTGAAGTTACTCTCCAAGATGAGTTCATCACTCAGCCCGAAAAAAAATTAAGGCTGGCCTTTATAGGCATCATAAAGGAAGCTTTATCGAATATAATGAAACATTCCAATGCAACGAAGGCTGAGCTACTTTTACGAGAGCATCCCGCATTTTATCAACTCATTATCCGTGATAACGGTCAAGTGAAGTCCATGAACAGGGGGAATGGTATAGGGCTTTATACGATGACCGAACGGATTGAGGCTTTTAAGGGAAATATTAATTTTAGCAAAGAAAATGGGTTTGAAATCTTTATCACAGTTCCAAAGGGAAAAGGAGAGAACCGTTGAAAGTATTAATTGTAGATGATGACCGTTTGGTTTCAAGTGCATTGAAAACCATTTTAGAGGCGGATACAGATATTGAAGTGGTGGGAGTAGGCAATAATGGTGTAGAAGCCATGGCACTTTATGAGGGACTTAAGCCGGATGTCTTGTTAATGGATATTAGGATGCATGTGATGACCGGGATTGAAGCGGCTGAACACATCTTGAAAAAAAATCCAAAGGGTAAGATCGTATTTTTAACAACTTTTTCCGATGATGAATACATTGTGAAAGCACTTCAGTTGGGTGCAAAAGGGTATTTGCTTAAACAAAATTTTGAAAGTATTATCCCAGCCGTTAAGACGGTTTATGCGGGACAAAGAGTCTATGGAAATGAAATTATTGATCGACTGCCAGTTTTGGTTGGTGAGGGACAAAAACCGCCTACTCACAGTTTTAATCTTAATGAGAAGGAACTCGAGATGATTGATCAAGTCGCAAAGGGTCTATCCAATAAAGAAATTGCTGAAGCTTTGTTTCTAAGTGAAGGAACAGTGCGCAACTATATCAGCGTGATATTGGAAAAATTACAATTACGAGACCGGACACAACTTGCTATTTTTTACTTTAAGAACTTAATATAACTTAATGCCAAGAGAATTGAAAAGCGCAAGGAGATGTTCCTTGCGCTTTTTTCTTATGCACTTGCTCTGCTTTTTTTATTAAGTACCATGGCTAAGGTTAAAAATGAAACGGTGAAGCCCAGCTGAATGAACAGAGCCGTTAACACGGGTTCTAAATTTGTGCTATTAAAGCTTGTTAGTTTTGATATGACGTCATTGGCTTTTGCATACCAATAAGTCGGTGTGAAAGATGCAATTTTAAGAACTGTGGTACCTAGTAATTCCTGAGGAACGAAGATGCCGCTGATAAAACAAGGACCTATGGTGACCACATTGCAAATTGCAGAAAGTGCGTTTTGAGTCTTGACCAAGTTGCCGATAAAAAAACTGATTGAAGAGGCACAGAGAACAAAAACAAAGGAGTTAAGCATAAAATACAAGGTATGGATATAACCAATATTATTCCTATCCATGATCAGGTAAAAGGTCATCATAATCGCCCAAGAAACAATTGTAAAGCACATATGCGCTAGCAAGAGCTCAAGATTCATACGAAACAAACTGATTGGTGCACAAGCATTTCTTCTTTTTCTGTCTTTATTATTGATAACGATCATAATTGCACTAATGCCTAAAACCAGAACTGCAAACAAGGAGTAAGCTAGGTAGTTGAAGTAGTTCTTTGCAAAGCTATGGTTTTGTTCTGCCAATTCCTTGTCTTGGAATTCTACAGGTATCCGGTAGGATAAGTCTTCTTTTAAGTAAGTAGCCAGCTCTTCCTGGGTGATATTTGGCATGCCGTCCACATAGAGCCGTGCTGTATTAAAGTATTGATCAATGGCGATATCGATGTAAGCACCCGACGCAGAGGCGGGTACGGTGGTTTTTTCGAGTTGTAAGGCGCCATCCCCGTTCATGATGTTTTCTGTAAAGCCTTCTGGTACGCGTAAAATATATTCCACTGTTCTAAAATAGAGGGCATCCTGAAGGGCTTCTTGATCCTCGCTGATCTCAACAAAATTGGCATATTCTGAGAGTCTTTCTTTAAAGCTGTCAATCAAGGGGCTACTTTCTGTACTGATGAAGGCCATATTGATTTTTTTTCCTGAAAACGAAGCATTTCCATCATACGTGTATTGAGTGGCCATAAGAACTGTAATCGCTAAGAAAATGACGATATAGATGGACATAGCCGGTAGATTTTTTTTGATAATTTTCATACATAATTTAAAGACTGGCATATTTTTGCCTCCTTATGATCATATAGGTTCCTAAACTAAAGAATAGGGCGAATAGGCCTAGTACACCTACATTTAACCAATATCTTTTGAAAGTATCGTAATAATAGAGACAATAGAAAGCATCTGTCAGTAAGTTGACCGGATTCATATAGGATAAAAGAGGCGCTTTTTGAGCCACGATGTATTTCATTTTATCAAACATCATGCCAGATAAAAAGGAACCGAGCATAGATGTACCAATAAGAATGGCTACTTTTATACCCTCACCCTTCTTGACAGTGGCACTAACAAAAGCGCCGAAGGTGATCCCTACGATGGATCCAATAAAGGAAGTGAGAAGTACATAGCCTGTCTTTGTGCCAAAATCAATGCCTAAAAAGAATCGTAAGTAGCCCAATAGCACTAAAATTTCTACATATTGAATCACCAAAGCAGCGGATAAGCTGTAAATAAAGGATTTGAGCTTATGAACGGGAGACATATTAAGCCTAGAAGCTCGGGTAGAGAGATCTGCTTGAATATCCATTACTTGTTTTAAACCCCAAAAGGAACCATACATACAAGCCATTGCAATCAGTGAGTAAAAATAATTAAGAACGATGTTAGGGTTAGCACTTGTGAGGGGTATTTCTTTGGTATATTCTAAACGCTCAGAAAGATCGGAAAGAACTTTCTCCATTTGTGTCGTATTTGCAAATACCGTGGTTGCAGCAGCTGTCGTTTGGTTGTATTGTTCTAGGAATATTTTTATGATGTTTTCATTAATGCCGGATTGCCGTACGAACATTTGCATTTTAGGATTCAGGATTATATAAGACGCTACCTCATCTTTTTTCAAAAGTTCCGCTGCAGTTGCTTCAGAAGTAAGGGTTAAGTTAAAAAGGCGATCCTCGCCATTAGATACAGCTTTGAGGATTTCCTGGAAACCTTCATTTTGATAATAAGCTTCATTTTCCACAACAGCAATATCTATGGGATTAAAAGCTTCGCTGTCGTTAAGATTAGAAAAAGCCAGATTGAAGAAGGTAGCTAAAATTAACGGAAACATTAAAGTCCAAAAAACCAGTTCTTTATCGCGAATCAGACATTTTAGTCTGTAAGTAAAAATGTGAATAAACATATCATTCCCTCCCTAATCTCTTAATTCTTTTCCGGTTATTTCAAGGAATACATCATTTAAAGTCGGCATTTCTGAATAAATCTTTCCAAATTCAATCCCAGTTGTTTTGATGTAGTCAAGGACAGATTCTAAGTTATTTTTACCCTTATGGGATTTTATAACGAGCAAATGGTCTTTGTAGTCCACATGGGATATATTAGGGAGCTTTTTGAGATTTTTGATTTGTTCTTCTGATATGCTAAAGGTTTCTACCGTGATGGTCTCACCTAAAGTAATCATAGCCTTTAGTTCTTCCTTTGTGCCTGTTGCGATGACTTTCCCTTTGTCAAGAATGGTAATTCTTGAGCAAATTTGTTCAACTTCTTCCATATAATGGGAGGTATACACAATGGTTGCTCCCTGTTTGTTGAGTTCAATGATACCTTCGAGGATTTTGTTCCTACTTTGAGGATCAACAGCAACGGTGGGTTCATCTAAAATAATCAGCTTTGGTTTGTGTGCAATGCCACAAGCAATATTTAACCTTCGAAGCAAACCGCCGCTTAATTTCTTAGGATAAAACTTTTTGAAATCGCCTAAACCTACAAATTCAATGGCTTCTTCTACCAGTTGTTTTCTTAACTTCTTATCTGTGATGTAAAGACCACAGAAATAATCGATATTTTCAAATACGGTCAGTTCATCAAAAACAGCAACATTTTGCATGATGATCCCAATGTTTCTCTTAATGTCATAGGCTTCTGGTGACATAGGCTTATCAAAAACTTCTATTTCACCTTTGTTGTACTGCAGTAAAGAAAGGATGCAGTTGATGGCAGTGGTTTTTCCTGAACCATTGGGTCCCAGCAAACCATAAATTTCGCCTTCTTTTATTTCTAAAGACAAATGGTCAAGGGCTACTAAATCACCATATCGCTTTACAAGATTACTCACTTTAATGATCATATTATTTTCCTCCTAGGATCTGATAAAATTTCTATTGAATTCATTGTAGCAGGTTTATATCCCCTAGAGAAGTGACATAGCGCCATAGATCATATGACAAATGTCATGTATAAAAATGAAAAGTAAATAATGGAACGTGTAGGATGAGACTTCACCACGCCTAAAATCTATGGTATGATAGGAGTTGACAGGAACCTACAATATATTGCATTAAGAAAGGGTTATTATGAATAAAAATTACTCAGGTCCCAAAGCACTAACGGAATACATTCTCTATCAAAGCAAACATAAAGCCAATAAATCCTTTATGATTTTACTGGTTCAGGGTATGCTGGCAGGCATGTACATTTCTATTGGTGCCATAGGATATTTGAAACTTGCAGCAACCACTGTGGATCCAGGCTTAGGTGCTTTTTTAGGCGCATTAGTTTTCCCTATAGGTATTGTTGCAATATTACTGATGCATGCTGAATTGTATACCAGTGATAGCATGGTTATGATAGCCGTTTACCATGGTCGCACGAAAATACATAAAATAATGGGCATCTTGTTACTCATCATTGTGGCTAATTTGATTGGAACTATTTTTATGGCTTTTATGACCCATGCCTCTGGTATGTTTAATGAAAAGGTGTTGGCACTGGTCATCGAAAAATCCCTACATAAGGTGCATATGCCAGCAGGGCAACTCTTTGCAAGTGGTATATTGTGTAATATCTTGGTTTGCACGGGGGTCTGTCTTGCTTATAGTTGTAAAGATGAAATTGCCAAGTTTTTTGTCTTGTGGATGGCGATTACAGTCTTTGTCTTAAGCGGAACAGAACACGTTGTGGCCAATATGTACTATCTGTTTACGGCTTATTTTGGCGGCGCAGAAATGACCTTGGCAGAAATATTTTCTCATTTAGGGATCGTTGCTGTTGGTAATTTTATTGGTGGTGGTGTTATTGTATCAGGCGTTAATTATTTGCTTGCTTATAAAGACATTGAGATAACAGATCGACATTAAGAAAGAACTGGCAAAAACAAAAGATGATTTCTGGGGTAAACAGAAATCATCTTTTGTTTTTATGTCCTTTTGTTTTCAAGAGGAATTGTAATCACAACAGTGGTACCACAGCCGATACAGGAATCTATGGTTAAGCCGTAATCCTTACCATAATAGAACTTAACCCGTTGATCTACGTTCTTAATGCCCACACCACCCAGTTTAATCACTTTATCGGATTCAGCCACATCTATTCTTTCTAAATCAAAGCCTTCTCCATCATCCTTTACCGTAAGGATGAGATTATCTTGGACCTTATTGGCACTAATTTGGATGTGACCTTGTCTTTTGAGCCCTCGGATACCGTGATACAAAGCATTCTCAACGAGAGGCTGTAGCAGAATTTTAGGGATTTGA
>CAZJIO010000007.1:38940-50543 GCA_964546035.1 uncultured Eubacteriales bacterium | reverse complement strand
TCTAGGGTATAAGATAAATTGTCTCCATAACGTTCTTTTTGTATAAATAAGTATTGCCTTACATGATCTAGTTCATTTTCAACGGTGGTTAATTCGTTACCGCCACTTAAGGAAAGTCTGAAAAACTTAGCAAGAGCCTTCGTAATTTCTATGACTTTCTCACTGTTATTAAACTCGGCCATCCAAACAATGGTATCTAAAGTATTGTACAAAAAATGAGGATTAATTTGGCTTCGCAAGGCGCTGATTTCATAGGACCTTAGATACTTTTCCTTTTCAGAAATATCGGCCATTAATTTTTTAATGGTTTGGACCATATCGTTGTAGTGCCTTGCTAAGCTTTGAGCCTCGTAGCAACCCTTTTCATCTATCTCTACTTCGGACAACCCTTTTTCTAGAATGTGCATGGCACTTTCTAGCTTTTGAATGGGTGCTGTAATTCTTCCGGCAAACCAAACCACACTAAACGCAGCAATAACAAGCAAGAGGATACCGACCACAACGAAGGTTTCTAAGAGTTGCTTTTTAATGACATCAAGACCATCTTGGGAGGCGACGCCTACAAGAGTCCAATCGGCATTTTTCAGGTGATAGGTGTGTGTCAGGGTGTTCGACTTTGCACGATAGCCAGCTTTACTTTGGACGATTTCTTGAAGATGTTGCTGCTTAAGGTTGTCCCCAAAGTAAGAAGGATCCATATGATAGACAACTTCTGAACTGTCATTGATAATAAATGCGGAGCCTGTTTTACCTAAGTCTAAATCTGAAAGATAGTCTTCTATGACCTGATATTGTAAATCAATGAGGAGGACCCCAATATTTTCACCTTGGGGATTTTTAATTTCACGACTGATGGATATGACCCAGTTTTCCTTATCCATGGAGAATTTTTGCATTCTAGCAGAGGTAAGGACGGGCATACTGCCGCTATTAATAGCAGAAACATACCACTTCTCCTTCATCATGTCACTGGACATGGACATGTCTAGCCCGCCTTCATTCGACAATATTTTACCATCTTTACTGACTAAAATGACGGATTTCATGAATTGATCAGAAGCGATGGTGGTGCGGATGGTGGTCAAAATGTCCTCTCGTGTGGCAACCGAATCTAAAGGGGCATTAGAAAAATAATTGACCAGTTGGGGATTTTCAGCCAACAAACTTGAAACGGCTTTAAGTCGATCGATATACAGCTCTAAATAACCGCCACTTTTATCCACTGAGGTTTTAGTCGTTGCGAGGGCTTCACTCAGAACGACAGAGGATATGCTGCCATACAAAATGATGCCCATGAGTAATAGGGTTATAGCGCTGGCAATTAAAAAATATAGGGCTATTTGAACGCGTAATTTCTTCATCATTTTTAATTTTAGCATCCTTAGTCCCTCGCTTTTTCTTTGAACTGATTTGGGGAGCAATCAAACTTTCGCTTAAATGTGGCACTAAAATAATTAGGGTCTTCAAAGCCGATGGCTGCGGCGATTTCATAGATTTTCAAATCCGTGCTGAGCAGCAGAATTTTTGATCGATCTAAGCGAAGTGTCAGCATATAATCCTGAAAGGTATTTCCATAAAGTCTTGAAAAGGCTGGACAGATAGGTTGGGCTCAGTGACATTTGCTTTGCTAAAAAGGTTAAGGAAAAATCGATATTTGCAATATTACTCTCCATTTCTTTTTGAATTCTGACTTGATACCCTTCATCCTCTGATATGTTTGATTTGCTGATGATTTCATTAATAAGGGAGGAGACCTCCGTTTGGTTACGGGACTCTTGATGTTTGGTGATTAATTTTTTTAATACCTCTTGAATATCTTTTTTTGAGACAGGCTTTAGGATATAGTCATCAATCCCCGATTTTAAAGCGGTCACAGCATAATCAAAATAATCATAGCCGGTAATAATAGCAATTCTTACATCCGGTTTGATGGCTTTAGCAGCGATGGCAAAAGCCAAGCCATTCATTTTGGGCATATTAATATCTGCCAGAATAAGATCTGGCAGATGGGTTTTAAAGCATTCGAGAGCTTCTTCACCGTCGGTGGCTTCATAAACCGCTGAAATTGATAGGCTCTGAAAATCAACAAAAGATCGAATGCCTTTTATAATAATAGGTTCATCATCTACTAATAACAATTTATACATAAGAACACCTCTTAAAATTAATCTTACCTCAGAAGCCTTTATTTTGCAATGCTTACAAGGTAACCATAACCTAAAGCTTTCATTTCTTCTAGAGGTATAAATTTTATGGAGGCACTGTTAATGCAATACCTTAAACCCCCTTTATCTACCGGACCATCTTCAAAAACATGACCTAAATGACTGTTGCCAGAACGACTCCTTGCTTCAACCCGTACCATATTAAAGCTTGTATCCTCTATATAGGTAACAACTTCAGGTATAATGGGCTTTGTAAAGCTGGGCCAACCGCAATCTGAATCGTATTTATCGGCAGAAGAGAATAGGGGTTCACCGGTAGCGACGTCTACATAGATGCCGGGTTCAAAGGTATTCCAATATTCATTTGAAAAGGCAAACTCAGTCTCATCATTTTGAGTAACTGCGTATTGAGCAGCTGTTAATGTTTTTTTAAGTGCTTCATCACTCGGTTTTGGGTATAGGCTTGGATCAATGGATATTGGAAGCATTTGTTCTTCAAGAGTGTCAAAAGAGATATGGCAATATCCATTTGGGTTTTTTTCAAGGTAATCTTGGTGGTATTCCTCGGCTATCGTGTAATTAGAAAAAGGTTCTATTTCAGTCACAATGGGTTCGTCGTATCGTTCCTGTTCTTTAGCGACTACTTTGTCAATGATACTTTTTTCTGATGGATCGTTGTAAAAGATAGCTGTGCGGTACTGTTCGCCTCGATCATTGCCCTGTTGATTCAGGAGTGTCGGATCAATGATTTTGAAATAGAAGGTTAACAAGGTTTCAAGGTTCGTCCTTTGGGGATCGTAAAGCACATGAACGGTTTCAGCATAACCTGTTTTACCCGTAATGACGTCTTCATAGGTGGGATCTTCTGTATCACCGTTTCCATAGCCAGAGGTGACGTCATAGACACCATAAAGTCTTGATATATAGGCTTCAACACCCCAGAAGCACCCTCCGGCTAACCATATTTCTGCTAAATTGTTTTCATCGAAAGCTAAATCGGTATTTGGGTTATTTGGATATTTAAAATCAATCATAGATGGTGCTGCTGCTGCAACTTCTGGGCTTTGTTCTTCAGGAATCGGGTTGCTCTTTGGAGAACATGCGGTTATGAGTAAAATAGAACCTAATATAATGCCCCATATGCGTAATTTTGTCATTTTTATTTCCTCCTATTAATAGATCATCTCAAATTCAGCAATGATTTGATCATTACTCAAATGACCGGGTTGAGTTTTAACAAGGACACCGTCCGAGCCTATAAATGCTGAGGTTGGGTAGCCACGTACACCAAACTCACGGGTCAAATCGCCATCTTCATCCAGCAAAACAGTTAAGTTAGATACATTATCCACACCATTAAACCATTTGATAAACGCAGGACTCTTTTTCTCGTTGTTATAGCCAGGAGAAACCAGGGTTAAGATCACAAAATCTTTCATTTCATCCCCCGCAAGGGTGTTAACTTCTTCTATGCCAGCTAAACAAATGGAACACCAAGAAGCCCAGAACTTAATGTATACTTTCTTGCCAGCATAGTCAGATAGCTTATGCGTAGAACCAGTGACATCGACGAGTTCAAATACAGGGGCTGGATCACCAGTGTTTGTCATCATAGCTTCTGTGGACATTTGTTCTTCGTTTGAAGTTTCCATGGCTTCGGTCTCCATCTCTGCGGTTTCCATCTCTTCACTTGTCATTGCAACAGTGGTTGTCTCCATTTTATCTTTTGTTTCTGGTGCTTTAGCCGGGCTAGAACAAGCTGTGAATAAGAGGACCATTCCTAGTATAATGGATATTATTTTTAATGTTTTCATAGTGTAAACTCCTTTAATTAAGTAAGGTAACCAATAGGTTAAGGTTGTTGGTCATAAGCAATAGACCCATGAGGACAATGATAATGCCTCCGACGATACGTATTTTTTTCATATGTTTCTTGAGTAATTTTACATGTCTTAATAAGAGGTCTGAGAAAATGGATAAAATCATAAAGGGAATGAGCAAGCCCAAAGCGTATACAAACATGAGCAATCCACCATAAGCTGCTTGACCTTTGCTAGCGGATAGCCCGAGAACAGCTCCAAGGATAGGACCAATACAGGGGGTCCAACCAAAACTAAAGGTAAAGCCTAGTAAATAAGTGCCAAACACATCACGTTTAGAACTTCGTTTAAGATGAACTTTCTTTTCCCGCTCTAAGAAGGAAAAGTTAAACAAACCTATTTGGTGTAGCCCTAACAAGATCACGATAAAGCCACAAACCATGATGAACCACTTGGTATTGATGTAAGAACCCAATGCCCCTGCCCCAAAACCTAAGAGGACAAAGCTTGTGGAGATGCCCATAACAAATAAAAAGGTTTTAAAGATTAAGTGAGGGTTTATGATCAATTTTCCAAAGGTCAATAATTTCTGATTTTCTAAGGACCCTTTTTCATCTGTAGATAAAACGGAAATATAAACAGGCAACAAAGGTAGAATACAAGGAGCGAAAAAAGAAAGAAATCCTGCGATAAAAACCGTGCTCATTAAAATTTGTTCAGGTACCATAGTGACACCACCTTTCAAAGTATAGTTATAGTGTATACCCATGGACCGCCAAAGAAAATAGAATGGCTTCACATGAATCTTAGAAATGATACTGTTTTGGGCATAAACCTGACGAATTGGTGTATAACTAAGTAGGACGTCAGCACTTAATATGATATAATAAAGGCGTACGACATATTAATAGCAGGCTCAGGAGGTTTGAAAATGAATAATAACGACTTATTAATTAGATTAAGATATGCCCTTGATATAAAAAATACAGATTTGATAGAGATTTTTAAATTAGGCGGTGTTCAATTAACAAAAGAAGAAGTGCTGAAGATGCTTACGAAAGCAAGTGATAAGCAGCCAAATGAAGTGGTAGATTTTGACGACTCAGAAGAAAATGAAGCCCAATTAAAATGTAATGATCTTACCATTACTTCCTTTTTGAATGGTTTTATCATTTTCAAAAGAGGCAGACAAGAAGCGAAACCAGATCAAACGGAAGGTCATGTAGCCAACCTAAAGAGCAGCGAAAGTGTTAATAATATCCTACTAAAAAAGGTTAAAATTGCCCTTTCCTTAAACAGTGAGGAGATGTTAGAAATTCTCGAATTAGGTGGGGGAAGATTAACCAAAGGGGAATTAAGTGCGGTTTTTAGAAAGGAAGGACATAAAAATTATAAAGAGTGTGGCGATCGATACGCTAGAAATTTCTTGAAAGGATTAGCTATTAAATATAGAAAATAAGGAGCAAGGGATGATGAAGAAACGTTTTATAGCCATTTTATTAACGGTGATATTCTTGATATCGCCCCATACTTTTACCTCAGTGGTCCAGGCGAATAGCGAAAGTGATCAGTTTCTGTTACAAGCGGAGACGTTAAAAGCCTTAGGGATTTTTAGAGGGTCAGAAAAAGGGTTTGATTTAGGAAGGGAGCCATCTAGAATTGAGGGTTTAGTGATGTTCATTCGACTCATTGGAAGAGAAGACGATGCACTTGCTATGATGGATGACTGGAGTTATTTTAATGATGTACCTAAATGGGCAATAGGCTACGCCAATCTTGCTTATTATGAAGGTATAACAAAGGGTATTGGTAATCAAAAATTTGGCACAAATGATAAAATGAGCGCTCAGCAATATCTGACCTATGCTTTGCGGGCGTTGGGATACGATGATGCAGCTGGAGAATTTACATGGACAAAAGCCATTGATAAATCTGCTGAAATCGGCATGATCAGCAAGGAAATTGAGGCACAATTGCTAAGTGAAACTTTTTTACGGGATCATTTGGCGCTGGTATCTCTTGAAGCTTTAAAAAGTTCACTCAAGAATCAGAAGTATTCCTTAGCTGAATTATTAGTTGCTCAGAAGGATATGGATGAAGAAGTAGCACAGATAGAAGGGATCATTAGTCAAAGCGATTATGAATGGGTTTTAAATGTATTTGTTGAGCTCCCTCAAGACCAATACGACATAGCAGAAGCTCAAAATATGATGAATCGTATTTCCAATATACCGATTCAATATTTGAAAAAATTAATTGAAGATGGGGTAAGACTTCGACTCATTAATAATCCCCTGACAGATGAACCAGAATATGAGTATTTAAAAGGTGTTGTTCCTAGAGGATGGGAAGCGACGGGATTGACTTGGGACGATGTACCAGGAGCTGGCGGTCACTTGATCATTGCAAGGATTGGATACAGTGCAGAAGGTATGGGCCATGGGAGCTATTGCTTGGAACTCCATGAGGTTGCCCATTTGATAGATTATCATTTTTTCAACTTATATGGATTTTCCTCAACAGATCCTGCATTTCAAGCCATTTGTGAGGCTGAAGATGAGGTCTTATTTCCAGGCAATGATTATTTCGAATACGATGAAGAGTTTTTCGCAGAAGCCTTTGTGATGTATTACTTTGATGTGGCTTCAAAGGAAACTTTAAAGCAAAATGCCCCTAAAACCTACCAATTATTTGCAGATATGGAAAATAAGTAAAAATACTTGTCATAAGAGATCGATATACGTTAGAATAGAGTAAGAATGCTGAAGGAGGCGATACCTTGAAAAGGGCTTTGAGTTTATTATTAATCGTACTTATTTTCATAGGGTATCTGCCTATTCAAGCAGAAACCCTTGAAACCGGACAGAAGAAAAAAGTCTTAGTCCTAGATTCCTATCATGCGGGCCTGTTTTGGTCAGATGAGCTTGAAATGGGGATTCAAGAGGGATTGAAGGATGAAAATCTAGAGATTACAATAGAATATATGGATAGTTATCGTTATAACAATGACACCTATTTTAAACAATTATATCTTTTTTATTATAAAAAATATAAAGAAGAGAGGTTTGATGCAATCATTGTGTGTGATAATTTCGCAAATGATTTCATGAAACTTTATTATGAATCGCTATTTAGTGGTATTCCAGTTGTTTTTGGCGGTATTAATAATTATTCTGAAAAAGATTTGTTCACTGAGAATTCTACAGGTATTGCACAAACTTCTTCCCAAGAGGATACGATTAAACTTGTTTTAAAGCTCCATCCTAAAGTGGATACCTTGATTGTTTGTGGTGCAATTTCTGCAACGGCCATAGCAGAGGCTGAAGCCATTGTAAATGAGGGTAAGAAAAATCATACCGCGATTTATTTTAAAAGCGAGCTGAGAAAGAATTTTGATGAACTGTTGGTTGCGGTAGAACCTTATGGTCCCAATACAGCAATCATAGTTGCTGGAACAATGAAGACGCGCAACGGTGATTTTTTAGATCATGCCAGTTTTTCATCACTGCTCATTGAGAAAACGGGTTTACCGGTTTATGCTATGGCGAGTTGCTACATTGTTGACGAAGGGGCTATTGGTGGTCTAGCGGTTGATTCCTATGAACATGGAAAAATTATAGCCGATTTTACCAAAAAAATATTAAGTGGTATCAAAGCCTCAGATATAACAATCATCGATCAACCTGTGGCACAGTACACTTTCAATTATCATCGCTTACAAGAATTTAACATCACTGAAGCACATTTACCAAAAGGCTCTATTATCTTAGGAGGGCCATCTACAAAAGTAACGGTTAATAAAAAGGTCTTCTACTCGACAATAGCGATTCTATTGGTGATGATTTTGTTGGTTGTTGGTTTTCTCATCAATCTTTCTAGACGTAAAAGAGCAGAAAAAAGACTCGAAGTTCAAAATGTTGAGTTAGAAGCAAGCAATGAATTTTTAAAAAACAGCACAGAAAAGCTCAACAAGCAATACGATGAGTTGACGGAAAAAAATGAACGCATTGAGTTTTTGGCCTTTTATGACACATTAACCCATCTGATGAAGCGTGATAAATTAAGAGAAATGCTTGCTGAATACATTCATAACAACAAGTTGTCGGAATTTGCAATTTATAACGTGGATTTAGGGAACATTAAAACAATTAACGATTCATATGGCCATCATGTAGGTAATGAAATTCTCATACAAATTACTCAACTCATTAAGGATGTTGTCATCGATAGAAGCTGTATGATTGGCATGCACCATAATGAATTTTTAATAGTCGATTTCAACAGCAAAACCATTGATGAAGCCTTATATCAAAGCAATGGCATTCTGGTGGGACTACAAAAAACTTTTAAAGTCAGCAACAAGGAAATCGATCTAGAGACCAATATAGGCATATCACTTTATCCTCTACATGGTACGGATGCTATTAGTCTATTAACAAATGCCAATATTGCCATGATGGAAGCCATTAAGAATGGGAAAAACAGCATCTGTGTTTATAAGGAAAGTTTCTATACGAATATCATTAATCGGCTCGAGATGGAAAAGCAACTAAAAAAAGCTTTGCAATATCAAGAGTTTGAATTGTTCTATCAACCGAAAGTAGATTCTAGTAAATGTGAAATTGTAGGCTGTGAAGCCTTAATACGGTGGCGACATCCAGAAGGTAATCTGGTATATCCTGCAAAGTTCATAGAAATGGCGGAAGAAACGGGTTCAATTATTCCTATTGGTGACTGGGTCATTTATGAGGCATGTAGACAAATTAAGGCTTGGCAGCTTATGGGACTCCATATGCAGATATCTGTGAATGTTTCCGCCCGTCAATTCACAGGAACACATCTGCTAGAAGTCATACAGGATGCACTTCAAATCAATGAAATAGAAGCGGATTTGTTAGAAATTGAAATCACAGAAACGGCAATGATGCGGGATGTTAAACATAATGCCCTATTATTATCACAGATTAAAGCACTGGGTGTTGGCATTGCCATAGATGATTTTGGAACAGGTTATTCTTCTATGAATTATATAAAAGAATTTCCTATAACCAAGCTGAAAATTGATAAAAGCTTTATCGACAATATCGAAGAGGTGACTCAACGTGAAATCATTAAATCCATTATTGATCTAGGGCAAGCCCTTAATTATGTGATTAATATTGAAGGTGTTGAAAGGCTGGAACAATTTAAAATACTTCAAGTCTATAAGGCAAATGAAATTCAAGGGTTTCTATTTAGCAGAGCGTTACCAAAAGATGAATTTGTACCTTATGTACAAAACTTTAAAGAAAACTTCACCGCCTACTACGAGTAAGGTGGAACAGGGAGGATATTGATCATGAGTTTACATTTGCATATACTGGACAGCTTGAATTTTGGGGTTGTTTATGCAGATTCTGACCATATCATTCAATATATGGACCAGAAAGCCCAAGAACACTTTTCAAAAAGTGGTGGGAAAGAGTTGATTGGCAGAAGTCTAGAGGATTTTCATAGACCGGCTTCCATGGAAAAAATTAAACAATATCAAGAACAAATGATTGACGGCAAGTTGGAAGAAGTCATGGTCAGAAAAATGGATAAGCTTAACGCCTTCATGAAAGCCGTTAGAAATGAATCAGGCGAATACATAGGTTATATGGAGTACTTTAAGCCAGCTGTTTCAGCCGCTCAGCCTTTAAAGGAAAACTTGTATCAAAAATCAGCAGTCTTATACGATGAGATTTTAAAAGAAAGTGGTAATCGAGATGTCAGCTTCTATAAACAAATGATACCATCCCAGAGCAGCGTCCTTGAATTAGGTTGTGGTACCGGTCGAATCGGTTATGAACTTGCTAAAAGAGGCAATCAGGTTGTTGGTCTAGATCTATCCAAAGAAATGCTAGGGATATTTAACGAAAAAATTGTTCAAGGCTTAGATGACATATGCGGGAAAATTAAGACAGTGCATGGCGATATGATTCAGTTTGATTTAAAGCAGCAGTTTGACTATGTTATTTTCCCTTTTCGGGTGTTTCAATTTCTCCTAACCGATAAGTACAGAGAACAGTGTCTCGAGAATGTTAAAAGGCATTTGAATAGTGGTGGGACAGTGATCATCGATCTTTTTGACCCGGATCCAAGTCTTTATCTGGATTGGGAAAAGAAACATGTGACAGAAATGTCCTTTTACTCTGAAACATTACGCACAACAATAAAAAGAGAATATGTTGGCGGAAGACATTTTGATAAGCAACAAATCATCAGCTACAGTAACATCTATGAAATGACAACTAAAGGGCAAGAACCCATTTTATTTGAAGAACCTATGAGAATGGCATATTGGTATGAAGGACAGGCAAAGGCCATGTTCGAGGCTAATCAGTTTATCGTTCAGGAAATCTATGGTGATTGGGATTTTTCGCCAGTCAGTCGGGAACATAAAAAGGAACTCATTTTTATATTAAGCCCTAGGGCTTAGGTGACACTGTAATTGGGGGAGAGAACAATGCAGAAAGCTATCGTATGTCTCGATTCGGAAAATAGATCTTTGGATAGGGTCGAGGGCATTATATTAGAATATTTTGGAAAAGAATATGTGGTGGAAATTGCTAATAACCTGACTGAAGCCCTAGAAGTCATCCAAACCTTAAAAGGGATTAAGATTGATACCGCGGTTTTAATGACCAGCATCAGTCTCAAAGAGGATAAAAGCCAAAGCCTACAAGCACACATAAAGGCCATCAACAAGTTAACCAAAATAATTTTCTATGTGGAGGAAGAAGAATTTTTTTCTCCAGAGATCATCAATTCCAACGCAATTTTTAAAATGCTTAAGAAGGGTTCTGAGGCAGAAGAGGTGGTGCAAATGGTTCAAGCTGCCCTGGATGCCTTTGAACAAGGAACAGAAATAGAAGCCCTTTATGCCAAACTAAAGGCTTCAGAAATTGAAAAAAAACTCATCCTAGAGAGCATAGCAGAAGGCATGATGCTCATTGATCGAGATTACAACATCATGTGGATGAATGAAATTATTAAGAATGAATTTAATATTGACAATGATTCACAGGAACAAAAATGCTACGAGCTTTTTTATGATAGAGGGAGACCCTGCATAGATTGCCAATCAGGCAAAGCTATTTCCAATATGAAAGGCCACGTTGTTGAAAGAAAATTTGGTAACGATGTTTATAAAAACGTCAAATACACACCCGTTCTCAATAGCGAGAAAAAAATCTTAGGGATTCTTATGTCCCTAACGGATGTTACCAGTCAAAAGAAAGTGGATAAAATGAACCATGTCCTTTTAGCCATAGCCAAAAGCGTCAACCATTCCGAAGCCATTCTAGAACTGTATCAGCACATCTATGAAGCCATTGTCAATGAACTTTCTGCCAGGTATATGTGTGTAGCAGGTAAGGATTTTGACAATGTTTATGTGGAATACGTCAATGGTAAAGACAAACTTATCAGCTATAAAAAATTTAAGCCAAAAGAATTTGATCATGTCTTTAACCTGATGGATACCCTTGCGAACCAAATGAAATTGGATCAAAAAAATAGCTACTTGATGACTCAAATTGGAGATGAAGTTGAAGTTGCCATGAAAATTCATGACAAAATTATGATTTTCATCTTT
>CAZJIO010000007.1:34608-38916 GCA_964546035.1 uncultured Eubacteriales bacterium | reverse complement strand
AAAATACAGATATGTCAGCGGAGTACTTACTGACTTTTATTAAAGCCATGTCGGAACAGATTAAAACCGGTATGACAAGAATTGAAAGCATCAAAAAAATTACCTACCAAGCCCATCACGATTCCCTAACTGGACTTTATAACAGAGAATTTTTTATGAAGACAGTGAATAGTAAAATATTCACCCAAAGAGAAAGCGATAAAGAAACTAAGAAATATTCTCTTGCTGTACTGGATTTGAATTATTTCAAAGAAGTAAACGACACTTATGGACATGTATTTGGTGATGAAGTGTTATTTACCGTTTCTCAGAGGATTTTAAAAGCACTGCGTCATGGCGATATCGTTGCACGTATTGGTGGAGATGAGTTTGCAATATTGTTACAACTGGTTTCTAAAACGGAGATCACAAACATACTGAATCGGGTTCAAGAATCCATAGCCATGCCAATTCGTGTCGGAAAATCTGAAATTAGAATCGGATCTAGCATTGGACTTGTTTATGAGGTGAGTAAATATTCTCATAGCGAGCTTGTTTTGAAAGATGCAGATGCTGCGATGTATGAAGCAAAAAAAGATAAGTCTGGCTATGGCACATGTCGATTTTTTGAAAAAGACATTGAAGAAAAACTACAACACCTTCACCTCATTAAAAGCAGTTTAAAAACAGCAGAACTCAACGATGAATTATCCGTTAAATATCAACCCATTATGAGCTTAAAAGGTTATAAGGTCGTTGGGTTTGAAGCCTTTATTCGTTGGGGTGATGACAAAGGGGTGATCTACAGCCCCATGGAATTCCTGCCTATTGCCGAGGATACCGGAGATATTGAAAATATTGGGAGTTTTGTCATTGATTGTGTGGATGAAGCCATCAATGCCCTCAATAAGGAGGGTGAAGAATGTTTTGTATCCATTAATTTTTCAGCAAAGCAACTGTTCTCTATTCAACAAATGGATAAAATTGAGAGCTTCGGTTTCAATAAAAAAAGGGTTCAAATTGAGGTCTCAGAAAAAACCCTCTTTGAAAACTATGATAAAGCCAATAGAAGCTTGGATCAGCTTCAAAAAATGGGTATTAAGATTCATCTCGATGATTTTGGTACGGGATATTCTTCCTTATCTGATTTGAACAACACTGACATCAATGATATTAAGATAGACAGCACTTTTGTGGCTCAGTTACCCAACAATATCAAGTGTCTAAATGTAGTGAAAATGATGATTTCTGTAGCAGGTGCTATGGGAATGACGGTCACTGCTGAAGGTGTTGAAACAAAAGAGCAATTGATGTGTTTAGAAGGTTTGGGCTGTGACTTTGTCCAAGGTTACCATATTTCCGCACCCTTAACCTTAGAGGAAGCCATTGATTTTAAAAGCTTTTTTCAATATATTTTCTAAGGGGAATCGATAGATATAAAGAGCCAACACAGCAAAGTAAAGTGTTGGTTTTTTTTGCATGTAAAAGGGCCTCGTCAAAGGCTCTTTCCCGATTTTCTATAGCAAAAACCTCCGGGAAGCATTTTTCACACTTAAGCTGAAGCTCAGATAAAGGAAGTGCGCGTTGTGATAGAGGCTCTGTGATAAAAATAGTCTGAGTGAGAGCAGAAAGTTGAATTAGCATGGACGCCACAGTTTTGTCTTTGAGGACACCAAAGAGAAAGGTAACGCCTTGTGTAGGACAATACTTTTCTAATACCTGGATCAAACTTGTAAGACTGGCATCGTTGTGTGCCCCATCAATGATGAGAGGTATAGGATGGGTTAGATACTCACAACGACAAGGCCAGTAAGTGTTTCTCAAGCCTTCCCTTACAGCTGAATCAGGGACATCATACAGCCAATGCCTTTTTAGCACCTCAAGTGTTGTTAAGGCGACAGAAATATTAATCAGTTGGTGATTACCAATGAATCTTGTTTCTAAGTTCTGATACTCAAAATAGGGGGTTTTCATGGAGAAGGTCATCCCGGTGAGACTTTCTTTGTGAATCTCAATGCTGATTTCTGGTTCTGAAGCAAAGAAGTAAGGCGCCTTCAGTTGGGCACAGGAGTTAAAGAGGACCTGCATGACTTCATCAGGGTTAGGGGCTAGAATAGCAGGGCTTTGACTTTTAAGGATGCCTGATTTTGCAGTGGCAATTGCAGTTAGGGTATCACCTAGAAACGCCATATGATCAAAGCTAATGGAGGTGATGATACTTGCTAGAGGGGCTGAGAATACATTTGTCGCATCCTCGGCACCACCAAGACCTACTTCTATAACGGCGAAGTCAACAGCTTGGGTATGAAAATATAAGAGGGTAAGGGCGGTAAGACATTCAAAGGCCGTTGGATGAGGAAAGTTCATAGCAACCAGTGCCTCACAAGCCAATCTTGTATGAGTCGCACATACGGCAAAGTCTTCCTTTGAAATCGTGTTTTGGTTGAGCTTAATACATTCGGTATAAGAAAGGATGTGGGGCGAATTAAAGAGACCTACTTTGAACCCACTTTCGACTAAAACACTGGAAAGTATATTGCTTACAGACCCTTTTCCATTTGTGCCAGCAATATGGATCACCTTCAAAGCCTCATTAGGATTTCCAAGTTGTGACAGCAACCGGATAATGGAATCTAGACCATAATGACTGCCTGATTTTTCTGTTTCCTCTAAGAATTTAACACTTTCTTCGTAATTCATGCCGTTTCCCCCATCCATTTTAATACTATCAACATCATAATACGTGACGATCTAAAAGACAAGGATGAAATCTTATTGTCTTTTATAACCACAGTTGGTATAATAGTGGAGTAAGAAACTACAGGGCTATAATTTGAGGAACACCTTCAATGAAAAGGAGCTCAAATTGTATGGAGTTATCAGAGGAGATACACAAAGAAACTGGCATGAAAAAAATATTAGTTGTGGATGATGAGGATATCATTCGAGAATTAATGGGCGAAATATTAACTTTATTAGGATATGAAGCAATCTTATGTGGGTCGCCAATTGAAGCGATTCAACTGTTTAATGAGCGACACAGTGAAATATCATTGGTGTTCGTGGACATGATTATGCCTGAGATTAGTGGTAGACAATTGTATGAAGCGTTTTTGAAAATTGATCCTACAAAGAAAATCGTTGTTTTATCTGGTTATTCTATGGAACATGGCATGAACGAGTTGTTGGAAAGTGGGATATCAGCCTTTGTACAAAAACCCGTTTCTATAAAGGAATTATCAAAAGTGATTCAAGAAAATATTGTTTAAGTTAATAAGGGTCATAATAGCTATATACAGGATTGGTATATGGCTATTTTTGAAGATTAAAAGGAGATCGGAAAATGAATGAAGTATATGATTTAGTCATTGTTGGTGCAGGACCAGCAGGTGTTTCGGCAGCTATTTATGCCAATAGAGCGATGCTAAAATTTGTGCTGCTTGAAAAAGCTTTTGCAGGTGGACAAATCATTAATACCTATGAAGTCGATAATTATCCAGGCATACAACATGTATCGGGATTTGAATTGGCGACTATGTTTTCAGAACATGCCGCAAGTCTTGGCGTTGAAATTAAAAGTGAGGATGTTCTGGATATCCAAATAGAAAGCGAGATTAAAAAAGTCATTACCTCGAGTGGCACTTATGAAACAAAGTCGGTTATTTTGGCCACAGGCGCTAATTGGAAGAAGCTAGGCGTTCCTGGTGAAGACAGATTGACGGGTATAGGTGTATCTTATTGTGCGACATGCGATGGGGCATTTTATAGAGGCAAGAAAACCGCCATCATAGGTGGTGGTGATGTGGCAGTAGAAGATGCCATCTATCTGGCTAGAATGTGTGAAAAGGTCTATTTAATTCATAGAAGGCATGAGCTGAGAGCGGTCATGTTTTATCAAGATAAGTTATTTAAAACACCTAACATTGAAATCATCTGGGATACCCAAGTGGAAGAAATCATGGGTGAAACAAATGTTACAGGTGTTAAACTGGTTAATAAATCCGGTGAAAAGTCAGAACTTCAAGTGGATGGTGTATTCGTAGCCGTTGGTACCAATGCCAATTCCCAATTGGTCCAAGGTAAAGTAGAAACGGATGGCGATTGGATCATCACCGACGAAGACTGTGAAACCAGTGTACCTGGTGTATTTGCTGCTGGTGATGTTCGCAAGAAAACCCTTAGACAAGTGATAACAAGTGCTGCAGATGGTGCGATTGCTGTATTTGCTTGTCAAAAATATATATAAATCAGGATTACTATAGGATATTTTAAAGAAGTATCAACAGATATGTCGAAAATCTGTTGATACTTCTTTTACTGAAAAGACAT
>CAZJIO010000007.1:34335-34589 GCA_964546035.1 uncultured Eubacteriales bacterium | reverse complement strand
ATTTTATGATATGATTAGGGACATAATCTTAAGAGCAATTTAACCAAATTAAAAAGAAACAGGTGATATAGATGAAAAGAAATGATTGGATTATTATTGCAGCAATAGCCTTCTTGGCCGCGGGCATTTATTTGTGGAACTTTTATAAAGATATGAACGTCCAAGAAAGTGAAAAGTTTGTCGAAGTATATTACAAAGGCGAACTTTATGACCGAGTTAATATTATGTCAACCAAGGAAATTGTTGTAGAAACA
>CAZJIO010000007.1:32840-34318 GCA_964546035.1 uncultured Eubacteriales bacterium | reverse complement strand
AAACAGAGTTAGGCAGAAATGATATTCTGGTTCATGCTGGAAATGTAGAAATGACAGATGCAGATTGCCCAGATAAAATTTGCATTCAGACTGGTGAGATTCATCAAGTAGGTCGAAATATAGTGTGTCTACCAAATAAAGTGCATGTCGAAATAGTGGGTAGCTCGGAGGATGGCGTAGATGCAATTGTACAATAAAGCCAAGGGCTTTTCAAAAGTAAAAAAAATGGTCATTATTGCACTCCTGATTTCAATGGCTTTGGTGCTCAGCTATTTTGAACGATTTATTCCACTGCCTTTTACATTTCCGGGTGTCAAATTAGGTCTGGCCAATGCCATTACTCTGACTGCCCTCTACCTTTTTGGGTTTAAAGAAACCTTGACTTTGGTCGTGTTAAGGGTGACTATGAATGCCATTTTCGTTGGAAGTGTGATGAGTTTTTGGTACAGTCTGTCAGGCGGGATACTGAGTTTCCTAATCATGTATTTGTTGATGAGGGTGATGGGACAAATGATCAGTACAGTAGGTATTAGTGTAGCAGGTGCCTTTTTTCATAATATAGGACAACTCATTGTTGTGGCTTTTGTGACGAAAAATGTTGCCGTTGCTCTCAGCTTTTTACCCATACTCAGTGTAACAGGTGCAATCAGTGGCCTATTAATCGGTTTAGTCGTAAAAATGCTCATGCCCTATCTGTATAAAAACGTGTTCAGAATATGATGTGATAAGAGAAAATTTGACATTGTTGTTAACATAATGTGACGAAGGCTGTCAAATATTAAAAGTATATTACATCGGTCTGTAATAACTTTCTATTCTGTGGTTTCTTTGCTATAATACAGTCATAATATAGGTTTTTGTGTTTTGACATAAGTGAATAATTTACAAAAGAGCAGGGTAACAAAAAAAATGAAGGAGTTGACATAATGAAAAAGGTAATGGCTTTATTTTTAATTGTAAATATGCTTATGGTGGGTGTCTATAATACTTCCTTTGCAGGCGAGTATAGAGATAAATTTTACATAGAATATGGTGGACAAGTTTATCGCTATTCAAGCAAACTTGTTTCATTAGTAATAGATGGCAAGCCTTTAGAAACGGGTGAGATGCCGGCTATTATTATTGATGAAAGAACTTTGGTTCCAGCAAGAGAGGTTTTTGAGGCAAAAGGCGTCAATGCAATTGTTCAATGGAATGGTGCGAAGCAAGAAGTGTATATTACCAATAAGGATAAATTCATTGTCTTAAAAATCGGAAGTAAAATTGCAACAGTCAATGGTGTAGAAGTTGCTTTAGATGTACCGGCAACATTAATCCGAGATATGAGCAAAGAAAATTCCAAGACCATGATCCCCTTAAGATTTGTATCAGAAAGTCTGGGTATTGGCATAGCCTGGGACAGTCAGACCTTTACAGTCAATATGACAAGCCCATCGGCAGTTGCTGGTGAATTAGAGGATTCTACCGGAGAAACTTTA
>CAZJIO010000007.1:14504-32812 GCA_964546035.1 uncultured Eubacteriales bacterium | reverse complement strand
TTCAGAAAAGGCCAAACGCGCCCTACCAACGGTCTTGGTTAACAATCCTATTCGTTGGGTAAGTACAGGTGAGATTCAAACCTCGATACCTAATTCAACGTTCTTGGTTTCTCAAAACAGCCCAGAAGTGAAGATTACTTCTGTTAAGTTTAACTCTGATGGAGGGAATAACACCTTTGATATCCAAGCGAGTGGACCCATATCTTCTGTGTCGACGTTTATATTAGATAATAAGTACATTGTAGATATACATGGTGCCAGTTATGGATTCAACAGTGACAGTTATTATACCCAAGCTTACGCTTCAAATCTACTGGTTTCAAGCGTCAGATCCAGTCAACAAAAAGAAGATGCTGAGGGCAAAAAAGTTCTGAGAGTTGTTTTTGATTTAATTAATCCAGCAGCAACTTATTATTTAACACCGAGTACAGATTTGCAATCTTTATCCTTCAGTATGGATGCAAATAATTTGCAGGCAGTGTCTTTGGAACAAAATGAAGTGGGTGACTTTATTAAGTTGACAGGAACAAACGCTCCTGATGTGAAAGCCTTTCGACTCAGTAATCCAGATCGGATTGTTTTTGACTTACCTAATACCATAACACTTCTGAATTATCAATCCCAAGAAGGTGTGGAAGGGCAATACGTCAAGTCCATTAGAACGGCTCAGTTTGAACCCAAAATGGCAAGGGTAGTTATTGAAACAGAGGGACAAGCCGACTATACCATTACAAAAGTCGACGGACAAACCACAATTATACAACTTTTAGAACCCAGTTATGACAACATCAATTACACCAGTGAAGAGCATCCTGTGATCGCTTTAGAAAATGCAAGTGAAATTGACATTGCCAGTGTGACCTATGACGATCGCTACTATGAAAAAAAGTTTATCATTCAACTACCTGGAAACTTCGAAAATATATTTGGAGAAGGTGGCATTCAAGTAGAAGATCCTTATATTTCATCCATTAATATTGAAACGGATGCGACGACAGGGTATACCAATATCGTCATTCGCGAAAACGATATATATGTTTTTAAAATGGAAAAAGATGAAAATGGCATTTACATAAAAGGCTATAAGCCCAAGGAAGTTTATTCTAAAATTATTATATTAGATTTTGGTCATGGGGGTAAAGATCCTGGTGCAGTAGCTAATGGTTTGTATGAAAAAGATATTAACCTTTCCATTGGCAATATGGTAAAAGGGTATATGCAATCAGATCCTACTGTTAAAGTCTATTACACAAGAAGAGATGATACCTATATCGCTTTACAAGAGCGTACAGACCTTGCCAATGCAGTAGAAGCGGATTTCTTTGTGAGTATACATAATAATGCCTTCACATCTAAGCATACAGGAACTGAAACCATTTATTTTAAAGACAGTAATTCAGGGTTTAGCTCCGTTAAGCTGGCAAAGATCATGCACGCATATATGGTAGGTGCTATTGGTTTACACGATAGAGGCATAAAAGATAACAATTCCTTATTTGTCCTAAAAAATACAAATATGCCTGCGGTTATATTAGAAGGCGCCTTTTTGACCCATGCTACGGACAGTAAGCTTTTAGCTAACCCAGTTGTTCAAGATCGCATTGCAAAAGCCATTTATGACGGCATACAAGATACCTTTATTCAATACCCAACAGGTAGATAAAAGAACCCGCTCTTCATAAAAAAACCTTTGTTTCGAGAAACTCTCTTAACAAAGGTTTTGCTTTAATAACTTTGCATTATAAGGTGCCACCATCTAAGCGGATGATTTCACCGGTTAAGTACTTAGCAGCATCAGAGGCTAGAAAAAAGGCTAGATCAGCCACTTCCTCAACCTTTCCGAAGCGGCATAAAGGAATATCATCCTCAAAGGCCGTTTTTTCTTCTTCATTTAACCAGTTATTCATGGAAGTTTCAATGGCACCACATGCGATGGCATTCACCCGTATTTGACTGGGTCCAAGTTCTTTAGCTAAGGCTTTTGTAAAAGCATGAATGCCCCCTTTTGAGGCGGAATAGGCCACTTCCATTGAGGCACCAGAGATTCCCCAAATAGAGGATATGTTCACGATACACCCTGATTTTTGTGCAATCATTTTAGGCAGGGCATGGTGGCTCAAGTTGTAAACAGAGGTTAGATTCGTCTTCATGACTTTGTCCCAAATTTCAGGGGGGGTTTCTGTTAGTAAACCCATATAGGAAATGCCTGCATTATTAATGAGACAATCCAGATGTGGACAAAACAAGTCGATTTCTTCAAACATATTTTTTACCGATTCATAATCAGAAACATCGGCGAGAACTGGAAGACACTGACCACCAGCCGCTTTAATTTCATCGGCAACAGCTAAGAGATCCGAAAAGCTTTTGGACGCATTGATAACGACTTTGTAGTTTTCACTGGCAAATTTCAATGCAAGGGCTTTTCCGATACCTCTAGATGCACCTGTTATCAATACGGTTTTATTCGCCATTATGAGAGGCCTCTTAGGCTTGCAATTTCTTCCTTATATAAATTGGTTTTTGCATCCAACCAAGGGGTCTCAAGAATTAAGGGTTTATCTTGGCACACGGGATGATGAACAATGTTATATATGGCTTCAAAGCCGATGTAGTCCATGCCCCTAGGGTTATCTGCAGAAGCACCAATATTAGCATGACGGTCTTTTTTTGCACCTTTTGGATTTAATGAGCCATTGATATGGAAAACCTTGAGGCGATCAATACCAATGAGATCATCAAAATGTTGAATGACGCCTTTAAAATCATGGATGATGTCATAACCGCTGTCATGGGTGTGACAGGTATCAAAACATACGCCAATTTTGTCTTTCAATTCCACAAGCTCAATGATTGCAGCTAATTCTTCAAAAGTCCTTCCGATTTCTGAGCCTTTGCCTGCCATTGTCTCTAAACAGATAAAGGGTTTTGTTTCAGAGGTCAAAACGTGGTTTAAAGCTTCTGCAATCTGATTAATGCCATAAGCCGCATCTTTTTCGGTAAAAGCACCAGGATGTACCACTATATATTTTGCCCCGATGGCTTCAGTTCTATCGATTTCTTTTTTAAAAAAACTTTTTGCAAGTTCATAAATAGATGGATTGCAAGAACCTAAATTAACAATATAGGGTGCATGAACCACAATCTCCTGCAAATCATTTTGTGCTAAGAAGGCTTGACCTTCTTCAATTTTGAGTTTGTCAATGTCTTTACGAATGGTGTTTTGTGGAGCACCTGTATAAATCATAAAAGTGTTAGCACCATAGGAATGTGCTTCCATAGCAGCTCCAATGAGTCCGCCAGAGATAGAAACATGTGAACCAATTAGTAGTGACATAATATTCTCCAACCTTTCTTTTTTATGATATTTTAAGCAACAACTGCTAAGGTTTGATTGCTTTTTATGGCTATACTATTGAATAAGAAGTATTTTCTAAGTATAACGTAGAGTTGCTTTTGCTGCAACTTTTCTCGGTGATAATGAACATTTTAGCGAAAAGTATGGCATTTTTTGCGATTTGTAGTATAATGTCTTTGAAGCGAAATCAAGTTTTTTGTTGAAAAGGCTATTTGGAGGCAAAAGGTTATGAAAAAAAAGGATTTATGGTTGATATCATTAGTGATCAGTACAATCATTATTTTAGGAATGTCATTTTTAGGCGCGTCCATAGACAATTCAAATATTAGAAACACCCAGGCTTCAGAAGTAGAAGAGACGCCACAACCTGACGGACAGGGAGATGCTGAGGAAATCATTGAAGTTGAGGACACAGTACCGGACACTTTTACTGGCTTATTAATTGGAATGGATGCTTCTGAAAGTTTGACGGATGTTTTGATGGTTGGATACATTGATACGGTTAAAAACGAAATCGATGTTGTTTCAGTGCCTAGGGATTTAGTCATAGATTTTAGAGACGAACTCTTTCAAGAGATCAAAGCAAATAACCCAGATAATTACGTGCTTTATTGTAAATTGAATGAAGTCTATAATTTGACAGGGCAAAATGAACAATCTATGGCCGATCTTGTTGAAATCATCAGTATTATCACAGGTCTTGAAATCGATCAGGTTGCAAGGATTGATGTGAATGGATTTAGCGATTTAATAGATGTCATTGGGGGCATTGAATTTAATGTGCCTGAAAGAATGTATTATAGCGACCCAGTACAAGATCTCTATATTGATTTACAGCCAGGACTACAATTATTAGATGGTGATAAAGCAGAGCAATTGGTAAGATACCGTCATTATACCATGGGTGATTTGCAACGTATTAAAGTACAACAAGAATTTATGGTGGCTTTATTTGATAAAATAAAAGGCATTAAGGATTTCTCTACAGTTAAGAAGCTGGCAACAACAGGATATAATATCTTTAAAGCAGATTTTGGGTTGGTATTTGCTCTTGATTATGCCCAATATTTTTTCAATTTAGACTTGAATAATATTTTGACCGCAGAGCATATGGTAACCATTCCTTCTTATGGAAATAAGGTAGATGAAATTTGGTTTCAAACATGGGATATTGATGAAGCCCATCAAATTGTCAAGGATATCGTACAACAATAAGTGAACCAGTAAGAAAATATAGGAGGCTATAACACGGTGAACCCAAATAATAACAATAAAAAGAAACAAAAATTACTTAATAAATTTTTAAAGGTATTTATCTTAGCCTTTACTGCTATGGTTTTAGTGGTTGCCATAGGTACAGGCATTTACATACTCGTTGCAGGAACTGACGACGACAACGGCGCAAAAAAAAGTATATTTGGCAAGGACAAAGAAATAACCCTATCTAAGGAAGAAGAAGCTAAGAAAAAGCTCAAAAAAATCACTACCTTTGCCATTTTTGGTACCGATCAAGATGGTTATAGAACAGATGTTGTCATGCTTCTTTTCTTTAATAAAGATACTAAAAAAATAAATTTGATTTCGATACCAAGAGATACTATGGTGACCATTCCAGATGATTTGTATGCGACTATTTCAGAAACTAGAAATGTAGATCAAACCATTAAGGTCAATGAAATTCCTGCATATGTAGAAGAAGAAAAAAGAAACGAGACATCCGTACAAATTCTAGAAAATATGTTGGATTACGATATAGATTATTATATGTCCTTGAATTTAGAAGATTTTAGATACTTTGTGGATTTGATCGGCCCAGTCGAAGTGGATATCCCATTTGACATGGTCTATACCGATGAGCTCCAAGATCTGTATATCAACTTAAAGGCAGGGGTCCAAGATATTGATGGTTTAGAGGCAGAGCAACTCATTAGGTATCGAAAAGGATATGCAAATGGGGATTTGGGCAGAATAGAAATGCAACATGAATTTATGAAAGCCTTTGTTAAAAAACTCTTAACCATTGAGAATAAAATGAATATCATCAATTTAGCAACCCTTGTCATGGTGAAGCTAGATTCTAATTTCAACGATGCGATTAATTATGTGAGCTATATTGATGAACTATCACCTGAGAACATTATTATTCATACGTTACCTGGAGAAGCTCAAAGGCTAGAAAGGTCCTACTATGTATATGATTATGAGGCAACAAAGCAGTTATTAAATGAAATTGTGACTGAAACGGCAGCTTCAGATGGCTCATTAAATGAGAATAATTTAGATCCAGTTGACCCAGAAACCTTAATTGATGCCAAGACTTTAGCGATTTCTGTTCAAAATGGTGCAGGTGTTTCTGGTTTTGCTGGCAGAACAAAAGATATGCTCGTGGCAGAGGGGTATAATGTGTTTGAAGCAACTACCTATTCCCAGTCAGATGTGAAAACGACTCAATTGATTGTACCAAGTCAGGCAGTTGGAAAAGAATTGGCGCTATTATTCAATAGCCCGATTATTGAAGTAGATGAAACCCTTTTGGATAAAGATGTCCAAATCATTATTGTTTTAGGAGAAAGTGATGTTCAATAAAATCACGAAAAAAATGCTACCTGTTATCCTATCATTCGTTCTTCTCATAACCATTGGGGTGGTTTATAGCCAAATCAAAGCCGCTGGTAATGATCCAGGCTCTATTGCGGACCCTCTAGTGACTAAAAGCTACGTGGATGAGATGCATACACAATTGCTAGCTGAAGTGACAGAGATGATTGCTTTAGCCCGTGGAAGTGGTGGGACAACTACGCCAAATAATATGACAGATATATATAAATACATTGATGATAAGATTGCCGTTATCGCTAAAAATGGTGTCAGTGTGACAACCGGGTTTAATGTTGTAGAGCTTAATGCAGGTCAAAAATTGATTTGTGAAGCGAGCACAGAGCTTATTTTGCGTTCTGGTGAAGCACAAGCCATTGCAAATGCTGCAGGTGATGGCCTTACAGACGCCACAGCAGGCAGAGATATCAAAGGCGGGGAAGTCATTAGCGGCAATCATTTGTTGATTGTTCCGCGCTCTGATGGTCGTGGCTTATCTGTGAATAAAAAAAGTTTTATTATGGTCAAAGGAAATTATACGATTCAATAAAGGCTGTAACGGAGGCATAGCATGAAAGTTAATGTTTTAGGAGTTTTATTCGATTCAGTGACAATGACAGAGGCGACTCAAAAGGTTTTGAATTACCTAGATCAAGACGAAAAGCGTCTGATTGTTACCGCTAATCCTGAAATTGTTATAGAAGCACAAAAGAACAGCGCTTTCTGTGAGGCTGTTAATCGTGGAGATTTGGTGATTGCAGATGGTATTGGTGTTGTTATTGGTTCGAAAATAATCAAAAAGCCTTTGCCAGAAAGAGTTGCAGGCTATGATTTGCTTCAAAATGTATTTCATGCAATACAAAATACAGAAAAAACGGTTTATTTTTTTGGTGCCTCCCCTCAAGTAGCGGTAACAGCGGCAATGAAAATGATGGAAAAATATCCTGGGCTAAAAGTAATTGGGACCCATGATGGTTATTTTGATGAACATGAAGAAAAAAGAATCATAGATGAAATCAATGCATTAAAGCCAGACCTCTTACTGGTTGGACTTGGTGCACCTAAACAAGAGAAATGGTGGTTCACCCACAGAGATTATTTGCAAGTTAAAGTCTGTGTCGGTGTTGGTGGCAGCTTTGACGGTATGTCAGGTAAGGTTAAGCGTGCCCCGGATATCTTCATTAAACTAGGCTTAGAATGGTTCTATCGCCTGCTTAAACAGCCCACTCGCTTCAAAAGGATGTTAAGGCTACCTCTTTTTCTTTTACTGGTAATAAAAGATGGCAAAAAGTACATTTAGTGCTCTATTTAGTAGGACTGAGCATAGAAATAAATAAGATCAAATAATTGAGAAGGAATCGTTAGGTGATTTATATGCCTGCAGTTATATTCAAAAGAAACGCTATTTGGGACTACATACGTATCATTATTGGGACAACACTTTTAGCGTTGTCTATTACCATCTTTTTCGATCCACTGGGTATGGTCCTAGGGGGTGTAACAGGGATTGCTATTATTATAAAATCTTTAACCGAAGGGCTGGTTAAAGGCGGTATACCTATTTGGATTTCTAACCTTGTGATTAATATCCCTCTTTTTTTAGTAGCGGTTTTAGTCAAAGGTAAAAGCTTTGGCCGAAAAAGTGTTTTTGCAACCTTTTATTTATCCTTTGCATTGTATTTTACTCAAGGTATTCCCTTGCACACCAATGATATTATATTGGGTAGTATTTTTGGAGGCGTTCTAGCAGGTATTGGTTTAGGACTCGTCTTTTCTGCCCTTTCAACAACAGGGGGCACAGATTTAGCTGCAAGCATTATACAACATTTTATCAAATATATTTCTATTGCTAAAATTATGATGATTCTAGATGGCACCATTATTCTAAGTGGTCTCTTTGTGTTTGGTGCTGAAAAAACCATGTATGCGATTTTATCTGTATATATATCGGTCAAAGTCATTGACGCTCTATTAGAAGGTATCTACTTTGCTAAGGCTGCTTTTATTATTACAGACCATGAAGCAGAGATCAGCAAAGAGCTGCTTATTAAGCTAGAAAGAGGGCTTACTGGATTAAATGGTGAAGGTATGTATACAGGAACACCAAAAAAAGTCCTGCTTTGTGTGGTTTCGCAAAGGCAAATTGTACAATTGAAAGAAATTGTTAGACAAATTGACCCAAATGCATTTGTCATTGTGGCAGATGTCAGAGAGGTACTTGGTGAGGGCTTTATTGAATAAGAGCACGTGTAAAAAAACCCTGTCTAATGTATAATTATACAGATGGGTGGGAGCGTTCCCTGATACTAACCTATATTTTGTCCTATAATCATCCATAATAGATAATCTTTGAGTTAAAAATAGGTAAAATTGCATAATAAAATTAGAAATTTTGCTCGTATTAAAATGTTGTCTTGTTTAAAATTGATACATTTCAAGTTATTTTAGAGACATATCTGATGATATATTCATGGGGTATGCAATATAGACAAAATTGGTTAATTTTCTTTGTGTAATTAATCTATGGTATTAAAAAATAAAATATAGTATAGTACATACATGAGCATTTCAACTGAGAAAGCTGCTTAATATTTACTATTAACTGAAAAAGAGCAGTATTCGAAAACATTTAACTAAGGGGGCTATTTCAAATGGCAAGTTTATCATTAAGAAATATTAAAAAGACCTACGCTAACGGTGTTACAGCAGTTCAAGACTTTAACTTGGAAATCGTAGACAAAGAGTTTATTATTTTCGTTGGGCCATCAGGTTGTGGAAAATCTACTACATTACGTATGATTGCAGGACTTGAAGACATCTCCGACGGAGAATTATACATTGAAGATAAGTTTGTTAATAATGTTGAACCAAAGGATAGAGATATCGCAATGGTATTCCAAAATTATGCGTTATATCCACACATGACTGTTTATGACAACATGGCTTTTGGTTTGAAATTAAGAAAAACTCCTAAAGCAGAAATTCAAAAACGTGTACATGAAGCAGCTAAAATCCTTAGTATAGAGCCATTACTTGATCGTAGACCAAAAGCACTTTCTGGAGGTCAAAGACAACGTGTTGCTATGGGACGTGCGATTGTTCGTGAGCCAAAAGTATTCTTAATGGATGAGCCTCTTTCAAACTTAGATGCGAAATTAAGAGTTCAAATGAGAATCGAGATTGCTAAATTACATAGAAGATTACAAACAACTATTATCTACGTAACACATGACCAAGTCGAAGCGATGACACTTGGTACAAGAATTGTTGTTATGAAAGATGGTATTATCATGCAAGTAGATTCACCATTAAACTTATACGGAAAACCAAACAACAAATTCGTTGCTGGTTTTATCGGATCACCACAAATGAATTTTATCGATACAAAAGTCATCAAATCTGATGATGGTATTGTCTTATTATTCGGATCTAATTCCGTTACATTACCAAAAGACAAAGCACAAGTATTGATTGACAAAGGCTATGTTGATAAAGATGTTACTATGGGTATCCGTCCAGAAGACATTAAAGATGCTCAATTGCTTGCTGAATCTACAACTGGAAACATTGTAGAAGCAACAGTTAACGTAACTGAATTATTAGGTGCTGAAATTAACTTATACTTAACTGTTGATGCTTATGATGTAACAGCTGTTGTAAGTCCTCATTCAAAAGCTCAACCTGGTGATGTCATGAAAATTGCACTTGATTTAGCAAAAGTACATATTTTTGACAAAGAAACAGAACAAGTTATTACGAATTAATAAAAAAAGAACGATATTAAGGGGAAATACACAAAAACATGTATTTCCCCTTTTAATTTCTCTCACTTTGCTATAAAATAGAGTATAAGGTTTTGTACGAAAAACACAGTCAACCTGTGGCCAATAAGGAGCGGAGTAAATGATATCTAATCAAATATTACAGAACACCATTGATGGTCTAAAATCGATTACCAGAATTGAGTTAAGTGTCATGGATTTAGATGGAAAAGTTTTAGCAACGACAGAAGAGGGAATGATTGACGAATACAATTCTGCGGTGACAGATTTTGTATCTTCCCAAGCAGAGAGTCAATTGGTTCAAGGTTATCAGTTTTTTAAAGTATATGATGATCATGCAGCTGAATATGTTATTTCTGCAAGAGGAGAAGCGGAAGATGTTTATAAAATAGGAAAAATTGCCTCCTTTCAAATTCAAAACTTGCTGATTGCCTATAAGGAAAGATTTGACAAAGATAATTTTGTTAAGAATCTGCTCTTAGACAATTTACTCTTAGTTGATATATACAATAGAGCGAAGAAATTGCATATTGAAATGGATTTGCGTAGAGTCGCTCTTATTATTGAAACAAAAATGGAGAAAGATACAAATGCTCTAGAAGTTGTTAGAAGTATTTTCCCATCCAAAACAAAGGATTTCATCACGGCTGTTGATGAAAAGAATATCATTTTAGTCAAAGAGCTCAAAGAGCATGACACCATTGCAGACGTTGAAAAAATGGCAAGTGCCATATTAGATACATTAAATGCAGAAGCAATGAGCTCTGTATATATCGCAGTGGGCACCATCGTTAAGGATATCAAGGATGTGTCTCGTTCTTACAAAGAAGCAAAAATGGCTCTAGAAGTTGGCAAGATTTTCTTTGTAGAAAAACATGTGATGGCCTATGACAATCTCGGTATTGGTCGTTTGATTTATCAACTACCTATTCCACTTTGTAAAATGTTTATTTCGGAAATTTTTGCGACTAAATCACCAGATGATTTTGATGAAGAGACCTTAACAACCATTAATAAATTCTTCGAAAACAGCCTAAATGTTTCTGAAACATCCAGACAACTTTACATCCATAGAAATACCTTGGTGTATCGTCTCGACAAATTACAAAAAAATACGGGTCTAGATTTGCGCGTTTTCGATGATGCGATTACATTTAAAATAGCGTTAATGGTCGTAAAATATATGAAATACATGAATAATTCCGAATATTAAGAGATTGCGCAATATTACCTATAGCAATGATTAACTTCATGGTGTAAAATAAAGTTGGACTAGTGAACTACTCACTAGTCCAACTCGACGTAGAAAACAAAATGTTCGGGGATAAGGAGGCAGAAATGATTCAGTTAGAAAACGTGTCAAAAGTTTATCCCAATGGCGTTAAAGCATTAGACAACATATCGCTAGAAATTGAAAAGGGAGAATTCGTTTTTATCGTAGGAAATAGTGGATCAGGAAAAACGACCTTATTTAAATTACTGATTAAAGAAATAGATGCTTCTGATGGGAAAATAACGATTGAAGACAAAGACGTCACGCGACTCAAGCGGCATAAAATTCCAAAATTAAGAAGAAAAATAGGTATTGTTTTTCAAGATTTTAGATTGCTTAATAAAATGACGGTTTATCAAAATATTGCTTTTGCTCTTAAGATAACAGAAGCCCCTTCTCGAAAGATTAGGAGAGCAGTCCCAATGGTCCTATCTATGGTGGGATTATCAAAGAAATCAGAACGCTATCCCCATGAACTATCAGGGGGAGAGCAGCAACGTACGGCACTTGCTCGCGCCATTGTTAATAACCCACAGATTCTGTTAGCCGATGAGCCAACAGGGAATCTGGATCCAAAAACCACCTGGGAGATTATGAAGTTATTGGTCGAGGTTAATTTGAGAGGTACGACAGTCGTTGTCGTTACACATAATCGTGAAGTTGTTAATGCGATGAAGAAACGTGTTATTACCCTTAAGAATGGTGTGATCGCTAAGGATGTTCTGAAGGGAGGTTACGGCTATGAAGATTAAGACTTTTGGATATTGTTTTGAACAGGGTGCGATCAATTTGTTTAAAAACAGTTTGATGTCATTAGCTTCCATTGGTACCATTAGTGCGTGTATATTCATTATTGGTGTCTTTTATACCATAGCGTCGAATGTTGACTTTATGGTGCATACCATTCAGAATAACATTGGTATTGCAGTTTTTTTTGACGAAGACATTACACAAGAACAGATTCAGACCCTTAAAACCACTATTGGTCAAAGAGAAGAAGTCTTTTCTATCACATACATCAGTTCTGATCAAGCATGGGACAGTTTTAAAGAAAGCTATTTTAAAGATAAAGAAGATATGTTAATTGGCTTTGAAAATGTAAACCCCCTTGAAGACTCAGCTTCATTTCAGGTTTTTTTAGCGGATATAACAAAGCAAGAACAACTTGTGAATGACATTGCGGCACTTGAAGGTGTCAGATACATAAAAGATGACCTACAGGTCACAGAGGTTATTAGGAGTATCAGCGATTTGATCAAATATTTGAGCATTATTTTAGTTGCTGTATTGATTATTGTTTCGGTGTTTTTGATTTCTAATACGGTGCGGCTAGCCATTGAACTGCGAAAAGTTGAAATTAATATAATGAAATACGTAGGAGCGACCGATGCATTTATTAGAGGTCCATTTATTATAGAAGGTGCTACCATAGGTTTGCTTGGTGCGCTGTTGCCATTGGTCTTGATTTATAGTTTTTATAACGAAGTCATTACAAAGCTTGTGACACAGTTCATCTTGTTAGATGATTATCTGGTGTTTATGCCAGTTGGCGATATCATGACGAGGCTCGTGCCATTAGCGGTTGTTATAGGTGCTGGTATTGGTATTGTAGGCAGTATGATGACCATTCACAAGCATTTAAAGGTATAAGTGATCATTTATTTAGCGGAGGTGTACAAATGAAGAAGGTTATAAAGCAATGCATGGTCATTCTTTGTATGATTGCTTTCTTGACGGTCAATCTTTATGCGACTACGATAGACAAATTAGAAGATGAGATAGAAGAGGTTAAAGAAAATATCAACAAAGGCGTAGAAGAAGTAAAAGATCTGGAAGGGCAATTAGTAGAAATGAATGCTGTACTAGTGGATTTGGATCAGCAAATGATTGCAATGCAATTAGTCATTGAAGACTATGCTAACCAGTTGGTGGTAAAACAGGGGGAAATCGATGCAGCGAAAATTGCCTTAGAGGGCGCTATAGTCGATGAAGCAGAGTACAAGGAAGAAGTTTTAAAACGTATTAAAGTGATGTATGAATATGGTGATTCAGGTTACATTGACGTTTTGCTTGAAGCGAATAATTTGGGTGATTTCTTTACGAGATTAGAATATCTCACTCAAATATTGAACTATGATGACAATATGTTTGAGAAGCTTGAAGGGATTCAGCTGGGTATAGAAAATCAAAAAGCACAACTTGAGCTTGAAGAAGCAAACTTGGGCCATTTGAAGGCTGAGGCTGACTTGAAAAAAAGTGAGCTAGATGGCTTGTACATAGAAAAAAGTATTCAAACAGAACTTATTGAAAGTAATACAGAATTGTTAATCCTTCAAATTGAGAAGTGGGAAGCTGAAGAGAAAGCTTTTGAAAGAGAGCTTGAACTTGAGATCGCACGGGAAAAAGAAAGATTAAGGAAATTGAGTCTAAAAACCCTTGTTTTTAAAGATGGCGAATTTAAATATCCGTTACCTGGACGCAATTATCTTTCTTCCTATTTTGGCCCAAGAGTGAATCCAATATCCCGCAGATATGAAGTCCATAATGGTATAGACATTCCTGCTCCTGGAGGCACAGAGATATTAGCAGCAGCAGAAGGGATCGTGATCACTGCAAAATGGAATAATTCCTATGGAAATGTTATAGTTATTAACCATGGTTCCTCTAAGGGCAGTGAGTACTTAACACTTTATGCCCATAGTTCAAAACTCTTAGTTAAAGCAGGGGAAGCAGTGCGCAAGGGACAAGTAATTGCTTTGGTAGGTACAACGGGTAATTCAACGGGTAACCACTTGCATTTTAGTATACAAAAAGATGGTAAATGGGTAAATCCTTTAAATTATTTTAATTTCTAGTGGTTAGTTTGTGACCGATGTCTGATGCCTTGTAGCGGACATCGGTTTTTCTCGGAAATCCAGCTTACAAATTTATGCTTTTAGACCATTTAAACTGCCATTGTAAGGACACATTCCTATGGTATAATAGTCGAAGCAAGGTAATAAAATGAGAGTAGTATGAACGCTAAGAGCGTAGAGAAGGAGAATACTGATGAATAAAAGATCCTATTTTTTTGGCATATTTACGGGCATCATCATCATGGGTTTAATTAGCGGCGTCATTTTCGGTATGTCAAAAGTAAACGAAGAGATTATTCAGCCGATTGTGAATGCGCAGCAAACCTCCCAGGAGTCTGAATCAGAATATAAAGTATTGGACGATAAATTAAAAGCGATTGATACCATCATTGATAGTAAATATTATGAGAAAATCGATCAAGGAGAAATGAATGAAGCAGCTTATGAGGGGTATGTCAGCGGGTTAGGAGACCCCTATACAACTTATTTTTCAAAAGAGCAATATGGTTCCTTTATGGAAGACTCAAGTGGGAGTTATGAAGGAATCGGTGTTGTTGTTACTTTTGGAGAAAACGGAGAAGATGTGGAAGTACTATCTCCATTTGCTGGTTCTCCTGGAGAGCAGGCAGGTGTGGTTCAAGGTGATCGCATTTTGAAGGTCAATGGAACAGATGTATCTGGCATGAGTTTAGAAGAAGTAGTGAAGCTTATTAAAGGACCAAAAGGTACCGAGGTAGTGGTATCTGTTTACAGAAAGACGACGGATGAGATGCTGGATTTAACCATTACAAGAGATGTTATTAATATGCAAACAGTGACCCATGAAATGCTCGAAGGTGACATAGGCTATATGAATATTAGTGGATTTCAAGAGGTGACTTACGATCAATTTAAGGAAGCTTATGATGATTTGGAGAAACAAGGTCAAAAAGGTATGATTATTGACCTCAGAAATAACCCGGGTGGGTATGTGCATATCGTTGCAGAAATTTCTGATGCTCTATTAGGTAAAGGATTGATTGTTTATACCGAAGACAAAAACGGAAAAAGAGAAGAAATATTTTCAGATGCGGAGCATCAATTTGTGAAACCAATGGTCGTCCTTGTTAATGCCTACAGTGCAAGTGCCTCTGAAATTTTAGCAGGTGCTATTAAGGATTATAAAGTGGGAACCATTGTGGGAACCACTACCTTTGGAAAAGGTGTTGTTCAAGGTACTTATGAATTGAAAGATGGATCGGCAGTTAAAGTAACGGTTGCAAAATACTTTACGCCTGCAGGCAATAACATACATGGCATTGGTGTAGAGCCAGATGTAGCCGTAGAGTTGCCTGAGGAATTGCAAAATCAGTTTAGAGTGGAAAGAGAATTAGACACACAATTTATTAAGGCGGTTGAAGTCATGGAGGAACTTATTTCTCAAGAGTGATTCAATCCCTAAAAATGGGGGGGAACCCATGAATATGATCTTAGAAATCATCCATTTAACACTCACTGCCATTTCAAAGGCCGTTTACAATTACTGGTTTTTATTGGTGGTGGTGATTGTTTACTTTTTATCAAAAAAAATTAGGATGACAAATATATACAATATGGAGTACGCTAAGTCACCTGTGGCAGCATTGATTGAATCTGTTTTACAAGGTGTTGTTGTTGGAATTGCAGGTAGCCTCATGATTGTGCTCCTTGGCTTACCTATACAATTTTCATACGTCTTATTATTCTTACTGCCTATATCACTGCTGCTGTCGATGGTCAATTTACGCTATTTATGTTTATCCTATTCAGCAACTATTTTAGGGTTTTTGGCACTGGTTTTTAATGGTCAAAGTATTTGGGGGTGGACACTTCCCTCCATAGAAATGAATATTTCAGGGCTCATTGGACTGGTTGGGATTTTGCATCTGATGGAAAGTATCCTGATTTATTTTGTAGGAGCAGAGGACAGTATGCCCATTATTTCGAAAAAAGATGGCCAAATTGTTCAAGGGCATATCCTTCAAAAATATTGGCCAGTGCCCATTGCTATGTTATTTATGGCATCGGGAATGGCCTCAGGTGAGGGGATTCAAATGCCCAATTGGTGGCCTCTCCTTAAGTCGCCGGGATTTATGTTGGGCACCTTTCATTTAGGTTTAATGCCCTTTGTGGGGGTTCTGGGTTATAGTACGGTTACTTTCTCTGAAGAGCCTGAAAAAAGAGCTAAAAAAACAGGCTTACTGCTGTTTGGTTACAGTGTATTGATGATTGGTTTAGCAATTGTTGCCAAAGATAACCTGGTGCTGAGCGTTATAGGGCTGTTATTAATGGCCATCGTCCATGAAGGCATAATGGTAGTGGAGCAACACCAAGAAAGGGTTAATAGACCCATCTATACGATCCCTGAGAGAGGCATTCGAATTATGCATATCATTCAAGGAGGACCCGCCGATCAAGCAGGTTTGAAAAAAGGTAATATTATTAAGAAAATCAATGATTTTGATATTTTAAATACGCAACATTTCATGGAAGTCATGGAGAAAAAATTCACATTTCTTTGGATTGAGGCAGAGAATTTTAAGAAAGAAATTAAAGTGCATGAAATCAAGGCCTATCCCGCCGGTCTTGAAAGTCTAGGAATCAAGATTTTGCCCGAGAACCCAAGAGTGTTGATCAAATACGAGAATTGGCGCAAGGTTGGATTTGTGGATCTGCTAAAGACTAGATATGGTGGGAAGCGATAGAACTAGAGATTGGAGCCAAAAAAGACGTTGAGCCAAAGGGGACGTTTAATTTTGGCTCCTTTTATTGTCAGTACGTAAGTAAGCAGTCATTTAGGAGCCAAAATTAAACGTCCCCTTTGGCTCTTTTGGCTCTTTTTGTGAACATATGTTTGCATGTAAAAAGATTTGTGGTATAATAGGAGTACTTATTTGAGGAACGGCAATAATTAATGGAGAATGAGGTGAAAATATGGCGGAGTTTAGACTGGTTTCGGAGTTTGCGCCTACGGGTGATCAACCGGAGGCGATAAGACAGTTGGTTCAAGGGTTTGAGGATGGGAAGAACTATGAAACCTTGTTAGGGGTTACGGGTTCGGGTAAAACTTTTACAATGGCGAATATTATTACTCAGCTCAAGAAGCCGACGCTAATTTTAGCCCACAATAAGACCCTTGCAGCTCAGCTTTATAGTGAGTTTAAAGAGTGCTTTCCAGATAACGCGGTAGAGTATTTTGTGAGTTATTATGATTATTATCAACCAGAGGCTTATGTGCCTTCTACAGATACATTTATTGAAAAGGATTCGGCTATTAATGAGGAGATTGATAAGTTAAGGCATTCGGCTACGGCATCGTTGTCTGAGCGGGATGATGTTATTATTGTGGCCAGCGTATCTTGTATTTATGGTTTGGGTAGTCCGATTGATTATAAAGAGATGGTGCTGTCCTTAAGACCGGGAATGGTACGAGAACGCGACCAGATTTTAAGAAAGTTAGTAGAAATTCAGTACGATCGCAATGATATGGACTTTTCAAGAAGTACCTTTAGAGTTAGGGGGGATGTGATTGAAATTTTCCCCGCGACTTCGGATGAACTGGCTGTACGAGTAGAGCTTTTTGGTGATGAGATTGAAAGGATTATGGAAATTAATCCATTGACTGGACAAGTGATGAGAGAATTAGAGCATATCGTTATTTTTCCGGCATCTCATTATGTAACACCGCCTGAAAAGCTTGAACAAGCTATCGTCAAAATAGAGGAAGAGATGATTGACTGTGTTAAACAGTTTAAGTCAGAAGATAAACTGATAGAAGCACAACGTATTTCTGAAAGAACGAATTTTGATATCGAAATGATGCGAGAAACGGGCTTTTGTTCGGGGATTGAGAATTACTCTAGACATTTAACGGGACAATCAGAAGGTGCGCCGCCTCATACTTTGATTGACTATTTTCCAAAGGATTTTTTGATGATTATTGATGAATCTCATATGTCAATCCCTCAGATTAGAGGCATGTACGCAGGGGACCAGGCAAGGAAGTCTACTTTGGTGAATTTTGGGTTTAGACTCCCTTCGGCAAAGGATAATCGACCCCTTAACTTTGGCGAGTTTGAAGGGAAAATTAATCAACTGCTTTTTGTATCAGCCACACCAGGTCCTTATGAAAAAGAACACCAGGAACTTTTTGCAGAACAGATCATTCGTCCTACTGGACTTGTGGATCCTCAGGTCGAAGTGAGACCTGTTAAGGGTCAAATTGATGATTTAATCAATGAAGTTCGAGAAACCATAGCAAAAGGAAGTAAAGTGCTCATCACCACATTGACAAAAAAAATGTCAGAAGATTTGACAGACTATATGAAGGAAATCGGCATAAGAGTGCGCTATTTACATTCTGATATCGACACTTTAGAGCGTATTGAAATCATTCGAGATTTGAGATCTAATATATTTGACGTGTT
>CAZJIO010000007.1:13522-14475 GCA_964546035.1 uncultured Eubacteriales bacterium | reverse complement strand
GAGAGGGATTGGATATCCCGGAAGTAACCTTGATTGCGATCTTGGATGCGGATAAGGAAGGTTTCTTAAGATCCGAGACCGCTTTGATTCAAACCATTGGACGTGCTGCTAGAAATGTAGAAGGGCGCGTTATCATGTATGCTGACAAGATGACTGGATCAATGGAAAGAGCCATCGGTGAAACAGATCGTCGTCGTGCCATTCAAGAACAATACAATAGTGATCATGGTATTACCCCTATGACGATAGTGAAGGCAATACGAGATATCATCAGAATCGGTAAAGTTGCAGAGCAAAAAGCCAGCTATTCCTTGGACAAAGATCCGGAATCCATGACGAAAGATGAATTAAATGATGCCGTTAAGAAGGTAACTTCTCAAATGAAAAAGGCAGCCGCTGACTTACAATTTGAAAGTGCTGCTACATTAAGAGACCAATTGATTAAACTTAAAAAACATTTACAGGAAAATTACTAAAGAGGTGTAAGATGTCCAAAAATCAAATTATTATTAAAGGTGCCAGAGAGCACAATCTAAAAAATGTGGATTTAACTTTGCCAAGGGATCAGTTTATTGTTTTTACAGGACTCAGTGGGTCTGGAAAATCCTCCTTGGCTTTTGATACCATATATGCTGAGGGGCAGAGACGTTATGTGGAGTCATTATCTTCTTATGCGAGACAATTTTTGGGCCAGATGGAAAAGCCTGATGTGGATCATATTGAAGGGCTTTCACCAGCTATTTCTATTGATCAAAAGTCCACCAACCGAAATCCCAGATCAACTGTGGGAACCGTTACAGAAATCTACGATTATTTTAGGTTGCTTTTTGCAAGAATTGGGGTACCCCATTGTCCTCAATGTGGAAAGGAAATAAAAAAACAAACCATCGAACAAATTGTGGATAGTATTATGAATCTTGAAAAAGGTGATAAGATACAATTATTAGCGCCGG
>CAZJIO010000007.1:0-13480 GCA_964546035.1 uncultured Eubacteriales bacterium | reverse complement strand
CTAAAATTCTGGAACAAGCTAAAAAAAGTGGCTATGTCAGAGTAATGATTGATAGCAATATGTATGAGTTAGCCGAAGAAATTGTACTCGATAAAAATAAAAAACACACCATTGAAATCGTTATTGATCGCCTAGTCGTTAAAGAGGGCATCGAACGTCGATTAGCGGATTCTATTGAGACGGTCATGAAGCTTTCGGGAGGCATTTTAACCATTGATATCGTCAATAAAGAAAGGTTGGATTTCAGTCAGAACTTTTCATGTATCGATTGTGGCATCAATATCGAAGAAATAGAACCGAGGATGTTCTCCTTTAACAACCCTTTTGGTGCCTGTCCAGATTGTCATGGCTTGGGGTATAAAATGAATTTTGATCCTGAGTTAATTGTCCCGAATGCTTTGCTTAGCATTACAGAAGGTGCGATTGTTGTGCCTGGTTGGGCGGCCTCTGCAGCAGGTGACAGTTATGTACATGCCATGTTTGAAGCTCTTGCAAAAAAATATCAGTTTAGTTTAACAGAACCCTTCGAATGGTTAAACGAAGAAATTAAGCACTTACTCATGTACGGAAATGATGGGGAAAAAGTCTCGGTACATTATTCGACAGAAAGAGGAACTGGAACTTATGAAATGAATTTTGAAGGCATTGTTCACAGTTTAGAACGTCGGTACAAAGAAACTTCTTCTGATTATATGAGACAAGAATATGAAACGTATATGACCAACAACCCTTGCGAAGCCTGTCATGGACAACGTTTAAAGCCAGAAGCTTTAGCAGTTCGAATTGGGAGTAATAATATTGCTCAAATTACAAAGATGTCCATTTTAGACATCAAAGAATTTGTGGAACATATGGAGCTTAATGTGCGACAAACCCTCATTGGAGAGCAAATATTAAAGGAAATATCAGCAAGAATTACCTTCCTCGTAGATGTGGGATTAGATTATTTGTCTTTATCTCGTTCTGCGGGCACATTATCCGGAGGCGAAGCCCAAAGAATTCGTCTTGCAACGCAGATCGGCTCAGGCTTAGTCGGGGTAGTGTACATTTTAGATGAGCCTTCTATCGGTTTGCATCAACGGGATAATCAGCGATTGTTGAACACTTTGAAACATTTAAAAGACCTGGGCAATACCCTTATTGTGGTAGAGCATGATGAAGACACCATGTTTCAAGCAGATTGTATTGTGGATATTGGGCCAAGAGCTGGCGCACATGGCGGTGAAATCGTGGCTTTTGGCACGGCTGAAGAAATCATGAATTGTGAAGCGTCCTTAACAGGTGCTTATCTCAGTGGCAGAAAGCAAATTGAGATTCCTTTGGTCAGAAGAAAGACCAATGGCAAGTGGTTAGAAGTGTTAGGTGCGCAGGAGAATAATTTACGAAATGTGGATGTGGCCATACCCATTGGCATTCTTACTTGTGTGACGGGTGTTTCTGGATCTGGAAAAAGCTCCCTCATTAATGAAATATTATACAAGCGATTAGCAAGAGATTTAAATAGAGCTAAGCATAAACCAGGTAAGCATCAAGACCTAAAAGGCTTGGAGCATTTAGATAAAGTCATCGATATTGATCAATCTCCAATTGGAAGAACACCAAGATCAAATCCTGCAACTTATACAGGGGTATTCGATCTCATCCGTGATATATTTGCCATGAGCTCAGAAGCTAAAATGAGAGGCTACCAGAAAGGTCGTTTCAGCTTTAACATCAAGGGTGGTAGATGTGAAGCTTGTAGCGGTGATGGTATTATTAAGATTGAAATGCATTTCTTGCCAGATGTTTACGTGCCTTGTGAAGTTTGTCATGGAAAGAGATACAATCGTGAAACTTTAGAAATTAAGTATAAAGGGAAATCTATCGCAGATGTTTTGGATATGACCGTAGAAGAATCCGTAGAGTTCTTCGATAGCGTACCAAAAATAAAAAGTAAATTGGCGACCTTGAATGAGGTGGGCTTATCCTATATTAAATTGGGTCAACCCTCCACAACCTTATCCGGTGGCGAAGCTCAAAGGATCAAATTAGCCACAGAGCTCAGTAAGCGCAGTACGGGAAAGACCATCTATATACTAGATGAACCCACCACGGGTCTGCATTTTGAAGATGTCAATAAACTCGTGCATATCCTTCAAAAGTTAGTTGATAATGGTAATACGGTTTTGGTCATTGAACACAACTTGGATGTGATTAAGATTGCGGATTATGTGATTGATTTAGGACCTGAAGGCGGCGATCGCGGGGGTACCATTCTTGCTTTTGGATCACCTGAAGAGGTTGCTGAAGTAGAAGCATCCTACACAGGACAGTATTTAAAAAAGATACTTGAAAAGCATAAGAAATCTATTTCTGTATAGGCTAAAGGGCCTAATGAGTTTTAATGGATAAGTAGGTATAATTAAGTCTGAGGATATTATTCAATAGATGAATAATAGGTAGTAAAAATATAATTCCACAACGAACGGGGCTACAACAAACCTAGGAGGTATTATATGAAGATCAAAAAGAAAATTGTTTATCTATTGCTAACGGTTATGCTCATTATGAATTCATTTGTGGTTCATGCAAACTCAAATGAACCAACTGGTGTCACAGGCTTTGGAGATGTCCCTACAACTTATTGGGCTCACGATGCTATTATGCTTATGGCAAATCATCAAATCATATCAGGGTATAAGGATGGCACTTTTAGACCAGATGCTTCTGTCTCTAGAGCAGAGTTTGCTAAAATGATGGTATTAACCATGCAACTAAGTTTGGTTAACCCACCAACCCCTACATTTTTAGATGTTCCAAGGAACGGATGGGATTATAAGTATATAGAAACAGCTAAAAGTTATTTAACAGGATATAGATTTGGGACAGGCTTAAGTTATCGACCAACACAAGGTGCCCAAAGAGAAGATATGGCGGTAGCTATTGTAAAAGGACTCAATATTCAACCCAGCGAGGGTGCGGCTCTTGACGTTTTAAACACCTTAACAGATTCAAGCACCATTTCAACGAACCTAAAGGGATATGTTGCTGCAGCAATCAGTAATGGCATCATGATTGGTGATGATCTGAAAAAGTTTAACCCACAAGCAACCATTACAAGAGCTCAAACTGCGACCTTACTGGCTAGATTGATTGACGGTGAAAAAATCGTATTTGATGAAGAGAAAATCGTGCTTGATGATAGCCAAATAGCAACCACCATCCAGAAACCTTTTCTAGATGGCTATATCAAAGAAGATAAACTGATTTTAGATTGGACGGAAGTTGATTCTGCGGATTTCACTTATTATAAAATAGTGCTCTCTAAAAAAGATGCCACACCTTCTTATCCGGATAATGGTTATGCTACATATATTTCAAAAGTTAGTTTGACTGCTTATGAAATAAAAGCAGGAGACGGCTACAATGGTGGCGATTTTAGCGGTAAAATTGCACCTGGCACTTATTATGCAGCAATTACTGCTATATATGGCGATACTAAAGTGACCAGCAATGTGATTCAAGTGACAGTTCCTGAAAGGGATTATGGATCGATTTCTGAACTTACACCTGTATTAACCTCAGCAATCAATTACAATGGTGGCATCAAATTAACTTGGTCTAAGACAGACGATGACGATGTGTTTAATTATTATAAGGTGGTTGTGTCTAAATCTAACAGCAACCCAAGTTATCCTGATGATGGTTATGCCACCTATATTTCGAATCGTTCTGAGACAAGTTACGTACTTAGAGCTGGCGATGCTTACAATGGTGGTGACATCGGAGGCGAGTTAGTAGCAGGTAAAAACTATTATGTTACCATTACTGCAGTTTATTCAAACGGTAAATACACCAGTAATACGAAGACGATCAAATTACCCTAGGCAGAATTAATAATAAAAGACGACTTTAGTCCCTCTAAGGTCGTCTTTTTATGATATATTAAGATATAGGAATTAGTTTATGAAAGCAAATAATGGGTAAGGAGCTTTTAATATGAATCCATTGGATCGACCAATATATGTTTTTGGACATTTGAATCCTGATACAGACTCAACCTGTTCAGCAATTGGTTACAGTTATCTTAAAAATCAAATAGACCCAAATAATCACTATTTACCCGCTGTACTAGGTAAAGTGAATGATGAAACCAGCTATGTGTTGCAATATTTTGGAATCGAAGAACCTAAAAGACTTTCCAACTTAAAACCTCAGGTGTCGGACATAGGGATTAAAGAGGTCGCATGTGTTCATGAAATGGATCCAGTTAAAAGTGTCCTTGAAGCCATCAGTCAGCAAGTGGGTAGATCCGTACCAGTGGTGGACGATAATGGACGCTTAATTGGTGTTGTTTCTTTGCCCGATATTGTGCCTATGTTACTGGGTTCTTACCAACAAAAGATAAAAGTGCCTCTAAAAAATCTTGTGAGAACCTTAGAACTAACGGCGCTACTAGGTGATATAGATGAAAAAAGCACTTGTGACGGCATATATATGTTTAATGATTTAACCTTTGAAAATGAGGTATCTGAGCATGATGTGCTGATTTGCAATCAAATTGAATTTTTGGCCGGATATGTACTGACCTTAGGTGCGGGATATATTATTGTTACAGACGTTAAAAATGGAGAGACCCTTTCGTTTAATAACCAGCACAAAGGTGTGATTTTTTCTTCTCGTAAATCGACTTATGAGCTTATTCAATGTATCAACCATGCCCTTCCGGTTGCCTCAATTGTAAGAAAAGATCAGCTAGAGTATTTCACCACCTATGAAACCCTTGATGACGTCAAAAGAAATATGATGACTTCAGAACATCAAAGATTTCCCGTTGTAGATGAATGGGGTTACATAAAAGGTATGATATCAAAAGGTAGTTTAGTTGATGTCGAACAAAAAAGAGCCATCCTAGTAGACCATAATGAACGCGGACAATCTATCGAAGGCATTGATTCTATTACGATTGTCGAGATTATTGATCATCATAGGGTCGCAGATGTACAAACAATTGCACCTCTTTATTTTCGGGTAGAACCTGTTGGAAGTACCTGTACGATTGTTGCGAAAATTTATGAGGAAAATGCCGTTGAAATTCCGAAACAAATGGCGGGTATTTTATTGAGTGGTATACTCTCAGATACCCTTATTTTCAAGTCGCCGACCTGCACAGAAGAAGATCGTAAAAAGGCGCTCAAGTTAGCGCTGATTGCAGATGTATCCATTAATCAATACGGTCTAAAAATGTTGACCAAAGGTGAAAAAATTCAAGAGAAGAAGCCAGAAGATATTTTATCCTCTGACATGAAGAAGTTTGCTTTTGGAGATTATAAGGTTGTCATTTCTCAAATTACCATAGGTGATTTTCAAGGCTTCTTCAAAATATTTAATGAAATGATCCTGACAATGGAAGAGAAGGCGAGAAGAGATTCTATGGACTTGGTTGTACTAATGGTTACAAACATTGTTGTTGGAGGAACTGAACTCATTGCAGTTGGTGAGGCGAAATGGATTGCTGATAAAGCCTTTGGCATGGAAAGAGACGATAAAAGCATTTTTTTAAATGAGACATTTTCAAGAAAAAAACAAGTTGTGCCAAAGCTCATGAAAGCAGCACAACTTTAAATGCTTAGATCAACATGCTGAATGGTGCCAACCCCGCCTTCTTCTTTCAGAAAAATACTCGTTTGCTGTATTTTACCATTGAGGTTATTTGAAGCATCTTTTAACTCAAAAGTTGAGGCAACAGCGTTCAGATAAATGGCACCAATGCCTTTTTGTCCAAGAGCAAATAGTTGGTCTTGTCCATTTTCGTCTTTTGTCCATATTTGCAATTGGTCGTAAATGGCATCATTCTCATCAATCCAACCATTGGAGTCGCTGTCAAAGGCCCTTAAAGCCATAAAGCCATTACCGCTTTCCGGTCCGAATAATTCAGAGCCATTATTAATTTGACCATCTTTATTTCGGTCAAAAACAAGAAAACCACTTCCTGACTTAACAAAGGATATGCTGTCTTGTTTGCCATCACTATCGATATCAAAATTAAACTTTGTGGTGGTCAGTTCAGCTGAGGGTGTTCCGAAATTTACGACCAAGGGATCCTTTAATGCATCACCTGCTTTAAAGGCAATATGGTTCTCTGATATAAATTGTCTGCCCACATTTAAACTGAGCTCAATGTTAATGGTTTTACCATCGGAAGTTTTGACGACACCCTGAGCATTAAAACTCATGGTTGAGGTTTCTTCTGTTCTTACGGTCTTTTGATAATCAATACCCCAACCTTGTCTTGGCGGAAGTTGTGCCTGCTGAAGGGCTACGGCTTTTGGATTTTTATAAGTAGAAGGATTTTGGCCAGACTTTTTAATCGAGTGACTTGGTAGGTAGAATTTGATTTTCTTACCGGTCAACGATTCTATGAGTTTAGTGAGTAAATTAATTTTATCTTGATCTTTTTGTGAAATATCTATAGGAGACACTTCATCTGTTGATTCTAACGTTGAAGTTTTAACTTGTTGCAATTGATCCTTAATAAAATCATTAAAAGAATTTGAATTTTGCTCGAATAAGTCCTTCTTTTGAATCTGACTGGATTGTTTGTTGCCATCTCCCCAAACTTTAAGTTGTTCTGAAGTGTTAAGGGTTTTCTTTTGTGAAGAACTTGCCGATAGAGTTAATAGAGAACTTTCGATTTTCATAAGAGGCTCCTCCTGATAATCCGAATTGTAAGTTACCCTATATATCGGCAAATTATGGAGAAAGATACACTTATAATAAGTTTATGACATATTGGAAAAACTAGTATTGGAGGGATTAAAATGTCTGTTTCAACCATCTATTCCAATGACTTCTTCCACATCATTTTAGAGGATGATAGTGTTTTTATCAAAGTGCTCAAAAAGGATTATTCTATACAAGCCTTTAATGACTTGTTAAAAGATTTTCCGCGCATATCCATCGTCTATTTTGTTGCGCTTAAAACGGCACTTGCCAACGAAATGCTAACCAAAGTAAAAATTGGAGAACTTAAACCAAAAGTTGAATTGACAATAAGCAGCGATCAACTTGTTGCTTATGCTCAGATTAATTTAACTGAAAAGGAATTTGGTGAACACGATAAAAAGCAACTGCTTTCCGAAATTATTGATTTAGCTGTCACTAAAGAAATTTCATATGGCGTTGACATAAAGGGCATCTTAAATAGGATGAGACCCATTGAAAAGTTTGAAATAGCAAAAGGCAAAGCGCCAATCCCTGGTGCGGATGCTGTAATTACCATGTTTCAAATAAAAAAAGTAGAGCCCCTACTTGTTGAGGATGGCAATGTTAATCATTACGAACTTAATCTGATTAATAAGATAGAAAAAGGTGACTGGCTTGGGGAGCGACTAGATGCTACCGAGGGTATCTCGGGCATGGATATTTGTGGTACTGAAATTCCAGCAGAGAATGGCCGCCAACAGAAGCTGCAGTATGAAGCGAGTAGCGTTGATGAGGTTTATGATGCGGAAAAAGGAAATACCACCCTCTATGCAAAGTTGACCGGTGCAATCGTTTTTGATCAAGAGACCATAGGTGTGCGTAATTTCATTGAAGTGCCAGGGGATGTTTCTTATCAAACAGGAAATGTAGACTTTGATGGCTATGTTGATGTAAAAAAGACAGTAGATGATAATTTCTCTGTACGTGCGTTATACGATATACAAGTGTTGGGCGATATGGGGATAGGTGGTGTTGATACCATTGAAAGTAAGGAAGGCAACATTTATATTCGAGGTGGCATCGCAGGTAAAAATAAGGCGAAGATCATTTGCCAAGGTGATTTATTTACAAAATTTGCTTCTGATTGCACCATTGAATGTGGTGGTACCGTGAACATTGGTTATTATGCAATGAATTGTCAGATTACTGCTAAAGAAGTTTTGTTTGCTTCTCCCACAAGTAAAATCATTGGCGGTCTTACAAAAGCAGTGGTTAGAATAGAAGTTGGGGATTTGGGCAGTAAAGCAGGTATTCAGACGCGCAGTACCATTTTAGGCTTTGATCGAGATCATCTTAGGGATGAATATGAATCTATGGGTAAGTCCATCATTAAGCTAAAAGAAAAAATGGAGACTTTGAAAAAGAGTTTATCTCGGTTTTCAGGTGGCGCCATTAAGGTGGAAGAAAGAGAAAAATACGAAGTGCTTCAACGTGAGAGCCATGAAGCAAAAAAAACCCTAGATCTACTCATGAAGGAACAAAAAAAATACACGTCATATTTATCGACAAAAGGCGAAGGCGAAATTAAAGTTAAGAAATGCACCTATACAGGCGCCATTATAAAAATGAAAGATGAAATGTTAGTGGTACATGAAACAACATCAATCCCCATGTCTTATTATATAGAAGATGGAGAAATAAAAACCCAATAAAAATAACCTTGCAATATATTTTGAAACATGTTATACTAATCAGATTGTGATTTAGCATGGGCTTTTGGTGTGAATTGTTGATCTAAATTATAAAATAAAAAAGTAGGATGATAACGTATGATTTTTAATGAAATGAAGGTATTACCAGAAATACAAAAGGCTGTTGAGGATATGGGTTATACAGAACTTACATCCATCCAACTCCAAACCATTCCTTTGTTATTAGAAGGACATGACATAATAGGACAATCGCAAACTGGAACAGGGAAAACGGCAGCGTTTGTAATCCCAATTTTGCATAAAATAGATGTTCAAATTAGAAAACCTCAGATTTTAATTTTATGCCCAACGAGAGAATTATCTGTTCAAGTTGCTAACGAAGTAAGAAAGCTTACAAAATATTTACCAGCTATTAAATCTGTAGCAGTTTATGGTGGAGAACCCATTAACCGTCAAATTATGGCCCTCAGAAATGGTGCTCAAATTATTATTGGAACGCCAGGTAGAACGATGGACCATATCCGTAGAAAAACCATTAGAGTAGAAGACATCAAAACAGTTGTTTTAGATGAAGCCGATGAAATGTTAAAAATGGGCTTTAGAGAAGATATCGAAGTTATTTTGACAGACATCTCAAATGATCGTCAAACGATTTTATTCTCTGCTACTATGCCTAAGAGTATTTTAGATATTACAAACAAATATCAAAGAGATCCTAAACTTGTCAAGATTCACACTAAAATGATGACAGCAGATACAATTGCTCAAGAATATGTTGAAGTTTCAGCAAAACATAAGACTGAAGCCCTTTGTAGAATTCTAGATGTCAACAAGCCAAATCGTTGTATCGTATTTTGTAACAAGAAAGTGGTTGTTGATGAAGTAGCAGATGCCCTTATTTTTAGAGGCTACACTTCTGAAAAAATCCATGGCGATTTAAAGCAAGAAGTGAGAATGTCTGTACTAGATAAATTCAATCGTGGTAAAGTGAAGGTTTTAGTTGCAACAGACGTTGCTGCTAGAGGGCTTGACATCCAAGAAGTTGACTTAATCATTAACTTCGATGTACCCGATAAAGAAGAATATTATGTGCATAGAATTGGTAGAAGTGGTAGAGCAGGAAGACTTGGACGTTCGATAACGATCGTTACAAGAGCGGAAAGCAGAAGAATCCATGACATCATGTTCTATACTAAAAAAGACATTGCAAAACATCAAGTGCCAACCCTGGACCAAGTGAACGATAGCAATATTGAGAAGTTCCTTGAAAAGGTTTTAGAAGTTGCTGAATCAGAAAACTTAAGCAAGTACATTAAAATATTGAGTCAAGTTGACAAAGAAAAATTCACACTTGATGAAATTGCAGCAGCGCTGATTAAAATGAATCTAGAATTACATGATAAAACAGATTTGAACGACATTAACGTTCAACACAACGAATATAGAAGCTCTGGCAGTTCAATGTCAAGAGATTCAAGTGGTCCAAGATCTGAAGGCAGTGCACCAAGATCGACAGGTAGAAAAAGAGGTTCTGTGGGTATGACCAGAGTCTTTATGAACATCGGTAAAAAAGATGGCGTAAAACCAAATCATATTCTAGGCGCGCTTATTGGCGAGTTTGGTATCAGTGCTGATGAAGTAGGTGCTATTGATTTACTCGAAAAGTTCTGCTTCGTTGACATCAAGGAAGAAAGTGCTTTAAGAGTGCTTAAGAAAGTTAAGAGCATCAAAATTATTAACAAGAAAGTCAATATGGAAATAGCCAATACAAGCAAGTAATAGGATGTGTCCACATGTTTGATATCAAAGAAGAACTCAAAAAATTACCAGAAAATCCTGGCGTCTATTTGATGAAAGATGAAAATGAACACATTATTTATGTGGGAAAGGCCATTGTTCTAAAAAATAGAGTCAGACAATATTTTCAAAATTCAGCGAACCATACCACGAAAATTAAGAAAATGGTGAGCCAAATTCGATCTTTTGAAACGATCATGACGGATACGGAGCTAGAAGCCCTTATTTTAGAATGTAATTTAATTAAGAAGCATCGACCTAAGTACAATACGATGCTCAAAGACGATAAAATGTATCCCTATATAAAAGTCACGGTTAATGAAGACTTTCCCAGGGTTCTCTTTACAAGAGAAATGAAAAAGGACAAGGCCAGATATTTCGGGCCTTTTTCTAGTGCTTTCGCAGCGAAAGATACCATCGAATTAATGCGAAAAATCTGGAAAATTAGGTCTTGTAATCGAAACTTGCCTGCTGACATTGGTAAAGAAAGACCCTGTCTTTATTATCACATTCATCAATGTGATGCACCATGCCAAGGCTATATCGATTCGCCTACCTACAAACTCAATGTGGAAGAAGTGACCCATTTTCTAAATGGTCGTTACGAGCCTATTATTGAAATGTTAGAAAAACAAATGTATGACGCCTCAGAAGCGTTGGACTTTGAAAAAGCGGCGGAGGTCAGAGATCTACTCACCAGTGTAAAAACCATTGCTCAAAAGCAAAAAATTATCAGTTCCGCCATGGAAGATCAGGATGTGATTGCTTTTGCAAGGGCTCATGACGAAGCTTTGGTACAAGTCTACTTTATTCGAAATGGTAAAATGATAGGTCGTGAGCATTTTCATTTGAACGGCGTAGAAGAATTAACACGTTCAGAAGTTATGACGACTTTTGTGAAGCAATTCTATTCAGGTACACCCTTCATCCCTAAGGAACTTATTTTACAGGAAGAAGTGGATGAGGCTAATATTATTTCTCAGTGGCTTTCCGATAAACGTGGGCAAAAAGTATATCTCAAGGTCCCTCAAAAAGGGGAGAAGAATAAACTGATTGAATTAGCAGCTAGAAATGCACTGCTGACATTTGAACAGTTTGGGGATGAAATGAAGCGAAAAGAGGCCAAATCCAAAGGTGCATTAGTAGAGGTGGCTGGGCTTATAGGATTAGACGATGCCTTTCGTCGCGTAGAAGCCTATGATATTTCTAACACCCAAGGCTTTGAATCTGTAGGTTCTATGATTGTTTTTGAAGATGGGTTACCCAAACACAGTGATTATAGAAAATTTAGAATCAAAACTGTAACGGGACCAGATGATTATAAGAGTATGGAAGAAGTATTGACCCGTCGCTTTACAAGGGCAATAGAGGAACAAAAAGAAATTTTGGAAAAGGGCTTGTCAACGGGCTATGGCAAATTTACCAAGTTACCAGATCTGATTTTAATGGATGGTGGAAGAGGACAAGTGAACATAGCATTAAAGGTGTTAGACGAAATTGGTCTAGATATCCCTGTTTGTGGCATGGTTAAGGATGACCACCATAAAACGAGAGGCCTTTACTATAACAACGTGGAGATTGATATCAATCAACATGGGGAAGCCTTTAAGTTGATTACCCGAATTCAAGATGAAGCCCATCGTTTTGCCATCGAATATCATAAAAAATTACGTGCTAAGAAACAGGTGCAATCTATACTCGATGACATAGAAGGAATAGGACCCGTCAGAAGAAAAAAACTCCTCATACATTTTGGTTCTGTCGACAGAATTAAAGACGCAACTGTTGAAGAACTGAGACAGGTGGATGGTATGAATATTCTTGCAGCTGAGACCGTTTATAACTTTTTTCATAAAGTATGAAAGTGAATGTTGTATTTGAAGTCAGTGAGTGTCTATGTTAAAATAGAGCTATTGTTGACCGAGTTTAACCTAGGAGGTAAGGTTTATGTATTCAGTTAGTATGGAAAGCATCATTAAAAGAATGAAATTAGATAATTTGACCCCTGAAATCCCATATGACAAGATTCATATCACGCATAGTGATATCAACAGACCAGCATTACAATTAGCGGGTTTTTATAACTATTTCGATTCGGAACGTGTTCAAATCATCGGGAAAGTGGAGCATACTTACATACAAACCCTAGACGATGCTCGAAAAACAGAAATGCTCGAAAAGCTTTTTTCCTGTAAAATCCCTTGTGTGATCATCTCAAGAGAGCTTACTCCTTGCCCAGAAACCATGGCTGCAGCTTTTAAATACAATGTACCTTTATTTCAGACAGCAAAAACAACTTCTTATTTTATGTCTGAGCTGATTAACTTTTTAAAGGTGGAGCTTGCACCAAGAATTTCTATTCATGGTGGTTTGGTGGATGTTTTTGGTGAAGGCGTTTTGATTATGGGTGAAAGTGGCATCGGTAAAAGTGAAGCTGCTCTAGAACTCATTAAGCGTGGACATCGATTGGTAGCAGATGATGTGGTTGAAATTAAGAAGGTTTCTGATGAAACGTTGCTTGGGACTTCCCCAGAAATCATACGTTATTTAATTGAGCTCAGAGGCATTGGTATTATCGATTGTAAAACCTTGTTTGGTGTTGAATCTGTTAAAGAAAAACAAAATATTAACTTAGTCATTAAATTAGAGGATTGGGATCCTAAAAAAGAATACGATCGACTTGGCTTAGAAGAAGAGTATATGGAAATTCTAGGAAATAAAGTCGTTTGTCACTCGATCCCTATACGACCAGGTCGTAACTTGTCCATTATTGTAGAGTCGGCGGCTATTAATCATCGCCAAAAGGCAATGGGCTATAACGCTGCACAAGAATTAAACGATCGTGTCATGGGTAACTTGCAAAGAAAAACCCTTGAAAGGGAACAAAATTTATTAGTTTAATGGAGGTTTCTTATGTACAACATTGGTGTGGATTTAGGTGGAACAAATATTGGTGCGGCAATTGTTACAGATGCAGGTAAAATCCTTCGACAAGGTTCAGTTCCAACTGGAGCAGATCGTCACTATGAAGAAATCGTAAAAGATATGGCGCTGCTTTGTTTGAAGTTAATTGAAGAAGAAGGCATTTCTCAGGATGAAATCAGTTCCATCGGAATTGGTAGTCCAGGTATGGTCGATGCAGATAACGGGGTTATTTTATACGCGAATAACTTACATTTTAAAAATGCACCGATAGCCAGTACTTTTCAAAAATATTTTAACAAAAGGCTAAAAGTTTACATATTAACAGTCTAAGTACGGAAAAATTTTTACACCAGTTAAGTACG
>CAZJIO010000006.1:62609-63437 GCA_964546035.1 uncultured Eubacteriales bacterium | reverse complement strand
ACAGCTTGCCAAGGCATTTGGGGCTGAAGTAACCGCTGTGTGTGGAGAGAAAAATGTTGAGGTAGTCAAGTCTATCGGGGCAGATTATGTGATCAATTATCAGCAAGAGGACTTTGCCATAAGTGCTAAGCGATATGATCTTATCTTGGCTATAAATGGGAATCGCTCTCTAACCACATATAAACATACATTAGCTCCAAAAGGCACTTGTGTCATGGTCGGTGGTGCTATGTCACAGATTATTAAATTTATGTTATTGGGAAAATGCATGTCCATGGGCAGTAAAAAAATGCGGACGCTTGCGGCAAAGCCTAATTCAAAAGATTTGGAGTTCATCATTAAGCTTGTTGAAGAAGGCAAAGTTAAGCCGGTAATAGACAGAAGGTATCCTCTTAATGAAACCTTTGAAGCGATGAACTACTTAGGTAATGGTCATGCCCTTGGGAAAGTGATTATTGAGGTAATTCCAATCAAGTGCTAGCATCCAATAAATTCCTTTAAGAGGTAGAAGCATGAATGAAAATCAGCTAGACAAAAGCTTACACCAACTGAATGAAATAGAAGAAATGTTCAAAGACAGCCGTAATTTGCCCAATATTCAAAAATCAGTGAAAGATACCTTTTCAAGAGACGCTTTAGAATCCAATTGGGTCATTAATATTGATAAGCTAGTAAAAAAAGATGCACTGGTTTCCATTCATAGGCATGACCGATTCATAGAATTTGATTGGCACAGCCATGATTATATTGAATTGATTTTCGTCTATTCTGGGACAATTAAGCAAGAAATCGAGCATAAAGCAATTGAGCTCCAAAAGGGCGAAATAT
>CAZJIO010000006.1:50511-62584 GCA_964546035.1 uncultured Eubacteriales bacterium | reverse complement strand
TGTTAGATATGAATGTAAAACATAAGATTTCAGTGGCGCAGGAAGAAGATATAGCGATTAATATACTATTAAAAAAAGAGTTCTTTGATTGGGTTTTTATGTCACATTTCTCTAAAAATGACATCATATTTGATTTTATTGCAAAAGCAATTTATGATAACAAAAAAACAAAACAGTACCTTGTGTTTAGGACCTCTCAGAATAACGCTATTTGGGATTTGGTGATCAAGATCCTGATGGAATATTATGAACCCAAAATTGGTATGGATACGGCAATTCGTAGTTATATCGCCCTTCTGTTTACTGAGCTTTTTAGAGATTATAGACAAAACCTCAACCAAAAGATAGTCAGTCAAATAGACACGACGATTAACAGTGAGGTAATTGGTTTTATCGATCAAAACTATAAAACCGTCACACTACTAGAAATTGCTGAACATTTTAACTTTAATGTGGATTATATGGGGAAAGTGGTTAGAAATATTACAGGCACTAGTTTCACTGGTTTTATAAAAGAGAAGAAGCTAGAGGAGGCCTGTTGTTTGCTTAGACATAGTAAGTCTAGCGTCACGGATATCGTTAATGATATAGGCTATTCTAATGTCAGTTATTTTTACAAACAATTTAAACTCAAGTATAACATGACGCCGGATGAATACCGTAATAAAGCTGCACGAGATGTGTGCGAAATATAAAAGAGAAATGGTCACGGGGACGGAGAAATTGACAACTTGAAAAGCTAGTTGTCAATTTCTCCGTCCCCGTGGGTCTTTCTCTTTTAGCGTAATTTTAACACGAGATTTTCATAAGCTTTTACTTCATCCAACCAGCTTAAGCCAACAGGTATATCGTTTATATGGCAATAATAATCCCAAATAGCTGACCAAGGGAGGGATTTTAATTCTTCTAGCAGAGCAAGACGTGTTGTAAAATCAAATGTTTGCTCCGCTTTAACTAAAATTTCTGTCGGTTCTAATAAGGCTTGAAGAAGCGCCTTTCGCATGTTCCTAGTACCAATGGTCCAAGCTGCAATACGATTGATACTGCCATCAAAGAAGTCAAGGCCAATATTCACGCGGTTGATCAAGTCATGTCGTATGATTTCTTGGGCAATTGCTAGGAGCTCTTCGTCTAAAATAACGACGTGGTCGCTATCCCAACGGACAGGGCGACTGACATGAAGTAAAAGTTCATCTAAGTAGAGCGATAAAGCTGAGATTTTATTTGAAATCACTTCTGTCGGATGAAAATGTCCTGCATCTAAACAAAGCAAGATCTTGTTTTCCAAGGCATAGCCCATATAAAATTCGTGGGATCCAACCACATAGCTTTCAGAGCCAATACCAAATACTTTGCTTTCAACAGCATCTCTATGGTACTTGGGATCAATTTTTTCGGATAAACAAGCGTCTAAGGATTCTTTTAGACGTCTTCTTGGGCCAAGGCGATCAGCTGGAATATCTTTGAAACCATCAGGAATCCAAATATTCATGATGGATGGAATGCCTAATTCTTTTCCGAAGTACTCACTAATTTTTCTAGAGCGTTTCACATGTTCAATCCAAAAATTTCTAATAGTAGCATCGGGATGACTTAAAGTAAGGCCATCAGAAGATTTCTCATGGGAGAAGAGGGTGGGGTTAAAATCAAGGCCAATACCTTGTTCTTTTGCCCAAGCAACCCAACCTGCGAAATGTTTGGGTTCAATTTGGTCGCGGTCCACAAATACACCGCCATTTTCAAGATAGATGGCATGCAGATTGACTTTTTTAACACCAGGGATCAACGAAAAAGCTTTTTCAAGATCTTGGCGAAGCTCGTCTGCATTTCTTGCCTTTCCTGGATAGGCTCCCGTAGAGACGATACCCCCAGTTAACTGCTTGGCATCACTTTCGAAGCCACCAACGTCATCACCTTGCCAACAATGTAGAGAGATGGGAATTTGATTGAGTGTTTCAATAGCCCCGTCAACATCAACACCGAATTTGGTGTAAACTTCTTTAGCTATTTGAAAGGATTGCTCAATGTTTTTTAACATATGTATAACCTCCTTAAGGTAATTGTGTAAATAGATACCATTTATCCGCCAGGAATGGTACAGGTTTGGGGTGATATGTTTCAGTTTGAAAGGATCTACGCACCAATTTTCGAGCCTCTTGTAAACTACTTATATCTCCAAGGGTGATATGTTGCATTAAGACATTGCCAATTGCAGTAGCTTCAACGGGACCGGCATGAACCGTACATTGTGTGAGATCGGCGCAGAGCTGGTTCAGGAGTACATTTTGACAGCCACCTCCAGCAATATGTATGGTCCGAAGGGGTTTGCCACTAATCTCTCGCAGCTTTTCAAGGACGTCCTTATATTGGAGGGCTAAACTGTCAAAGATGCAACGTGCGATTTCACCTGGTAAAATTGGTGCCCCTTGATGGGTTTCCTCACAATAGGTCTGAATTTCTTTAATCATATTTGGAGGATTCATAAACCTAATATTGTTTGGATTAATGAGAAATTTAAAGGGTTCAGAATGAAGTGCTAAGTCAGCCAATTCTGCAAAGGAATACTGATCATCATAAAATCGCTTAACCTCTTGTATCAACCAAAGACCCATAATATTTTTAAGAACTCTAACGGTATTTGCTACACCACCTTCATTGGTGAAATTGTATTCTAGGGATTTAGGGGTGCAAATTGGGAAATTGTTCTCAATACCCATCAAGGACCAGGTGCCAGAACTGATATAAGCAAAATCATCATCAAGGGCTGGAATGGCTGCGATTGCTGAAGCGGTGTCATGGGTGCCCGGTGCAATAACTTGAGGCTGATAAATTTGCTTGGGGCCGACTTCCAAATTTAAGCTTCCGATAACGGTTCCAGGTAATGTCACCTCTGTAAAAAGAGAATAAGAGACTTGTGTTAGACCAATAAGTTCTTTGTCCCATGTTTTCGTATGAATATTGAGCAACTGAGTAGTCGTGCTGTTGGTAAACTCATTCGTTATTTTGCCAGTTAAACGATAATTCAAATAATCTGGCACCAACAAGATGTGACGAGCGCTCTTAAAATGATCAGGAAATTCGATTGCGTGTTCATAAAGCTGGTAAATGGTATTGAAAGGTAAAAATTGAATGCCTGTTTTAGAATAGATTACACTTTTATCACAAATAGAATCAAACTTCTCTAAGGTCTCATCTGTGCGATGATCTCTATAGGCAAAGACTTCTGAGATGCGTTGACCATTTTCATCAATTAATACATAATCCACACCCCAAGTATCAATGCCAATGCTGTCAAAGGGGGCATCGAGTTTGGATAATCCAAGGATGATTTCTTCAAATAGGGCTTCGATATCCCAATAATAATGGTTACCGAGCAACTTCATTTGGTTTTTGAAACGGTGAATTTCATGGAGTGTTATTTTGCCCTCTTCAATTTGACTGCTAATTAGCCGTCCACTAGAAGCGCCTATATCAACGGCAATGCATGTATTGGACATCATGGGATTCCTTTCTCAAGTTGATGGTTTGTATTTAACCAACTTTTACGCTTAGTATACAAAACAACACAACAAAAGGCATTAACCCTAGGCGGCTTACCCAGTGTCAAAAATGGATAACTTGAATTTGACATTTTTTTTGGTGGATGGTAGAATCGTGACAATAGTTAACACCAGAGGGAATTTGGAAGGGGGATTTGAACTTATGCTACCGTTAGAACGAAAGCAAGAAATTGTAAAGCTGATCATGAAACAAAAATCGATTAAGGTCAACGATCTGAGCCTATTGTATAACGTAACCGAAGAAACCATTAGACGTGACTTAGAAAAATTAGAAAATGAAAACATATTAAAGCGTACACATGGTGGCGCAGTTATTATTGAAACACCAGGGGAAGATTTATCGTTTTTTGAAAGGGTAAAAGAGCATATTGATGATAAGAGAAAACTAGCTAAACATGTGGCTGAGTTTGTCAAAGATGGCGATACAATCATGCTGGATTCTAGTACAACCGCCCTTGAAGTTGGAAAAGCCATACAAGATCATCGACAAGTTACGATACTGACGAACTCACTCAATGCCTGTTTAGAACTTTCTTCAAATAGTCAATTCAGAATTATTTCATCGGGTGGGATTTTAAATACAAAGACAATGTCCTTTGAAGGACCTGCAGCGGTCAAAGGGCTCAATCATTATTGTGCAGACAAAGTAATTTTCTCATGTAAAGGTATAGATCTTGATAAAGGAATTATGGAGTCCAGTGAATATGTTGCAGAAATTAAGCAAGAAATGATCCGTTCAGCAAAACAAGTGATTTTGGTAGTAGACCAAAGTAAGTTTGATAAAACAGCGCTGGTACGTATGGATGATTTTAGTCAAGTAGATGTTATGGTTACAAATTTTCCCATGGATGAACGGTGGATGAATAAGTTGGAGGAACATAATATTCAAGTTATTGTCATTGAGGAATAAAAAAATATCTTTGTTTATGTTGATATGCCTTTGTTTATGTTGGAAATAGTGTTGACATTTGTGATTTGCTGTGATAATCTTTTATTTGAACGATTAAAACAATAAAAGGGGGCATGACAATGGCAAATGAATTTGAACTCAAACAACAATTGTGTGAAGTAGGTAGAAGGATTTATAACAGAGGCATGGTTGCCGCAAACGATGGCAACATTTCTGCTAAGATAGGACCTAACGAATTTCTTTGTACACCAACAGGTGTAAGTAAAGGTTTTATGACACCTGATATGATTTGTAAGGTGGATGCCGAAGGCAATGTTATAGAAGCAAATAACAGCTATAAGCCTTCTTCAGAAATCAAAATGCATTTGCGGGTGTATAAAAAAAGACCAGATGTGATGTCCGTATGTCATGCACATCCCATATATGCAACTTCTTATGCGATTGCTGGTATTGAATTGACTGAAAAAATAATGCCGGAAGCGATTATTTTTCTTGGAGAAGTACCCATTGCGCCTTATGGCTTACCTTCAACACCAGAAATACCAGATGCTGTTGAGCCTTATTTTGAATACTACGATGCTGTACTTCTAGAGAATCATGGCGCGCTCACTTGGGGCCAAGATATATTTGCGGCTTATTTTAAAATGGAATCCTTAGAATTTTATGCCCAACTTGCGTTTAATGCTAAAATGCTTGGTGGTGCTAAAGAACTTTCGGAACATGAAGTGAGCAGACTTTATGAACTAAGAAGAACTTTTAAAGTTCCAGGAAGACACATAGCAGATCGTCCGGTACCGCCACAATCTCAAACAAAATAAGAACTAAAAGGACAAGAGCCCTCTACATAGAAAATGTAAAGGGCTCTTGTCTTGTTAAAAGTGTTTGCTATTCAAAAAGCTCTGCGACTTCTTTCAAGGTATCCACAATGGCAATATGCTGTGGACAGTGACTCTCGCAAGAAACACATGAGATACAGGTAGATGCCTTACTGCTGCTTTGTGTAAGCCAATTATAATGTCCCTTAGAACCATCAAAATCCTTGTAGATTTTATAGGTATTATATCCTGAGAAGATACCAGGTATATCAATTTTCTGTGGACAGTCATCTACACAGTATTTACAGGCTGTGCATGGAACTGTTGGTACTTTGGCCAGCTCTTCAAGCACTTTGTTGATAACCAGTCGATCCTGATCTTCAAGAGGCTTGAAGTCGGTCATATAGCTGATGTTGTCCTCTAACTGAGCCAGAGTGGACATCCCACTAAGTACTGTAACAATACCATCTAGAGATGCTGCGTAACGCATTGCCCAGGAAGCAATGGACAAATCTGGTTGAGCTGTTTTGAAGAGTTGTTGGACTTCTGGTGTCATGGCTGCTAAGGAACCACCTTTGATAGGCTCCATGATGACGATTGGCGTATTATGTTTTCTTGCCACTTCATAGCATAACCTGGATTGTGTTGTTTTGTCTTCCCAATCTGCATAATTGATTTGAAGCTGTACGAATTCTGTTTCAGGATGTTTGGTCAGAATCTGATCCAAATACTCCGCTGTATCATGGAAGGAAAATCCAATATGCTTGATTAAGCCTTTTTCCTTCATGGCTTTGACGAAATCCCAACCGCCTATGTTGTCCATCTCCACCATACGTGTGCGATCCATGGCATGCAAGAGATAAAAGTCAAAATAGGAAGCGCCTGTTCTTTCTAATTGTGTATCAAATAGAGGCTGGAAATCCTCGTAGGTTTTAACCATCCATAACGGCATCTTTGTTGCCAATTGGAAGGACTCTCGCGGATAACGTTTTACTAGAGCTTCACGAGCTACAACCTCTGATGTACCGTTGATATAGACGTAAGCCGTATCAAAATAGGTAAAACCACTTTTCATGTAATGGTCTACCATTTTTATAGTCTGTTCCATGTCAACTTCTTGTAAGGTCATGGGTAATCGCATTAAGCCGAACCCCAACTTCGGCATATCTGCACCTAAATAATTATTATTCATTACGAACCTCCAATACGATAAAATTCATTTATTTTACATTTTAACTATAGACCTTTGAGTACACTATAAGTCAAGAGAAATTTAGTCTTATTCGTAGATATAATTGTATGATTAGGTAATTCTTGTCATTCATCAGTCGGTAATATATAATAGAGTGACCTATGCATTCTTTGGGAGGGACACATCTATGGATCTAATGGGTAATGCTATACTGAATCTTTACTCGATTTTACTGCTCTGCTTAATCTTTATTCAAGCATCACAAAACATTGATAAAAAGGGCTTTCAAAATAGAGTTTTCTACTGGATGATTATAACAACTATCTTATCTCTCTTTATGGATATTTTTAGTAGGTTTGATGGAAATCCAGGGACCTTTTATTCAACATTCAATTATGTAGGTAATCTTACACAATACCTTCTAAATCCCATATTGGGTTCACTTTGGTTGATCTATTTACGATTACAGATTTTTCATCTCGAGAAAAGTGTATTGCGTATGGTGCCAATGCTTATGGGTGTTTGTTTTTTCAATGCTTTGATGGTTATAGGATCTCAATATTGGGGATGGTACTATTATATCGATGCAAACAATATCTATCATAGAGGCCATTACTTTATCATTTCAGCGCTTATTCCAATTATTTTGAGCGGTATTGCATTTTATATGGTGGTTGTAAATCGAGAAAAAATTGAGAAAAAGTTTTTTTTCCCTCTAGTCATTTTTCCGATTATTCCATTGATTTTCATAGCATTACAAATACTTTTTTATGGGATGTCGTTGATTTTAAATGGTGTAACCATTTCTTTGTGTATTGTATTTTTAAACATCCAGAATAGGAGCATGAATATTGATTATCTAACAGGTTTGTACAACCGAAAAAATCTTGAAACCTATATGCAAGATAAAATAAATGCGTGCACGAGAAACAAGACATTTTCAGCAATTCTTCTTGATATTGACCGATTTAAATCCATCAACGATCAATTTGGACATGCTGTAGGAGATGAAGCCCTTGGGGAAACTGCAAAATTGCTAAGAAGCTGTTTGGAATTCTCTGACTTTATCGCTAGGTATGGTGGTGATGAGTTTTATATTGTTTTAGAAAGATCCAACCAAGATGATTTGGACGCTGCAATCGACAAAATTTACAGGTGTACACAGCGATTTAACACGCTCCATGAAAAACCCTACCAATTGAATTTTAGTATGGGGTTTGCAGTATATGATTTTAAAACTAAAATGAGCTTAAAAGAATTTCAGGAGCATATTGACCAAAAAACAAAAGAAAATAAAAGAAATAAAGCCTTATAGTGAGGCAGTTCTATATCATTCTGGTTTTTTTGAAGTCTGAAGGCGAGATTTCATAATATTTTTTAAAGGCTTTGGAAAAGCAATAGGGATCTGGATAACCTAGTAGGTGTGATATTTCCTTGATGGAATGCTTGTTTTGATAAAGGTAATCTAAAGCTTTGTTCATTTTTATTTGATTGATATAATTCCACGGCGATAGACCAACCGATTTTTTGAAAAAAGTAATAAAGTACTTTTCAGACATACCAATTAATAAGGATAACTCAATAATTTTAATGTTCTGATCATAATGATGAGATATGTAATCAAATACAGGCTCTAGCAACGAAACCCCTTTGGGTTGGTGTTGAAGAAAGCCTGTATTTTTTTGTTGATGCTGAATGATTTTTGAAAGCAGTATTGAGAAATAGCCATGTAAGGTGAAAAAAGACAGCGGCAGGTGGTTGACATAGGATTCGAAGCCCTTTAAAAACAAGGCTACCTCGAAATCGATGGCCTTGTTATGAATAAATCCTGCAAAGGGATAATCGGCTAAGGCTCTTGAATTAGATCCTATGGTGAAATCAAAATGAATATAGATAAAACTACAAGACGCGCTATTGGTATGGGCTTCGTATAGCATATTGGGGTATAAAAAAACGACATCATGGGGCTGTGCAGTAAACACAGTATGATTCAAAGTGATCATCACCTCACCTTCGGTAATAAGCCATATATCAAAGACAGATTTGGCACCACTTTCATGCCAATGTTGATCGTGAGAAATAACCGCACAGCGTTTAATATCAACTTTTATATGATTTGTATGAGAATCAAAAAAATCCAGTGTATGCATGTCATTAGCCTCCTCTATAGCATCTAGTTTATTATACTACAATTAAAACTATATGACATTAAATAACGAAGATATAGCATGGTAAAGGGGATGGGCAAGACCTATAATAAAACTATATTATAACAGGAGGTCATCTATATGGAAGAGAGTAAGGTACAACATCCCAAAGTAGTGGTAATTGGAGCGGGAAGTCTTTTTTTTGGAAGGCAATCTATTTGGCAAATGGTCCATTCCCAGTATTTAAACACAGGGACGCTGGCGCTAGTTGATACGAATAAGGATGTTCTTACAAAGATGGTAAAATTAGCGAAAATGGTCGTTAAAGAAGCAGGTGTTTCACTTAAAGTAGAGGGGTCTACTGATCGAAGAGATGTCCTTTCAGATGCCGATTTTGTGGTGTTAAGTTTTGCTGAAAAGTCAGTTTATTATAGAGGGATAGATTGTACCATATCTGAGAAATACGGTATTAGAATGTGTTCAGGAGATACAATCGGACCGGGTGGTATTTTCAGAGCCATGCGTGAATTGCCAGTAATCATCGAATGTGCCAAGGATATTGAAAGGCTTTGTCCCAAAGCCTGGGTCATTAATTATATCAACCCAACAACTGTTCATGGCTTAGCTTTGAAAAAGTATTTTCCACAACTAAAAAGCTTCGCCTTGTGCGATGCCCAGCATATGCCTCATATTAAAAAGAATTATGCCAAACGTGCAGGGTTGATTAATCAAGTGTGTGATTATACGCAAGAAATTGACGATGGGTTTAATTTTAAGATTGCAGGGGTCAATCACTTTACCTGGTTATTAAAAGCGGAATTTGAAGGCAAGGATATGTGTCCAGAAATAGCAGAGTCGGTAAGACGAGATGCAATCACAGAAACTGATGGCGGGGATACTGGCTCTAAATCCTTAAATAATGACTTAGTGGGTTATGAACTGTATAAAGCCTTTGGTTATCTGCCAACAGTAGTTGGACATACCAAGGAATATGTCCGTTTCTGGCAAGGGAAGAACATAGCCCCAGAAGCTATTTCACCTTTATCTATTTGGGATCCTGAGGAAAGATATCCTCGACATATCAGTATGTTTGAGCAAGTGGACCGTTTTATTTCAGGAGAAACGCCTATTGGAGAGTACATGACATCTATTGGGGCCGACCACGCTACCGATGTGATTGAAAACATGGTCGGTAACCTAGGTAAAAAATTCTTCATTAATACCTACAACAAGGGTGCCGTGACCAACATGAGAGATGATGTATTTCTTGAGTTGTTATGTGAGGCAACTTTAGAGGGCATACACCCGTTGCCGGTAGGTGACATGCCTTTAGGAATACGAGGCATGCAGGAACTTGTACATGATACCCATGAATTAACAGCGGACGCCGTATATCAGGGCAGCTACGAGTTATTAAGAAGAGCCATGTTAACAGACCCACTCGTTACGTCAATTGCCGATGCGGATGCCATTATAAAAGAATTATTGGCAATTGAGAAGGATCAGATTCCTTCAAAGTGGTATAAATAGAGGTAAATAAAATAAAGAAAGAAAGGGGTCCTCTCTATGTGACAATAGACAGGACCCCTCATCTTTACCCTATGATGGCAATTTATAATTCACTTTAAGACCATAACTATCTTCAAGGTTTTTTAGTACAATGTCAATTAAATGCTCCTTATCCTCATAAATAAAAAAGTCTAGAGCTACAATGATTTCACTATGATCTTTTGTAAGCCCTAACATAAAACGACTGCTTGCCTTGATCACTAAGAGGGTAGCGTAGTCGGTTTTTGTGTTGTTTTTCTTCATATATGTAATCGTCTCATCAATGGTATCAATGGCTAATCCATACTCAGTCCTGTGAAAATACAAGGTTGCTGCGTTGAAACATAACCGGATATAAACACAATGATGGCATTCCCGACTGCTCAAAAGCATTTCTTTTAGTTGGTCAATTAATGTATCGATTTCATGGAAGTTGCCAGCTTCAAGCCGATTGCTTATCAAAGAATTAAGCATGTTTAACTCGATGCCTGTAAGTTTGCTGTTATTTAGATTAAGCAAATCAAATTTTGGATGGTTAATTTTTAGGGCGTTAATCAACTGATTCTCAGCTGCAGTATAATCATGCTGGACCGCTGATAATTCAATGGCATTAATCCACAGAATCATTTTATCAATTAAGTTGAAAAATTGAATATAATAAATATCATTTTCTTGATAGGTGATGCGATCATAGAAGGACTGAAGTTGGTTTAAATAAGAGGTCAGTTCTCCATAATTTCTTTTTGAAAGATCAATATCCAAATGGTAACGAATAATTGAAACTTCCTCATATAGCTTGTCTTTGGAATGGGTTAGTAAGGCTACTAAATCCGTATTTAAATAGAAAGATAATAAAGACAATGTGTCAAAACGACAAGAAAAAGTGCCTTGCTCAAGCCTTCTGATGGTATTGATAGAAAGGCCAGATTTATCAGCCAGTTTTTCAAGAGAAATACTCTGTTTACTTCTAATATCATTAACCATTCTTCCAAACCGCACTAAATCATATTGATTACATAAACTCATGCGATATCACCTCTTTGTTCACTTGTCAACCCCAACTTGTTGATATGGTGGATGTTTGCTTTCTATTATATCCTTTGTAGAGTAAATGCACAATATTCATAAGGAGGAAGTTATATGATTTATTTAATTAACATCTTTTTTGGAGTTGGTATTACTGGGTATTAGAGTTTATATTTTAAGGGTACAGGGGATTGCAAAATATAAAAGTCAACCTGAGAGTTGGCATAGGATAAAAACACTAACTTATAAAGGAGCATATAAGTTAGTGTTTTTTGTATGCATTTAGATGCTTATAGAATTTTTTAGCAATATGGGATATAATTAAGGATAAATAGGGACAATTTGGAAGACTGGGCGGTGAATCATGCATACTTTATTTGAACTGATCTATAATTTTGGCATTTTGATATCTATCAGTATCATTTCATCTTTTATTGGACATCGGAGCAAGAAGGATTTTAATAGATCCCTTCTGCAAGGAAGTCTCTTTGGTTGTGCGGCCATCATTGGAATGATTCATCCCTTAGTATTATCCCCTGGTTTAATTATCGATGGTCGATCAGTAATGATCAGCTTATCAGCTCTCTTTTTTGGCCCTATGGCAGCTGCAATAACCGGTACTATGGCAATACTTTTTCGTGTTTATCAAGGTGGTACAGGCATGATAACGGGGATTTTTGTTATCCTCATGTCGGTCACTTTAGGTACAGCAGTACATATCAGAAATAAAAGACGCCATTTTGAAGTGACCATTGGTTTGCTTTTGCTTATGGGGGTAGTTGTCCATGTGGCTATGCTCTTGCTCATGTTTACACTTCCAGATGGTAGAGGTGCTATGACCATTCAACGCATTGGAATACCCATATTATTTACGT
>CAZJIO010000006.1:45726-50461 GCA_964546035.1 uncultured Eubacteriales bacterium | reverse complement strand
GTCGTATGGTAGATCAATTGCAAGACAATCAAATTCAATTATGTGATACGAACAAAAAATTAAAAACCTCAATGGAAGAGCTGATTGCAGTTGAGGAAGAATTGAGAAGTCAATTTGAAGAGCTACAAACAAGCAATGCATTTAATATAGAAAGCGAGAACCAACTGAACAGCGCTCTGCAGAATGCACCAGTACCCATAATGCTTCGGGCGAGTGATGGGGAGGTTGTTAAATTAAGTCGTAGGTGGACTGAGATTACAGGATATACACTTCAAGATATACCTACGGTAAATGACTGGGCTACAAAAGCTTATGGCGCTAATAAGGAGATAGTTTTAGATTTAATAAAATCTTCCTATGTTAGCCATAGTACAAAAGTGGATGGCGATTTTCAAATTACCTGTGCCGATGGACAGATCAGAGTATGGCAATTTAGAATGGCTAATATTGGTAAAATGCAGGATGGCAGAATATTGGCAATGGTAGCTGCCACAGATATCACCGAAAATAAAAAAGCAGAAGAAGCACTTATATTAGCAAAAAATGCGGCTGAAGCTGCCAATATAGCAAAGAGTCAATTTTTGGCGAATATGAGTCATGAAATAAGAACACCGATGAATGGGTTTATGGGTATGTTACAGCTGTTAGAGATGACACAGCTGACCGAAGAGCAAAATGAATATATTCGAATTTCAAAAACATCTTCAGAAGCACTTTTGGCTGTTATCAATGATATTCTTGATTATTCAAAAATAGAGGCTAGGAAAATGACTCTGGATAAAGCACCTTTTCATCTTGAACAAGTCATCCATGATGTGGTAAGCTTATTTAAACCTTCTGCAATGGAAAAAGGCATCCTGATGAGGGCAGATATTGCTAGCGATGTTCCTTTAGAACTCATTGGTGATCAATTTCGTTTAAGGCAGATCATTTCAAATCTGATGGGGAATGCGGTTAAGTTTACTCATAAGGGTGAAATTAACATTTCAATTAAAATTGGAAAACATAGGAATGATGCAAAAGTCAATTTAGAATTTGCTATTACTGATACAGGGACAGGCATACCTTACAATAAAAAAGAAGTGCTTTTTGACAGTTTTACACAACTTGACAATTCGCATACCCGTAAGTTTGGCGGTACAGGACTAGGTCTTGCTATTGCGAAGAGCCTGGTAGAATTGTTTGGGGGTAATATATGGGTAAAAAGTCAAGAAGGTGAAGGTAGTGCTTTCTATTTCACCTGTGTTCTAGCAAAAAATGTTCCTAGTAAGGAACCACTAGAGGTCAACATAGAAAACAACCAGGAAAGTAATCTAGAAACTACATTAAATGTGCTCTTAGTTGAAGATGATCCCATCGGTAGAGTGATTGTTGAAAAGTTGATCGAAAAAAAAGGTTGGCATGTGATTTCTGCCAAGAATGGTGAGGAAGCTATCGCTGTATTTAAACAAAAGACCTTTGATATTGTTGTTATGGATGTGCAAATGCCCCTTATGGATGGTTATCAAGCCACAAAAATAATTCGACAATTAGAAACTTATAAACATACCCCCATTATTGCTGTAACAGCTTATGCATTAAAGGGTGATCAAGAGAAATGTTTGGCAGCAGGAATGGATGGGTATCTGACAAAGCCTATAAATGCAGAGGAATTTTATACAACCGTGGCAAAGTGGACACAATAAAATGAAGTAACATTAAGGAGCCAATATGAATAAAGAAGATTTAGACAATATCCATATATTTGAGGGACTAACAGCCTCTGAAGTTTGGATTAAGCTTTACAATAAAGAACTGAATAGTAAAAAAAACATTCTAGAATATATTGAAATCGTTAGGCAGCAAAAGAAAGAAAGTTTGAGTCAGGAGCAGCTGAGAGATACTTACAATTATATTTATGATCAAATAGAGGGTATGAAGGATACCATAAAACCCAACACCATGTTGTTTTTAAAAAATAACTTAAAGGCACAATTAGGCAAGTTTGTTAAAGTTAAAGATCCAAAGCCTTTGAATCACTTCATGGAATTCTTTAAAGAAGCCTACCCAGAAAATTATAGAAAAAATGACTATACCTGGGTGCTGATGGATATTAAAAAGATTACAGAGGATCAGATCTGGACCACTTTAACTTATATTAACAGAGAGACGCTGAGCAATCAGCTGGTGTTGAGCGCTGATCAAAAGAAGGATATTATTGAGGTCATAGAACTAGGCGTTGCTAAGAAAAACCTTAAGTTTATCAACAATGTCAGGAGTCTTAAGACGTTGACAGATAAACTTGACATATGTATTACAAATGTTGATCAACAGATTAAGGTAAGCCGTAAGTAAATCAACAAAGAAAGGAAGGATGCCATGAGAAACATAATAGAAGTTCGGGATTTTGTGAAGCAATATGATAAATTTACAGCAGTTAACAATGTTTCCTTTGATGTAGAAGAAGGCAGCATCTTTGCTTTTTTAGGTCCAAATGGAGCAGGTAAAAGCACAACAATTAATACCTTATGTACCATATTTGATAAGACCTCTGGAAGCTTAACCATTGATGGAAAAGATGTTTCCCGTGAAAAGGACGCTGTTAGAAGTGTTATTGGGGTCGTTTTCCAAGAACCGACCTTAGATAATAAAATGACAGTTCTTGAGAATCTAATCATGCATTGTCATTTTTACGGTATTCCAAAAAGTGAAACCAAAGAGCGCATCCAATTTGTACTCAATCTAGTGGATTTATTAGAATGGAAAAAAGCCATGGTGAGCAGTTTGTCAGGGGGAATGAAGCGTCGTGTGGAGATCGCCAGGTCCCTTTTGCACTACCCAAAGGTACTTTTTTTAGATGAACCAACCTCAGGACTTGACCCTCAAACGAGGGCTCATATCTGGGAATATGTTGTAAAGCTTCAAAAAGAAAAGAACATTACCATTTTCTTAACAACTCATTATATGGATGAGGCTGAGATTTGTAGCAAAGTCGCGATTATGGATGCGGGTAAAATCGTCGCCATGGACACGCCTTATCGATTAAAGCAACAACACACAAAAGATAAAGCCAATATCACCACAAGTGATGAAGAAGGATTAGAAAAACACCTTAACCTTGGAGGCTTTGTCTACAAGAAAAAAACCGGATATTATTCGATTGAAGTTCATGATTTGCCTAAATTGATGGAGATCATCAGTGAACAGAAAGCTACGATCTCTGATTTGGAAATAAAAAAAGGCACATTGAATGATGTATTCTTAGAAATTACCGGAAAAGACATAAGGAAGTGATCAAATTATGAATATTATAGGTGCATTATGGTTTAGAAATATTAAAATTTTTGCTCGAAATCGTGTTCAACTTATTTTCACGATTGTCATGCCGTTTTTCTTTTTGTATGTGTTCAGTTCAATTTTTAAAATGGAGAATATTGAAAATCCAGTCAACTATATGTTAGCTGGTATCGTCATTACCACCGTTTTTCAAACCTCTCTGACCATTGCAACCAGTACCATTGAAGACATTGTTTCAGGATTTATGAAAGAAGTATTGGTGAGTCCTGTTAAGCGTATTCAGATCGCTGCAGGTCAGCTCTTGTCCGCAGCGACAATTGCCACTTTGCAGGGCATCATCATTCTGTTTATCGGTTATTTTATAGGTCTCAAATTTACCTCGTGGGTAACGCCTATTGCAGTCATTGGCGTGATGATCCTTGTTGGTCTTGTATTTTCTGGTTTAGGTTTATTTTTGGCAGCACTGGTTAAGAATTCACAGACCTTTCAAATTGTGATTGCCGCTATTTCAATGCCTTTAACCTTCCTTTGCGGTGCATATATACCTATTTCTTTGCTACCCAATATACTGAAGACTGTGGCGTATTTAAATCCAATGACCTACACAACTGCCTTTTTTAGAACCATCATTTTGGAAAAGACGTCTTTGACCACTGAGCAATTAGTGGGGGAACAACTTGCTTTTGAAATTGGCGGGCTTACCATTACACCGCCGATGAGTATGGCGATTGTAGTTGTTTTCGGAATTGTCTTTTTACTCCTTGCCACTTCGGTTTTTTCAAAGGTTGATTTTTCAAGAATTAATCGCTCCAAAAGTAAGGAAGCTGATATTTGGCAATAATAGACATACGTTAATCGGAACCATTTACCTATCAGTAATGATGATAGGTAAATGGTTTTTTGTCCTTTCATTTAGATTGAAATGCTTCTTGGTTTATGATATGATTAAAATAATGGGAACCTTCCCAAAAAAATGTGTCAAGAAATGGGAGGTATATGAAATGAAAAAAGTTATGATAACATTACTGTTAATGGTATTTTTGGTGGGATGTACTTCTAGTAAGCAATCAGAAGAAGTAAAGAGTAACACTGAGCCACAAGAAGTTACAACTGAAGCGCCTAGTACAACTGAAGTCCAAGCAACCACTCAGGAGACGACGGAAGAAACGACGGTAGCGCCAATAGTTATTGACCCAAATAGTTTGAGAGGGTTAGCGGCAGAGAAAGGTATGTTTGTGGGCACTGCCATTAGTCTTAATTATTTTAATCAGGAAGTTTATGTCAATACCATTAAAAATGAATTCAATATGTTCTCTATGGAAAACATGATGAAGTGGGCTTCCATGAACCCCAGTAGAAAAAACTTTGTTTTTAGCGGTGCCGATGTAGCGGTTCAATTTGCCAAGGAAAATGAGATGCAAATGAGAGGACATACCCTTATCTGGCATCAACAATTACC
>CAZJIO010000006.1:44025-45686 GCA_964546035.1 uncultured Eubacteriales bacterium | reverse complement strand
TACCAAGTGGACCAAGGAAGAGCTGCTGGACATTATAGGGTTTTATGTAGAAAATATGGTCACTCATTTTAATGGAAAGATTCATACCTGGGATGCACTCAATGAAATTTTTGAGGAAGATGGGTCCTTCAGGCAATCCATGTGGTACAAAACCACAGGCGAAGACTTTATAGCATTGACCCTTAATAAGGCACGTGAAATGGATCCCGATGTAAAACTTGTTATTAACGATTACAATGTTGAAACCCTTAATCCAAAATCCGATGGCCTATATAATTTGGTTAAAAAGCTACAAGAAGAGAAGGTGCCAATTGACGGTGTAGGTTTTCAATGTCATTTCATAGCAGATCAGATAGATTATGACAGCTTTGTTAAAAATATAGAACGTTTTCAAGCATTAGGCTTAGAGGTACAATTAACGGAGATTGATATACGTATTAAGGCGCCTATTACCGAGGAAAATATTATTGCCCAAGGCGAGGCGTATAAGAAATTAATGGAGATTGCCCTTTCTCATAACATCGAAGTATTCGTTGTTTGGGGTGTTTCGGATAATCTTTCCTGGGTACCTGGGGTTTTTGCTGGCTATGGTGCACCTTTATTATTTAATGACAAGTATGAACGAAAACCAGCATATGATGGTCTGATAGCTGCATTAAAGGAATAAGAAGATTAGTTTGGGTAATCCGTTTTTAAAGCATATTGCTTTGGTGTGACACCTACCAATTTCTTGAAGACACTAATAAAGTGAGAGTCACTGTTAAACCCAATTTTATAAGCCACTTCCGTGACGGATAGATCCATTAGAAGTAGTTCACGAGCTAATCCAATGCGTCGATTAAGGATATATTGATTAATGGTGAAGCCGGTTGTCTTCTTGAAAAGCTCACATAGATAATACTTGTTGATGAAAAAAGTCGTTGATAAATCATCCAGCGACAAGACTTCATCGATGTGCTGATTGATATATCCAAGGATGGGCTTGATTTTTGTATGACTGGTTAATTCTTTTTTTCCTATTTTTTCATGGACTGCATAAATCTTATTGAGAAGTAGGAGTAGTTCGCTGAGTAACAATTTTAAATAAATATCCGTACCATAAACAGATTGTTTTTGATGATGAATCAGCTGCTCCATAAGACTCACTAGGAGCGCATTATTTTCCGGACTTAAATGGCGCCTATGGACAAAGTCTGAGCTTCTGTTCTCAAATAATTCTAGCAAATTCGTTTCTTTTGTGCTGATACCAGCTAAAGCTTCTCTTTTGAAGAAAATAAGATAACGCTCATAAAGCAAACCTTTGGGGATGATATTTTTGTGTAAATCTAATGGATTAAACAAAAATATATCCCCTTTTTTAGCCTCATAAAGGGAGTCATTAATAAAAAAGCGATGACCACCTGAAATAGAGAGGTTAATTTCATAACTGTCATGAAAGTGATAATTTTCCATAGACCAATTTGTGGATTGATTGTGCAAGACCCTAAGGATGGTATCTTCGGGCATGATCTCTTTGATAATATGGTGGGGCATAACAAACCTCCTAAACCCAATATTAAGATATAAATGACCAATATTTGAGTATTATATAAGAATATTCAGTGATATGCTTAGTGTATCATGAATTGGAGGTAAGGTAAATGAAAGAGCAAGAAAAAATT
>CAZJIO010000006.1:32996-44015 GCA_964546035.1 uncultured Eubacteriales bacterium | reverse complement strand
GTACAACTAGAACCAATTAAGAACTTGGCAAGGTACATAGACCTACCAAATTTCGGTAAAGATGACATTGAAAAAGCCATTCAGTTTATCCTAAAGAAGATCGATGAAAGTCTTGAGGTTTTTACCCACAAGTATCCAGCACCTGCAAGTGTCAATTTAGTCTACCCAGCCATTGATAATACCCAGTGGACATCGTCCTTTTGGACGGGCATGCTGTGGCTGGCTTACGAGTACACAGGTGATGAGAAGTATAGAAGAGTTGCTGAGATACAGGTATTGGATTTTAAAAAGCGAATCGAAATGCGTCAGCATACACAAACTCATGACCTAGGATTTTTATATTCTCTCTCCTGTATTGCTGCCTATAAATTAACTGGTAATGAGATGGCAAAAGATGTAGCACTGCTTGCTGCAGATGTATTAATGGAACGCTATTTAGAAAAAGCGGGTATCATTCAAGCCTGGGGAGATCTGTCTGATCCTGAGCAACAGGGACGCATGATTATTGATTGCTGTATGAACCTACCGTTACTCTATTTTGCTACAGAACAAACGGGCGATCCAAAGTATGAAGAAGCGGCAAGAAGTCATGTGAAACAAGCTGCCAAGTACATCGTCAGAGAAGATGCCTCCACCTATCATACTTTCTATATGGATACCGCTACGGGTGAACCGAGATTCGGTAAAACCCATCAAGGCTATTCGGATGACTCCTGTTGGTCACGTGGACAGACTTGGGCGATGTATGGTTTTGCTCTGAGCTATCATTATACAGAAGATGCTGATTTGTTGGATTTAACAGACAAAGTAAGCCGTTACTTCTTAAATCGTTTGCCTGAAGATGAAGTGTGTTACTGGGATCTCATTTTCACAGAAGGAAATGAAGAAAGAGATTCCTCTGCAGTAGCTATCGCTGCTTGTGGTTTGATGGAATACGTTAAATATACGGATGAAAATAAGGAAATTTATACCCGTGCGGCTATTAAGATGGTTAAATCCTTAGCAGAAAACTACACCACAGTTACAGAGCCCAGCTCAAATGGTATATTACTTCACGCTGTATATGGCAAACCTAATGGTAATGGGATAGATGAATGTAATATTTGGGGCGATTATTTTTATTTTGAATCCCTTATGAGATTGAATAGAGACTGGAAAATGTATTGGTAATTGGGAGGAATTTTTATGTCTAGTAGGAATGATACGCGTGAATATTGGATTAATGTAATGGAGAAAATTGCTAAACCGGTTCTCACAGAGCTTTCACAAAGAAATTTTAAGGAGTCCTTTCCGAGTTATCCTAATAGAGGTAGAGAAGCGTTTGAGCACCTTGAGGCACTGGCAAGAACCTTGGTAGGTATTGCGCCTTGGCTGGAAAATGACGGTTTGACAGGTGAAGAAGAAAATTTAAGAAAGCAATATGCTGAGTTGGCAAGGGCTTCTATAGATGCTGGGACAGATATCAACTCGCCTGATTATATGGATTTCACCAATCAACATGGGGAGCAGCCCTTAGTTGAGGCTGCGTTTCTTTCCCACGCCATACTGCGAGCACCAAAGGAACTATGGATGGAGCTGGATTTAAGGGTTAGGAAGCAGGTAGTCGCTTGTCTTAAACAATCTAGAAAATGTCACGCCTATTTTAATAATTGGCTTTTGTTTGCAGCCATGGTTGAGACCTGCCTATATAAAGTAGGTGAAGAATGGGATGAGATGCGAGTTGATTATGCTATAAGACAGCATGAACAATGGTATTTAGGCGATGGAATGTATGGCGACGGACCTCATTTTCATATGGATTATTACAACAGTTTTGTTATTGGACCAATGCTTGTGGACATTGTGAGGACGATTGAAGCTGTAGATTGTCATTGGTTCGATTTGAAAGATCAAATTTTAAAGAGAGCTATTAGATATGCAGAAATACAAGAAAGGCTTATATCACCAGAAGGAACATTCCCGGTTATTGGACGTTCTTTGGCTTATAGGTTTGGTGCTTTTACGCATCTAAGCAATATGGCATTATTAAATCAATTACCGGAAGCTGTTCATCCTGCACAAGTTCGGTGTGCGTTAACGGCAGTTATAAAGAAGATGATTGAAGCGCCAGGTACCTTTAATGATCAGGGGTGGTTGAATATCGGATTTTGTGGCTATCAGTTGGATATGGCTGAAAGTTATATTTCAAGAGGTAGTATTTATTTGTGCTGTGCTGTGTTTTTACCCTTAGGGCTATCACCAGAACATGACTTTTGGAAATCCCCAGAACGTGAATGGACGTCTAAAAGAGTATGGTCTGGAGGTTGTGGAACTGTAGATCATGCTTTGGTTGAAGAATAAAATTTGAACGAAGTAAAAATGTCTTTGGAATCCCATTTTGCATTATGATTCCAAGGGCATTTTTTTGAGATGCTTTCATGTCAGGATAAGTTGTTATGAATAAATGGGTTAAGTAGAAATGCTGCCACATAAAATGGAAGGTAAATTCTAAATTATGGGGGTAGGTTTAATGGAAAAAGAACAGGGAAGTCCAGTAGAAAATGGATCAGAGAAACCTGAAGAACAGGAAGAGCAGGAAGAGCAGGAAGAGCAGGAAGAACAGGGAGAACAGGGAGAACAAGAAGAACAGGAAGAACAGGAAGAAGAATCACAAGAACCAGAAGAACCAGAAGAACCAGAGGAACCAGAGGAACAAATAGACAAACCAAAAAAGAACTACAAGAAACCCATTATTATAGGAGCCCTAATAGCTTTTAGCCTGCTACTCGTTTTTTATATAGGTATGACGATCTATTTTAGCAATCATTTATATTATGGCTCTGAAATCAATGGTATAAATGTATCCTGCAAATCTATCGAGGATATAGAAACTCAAATGGTCTCTGAACTTCAAAAGTACACCTTGACCTTAAAAGAGCGTGGTGGGGTAGAGGAACATATAATAGCCTCCGATGTGGGTTTAAGATATGAAGAAGGAGAAATTCATCGTCTTAAAGACCGTCAAAAAGAAAAACCTTTCACCTGGTTTATGCCCTACTTTAATCATAAGGTATCCCAAATGACAGTAGGGGTTATCTATGATGACCTATTATTTAAGACATGCATGGATCAGCTCTCTTGTTTAGATAGTAGTAATCTCATTGAACCTAAAAATCCCACCTTGAAATATGAAGATGATCATTATGTTATTATTGATGAAATTCCAGGAAATAAAATCAATGAAGTAATTTTATCCCTACATGTTTCAAATGCGCTGCTCAATAAAGAAGGAGAAATAGACCTAGAACAGATCGATTGTTATATGGAGCCCCAGTATCATTCCAAGTCACAAAAAATAATTGAGGTAAGAGATACCCTTAATAAATACGTATCTTCCAAAACAATCTATACTTTTGGAAACTCTCAAGAGGTGATAGACGGTTCCACGATCAATAAGTGGCTTACAATCGATGACGATTTTAGTGTTACACTGAATGAGGATGATCTATCAGATTACATGAATGGTCTTGCTGAACAATATAACACAACGGGTAGGACGCGAAATTTTAAAACGTCATCAGGAGAGATCGTACAAATCGATGAGGGTGATTTTGCCTACGCATTTAACCAAGTAGAAGAAACTAAAAACTTCATTTCAGCTATAAAAGCAGGACTAACCAGAATCCTTGGTCCCTCCTACTGTGATGTTGGCGATACCTATGTAGAAATCAATTTAACACAGCAGCATTTATGGTTTTATAAAAATGGCACACTCATCATAGACGGAGATATAGTGACAGGTAATTTAGCGAGTGGTCATGCAACACCCAGAGGTATTCATACGCTCAAATACAAAGCGAAAAATGTGGTACTAAGAGGCCCAGGGTACGCGGCGCCAGTAGTATTTTGGATGCCTTTTAACGGAGGGATTGGCATTCATGATGCCAGTTGGAAGAGTGAGTTTGGTGGAAATATTTATAAAACCAATGGTTCCCATGGCTGTATTAACTGTCCCTATGAATTGGTCAGTGTTATTTACGAAAATATTGAGACAGAGACTCCTGTTGTTTGTTATTAGTCCATTATGATATAATCTAGGGAAGTAACGAAGGGTAGGCGATCAGTATGTTATGGAATAAAAAACGCACTGGGCTTTTTCTCCTAGTATTAATCAGCATTGGTTTAGTCGGATGTTCGCCAGAGGCAACCATTCAAGAACGAGAACCAGAATCTGAAGCAAAATGGGTAGACGCCAAAGAAGGCTTTGAGGCATTAGAGGGTGTCTGGATAGAAACCGAATATGAAACCTATGAAATAGGAACTAAGAGCCTTCGTGTGAAATGGTTTAATACATTAGGGGACCCCATGATGTATGGCGCGGGTTTCGAAATTCAAAAAAAAGTTGGGAACGTTTGGAAACAAGTGAGTAAGGTGAAGGCAATTGAATACGCATTTAATACTATTGGCTATATCTTGAATCCTAGTGATGCCAGATGGCAATCCTATAACTTGATTTGTTACACGGACGGATTAACCACAGGTGAATATCGCGTATCGACCACCTTTTCACGACAAAATTTAGAGGGTGTGGACTATGGTCCTGGAAATTACCCGAATTATCAAGTCTATGGAACCTTTTCAGTAAAGGATCTAAGTGTTAAAAGAAAGCTCTCAATTTTAGACCATACGAAGTTTGAGTACCTAAACGAGCTCTATGGGTTTTCAATTATGCTCCCTAAAGCTTGGGAGGGGTTTCAGCTCCTAATTGAGCAGGAAACAGGTGATGACACATTCGATACTTTATCTAAAAAAATAGACGCATCCTATGTGGTTGTTAAAATCCGACATCCTAAGTGGTCCATAGAGGAACCTTATCAAGATATTGCATTTGGTAAATAGCAATTCTTAAGATATTTAGATGGTTTTATACCGAGCGAATGAGTGGAATAACAATGTGACTGCAGCTATTGATGGAAACTTTGATTTGTTGCCGACCATGTTACCCAGTAGTTCATCTCATGTCTTTACAAAAGACCCAACTGCCTACAACAGTCAATTGAAGGGATATGAAGAAGTTATTGAAATATTGGGAGATGGGTTTTTGAGCGCTATTCAAGCCTACTAAATTTATTAAAATTACAAGGAGATAAAATTAATGGACGCAAATTGTTTTTATTGTATGAAGGACGAAAGACTAAGTAATCTCATGATTGAAATCTGTAAGTTAGATGTATCAACCCTCTTTTTATTTAAGGAACAGACCCATAAGGGGCGCGTTATCGTTGCCTATGATCGTCATGAAACGGAGCTCTTTCATTTAACTGAGGATGAACAGGCTGCCTTTATGAAGGATGTATCAAGAGCGGCTCGTGCGGTGTTCAAAGCTTTTCAACCGAATAAAATGAATTATGGTGCTTATGGTGATAAAATGCCTCATCTTCACATGCATCTCGTGCCAAAATATGAAGACGGTACAATGTGGGGTTCCACCTTTGAAATGAATCCAGGAAAAGTTTATCCTACAGCAGAGGAATATGCCATAGTCATTGAAGCCATAAAAAGTCATCTATAAAGCAAAAAATATACCCTTAATGGGTATATTTTTTGCTTAAAGTGAGACAATTTAACTTTTAATATAGTCATTAAAATGCTCTTGAAAATACAAGGAGTTGACATCGGCTCGAATATGATGGTGAACCAGTGCATCAATTTTGTCGGTCTCTTTATTCATCATATGAGCAACCATGGCTTCATGCTCTTTATGTATTTCTACTAATTTCTCTTTTTTTAGCATATGTAATTTTCTATAGCGGACATAATGGACATTAAATTGCTGGATCAAATCCCACAGAAATGATCGACCGGCCAATTCAAACATTTTCTTGTGAAAGGCATCATCTAAGTGCATAAATTGCTCAAAGCCATCCACCGCATCGATGCAGTCTTTTTGTGTGCCTAATATATTTTTTAAATCATGTAAGCCTTTCATTGGCATTTCATGGGATAATTCCTTTAGGATTTCTTTTTCAAGGGTACTTCGCAGATATATGATTTGTTCCACGGATTCTAAATCAATAAAAGAAACTAGGCTTCCTTTTTGAGGATAAATATCAATATAGCCTTCAAGGGCAAGTTGTTTCAAGATATCTCTAATGGGGGTACGAGAAAGTTGAAAGCGTTCTGTTAGGGTAGCTTCGCTGACAATTGTACCAGGCTTTAATTGCAGAGATAGAATTTCTTTTTTCAATTGGGTGATAATTTCTCGTTTTAAAGACATGTTATTCCAACTTTCTTTGCTGTTTTATTTCCTAGTATACATGAAAAAAAAGAATTATAAAAGAAATATTTAATCCTATAATTATGAGTTGACAAGTGCACTTTTTTAAATTATGATAAGACCATACAACTTGTATACAAGTTAAAAGGAGGAATACTATGAAAATGACATGGAGATGGTACGGCGAAGGCAATGATTCAATTACCCTCGACCACATCCGTCAAATTCCAGGCGTCTCAGGCATTGTCTGGTCCTTACATGATAAAGTAGCCGGCGAAGTATGGGAAGAAGAAAGAATTAACGAAGTCGTCAACCAAATCACCAGTAAGGGGTTTAGTCCAGCTGTTGTAGAAAGTGTCAACGTCCATGATGATATCAAATTAGGTCTACCCAGTCGAGATGGCTATATCGATGTTTATATCGATACCATTAAAAAGTTATCAAAAGTGGGCGTCAAAGTCATCTGCTATAACTTTATGCCGGTATTTGACTGGACAAGAACGGATTTATATAAAGCCTTGCCCGATGGCTCTAATGCGCTATTTTATGAGAAAAATGCCATTACAAGTGATCCAAAAGCAATGGTAGAAAAGATATTAGCAGGTGCCGGGAAGTATACGATGCCTGGTTGGGAACCTGAACGTTTAGCTAAGCTAGACGATTTATTTAAAGCCTATGAAGGCGTTACAGAAGAAAAGTTATCGGAAAATTTAAAATATTTCCTTCAACGGATCATATCTACTTGTGAGGCACACGATGTTAAAATGGCCATTCATCCGGATGATCCACCATGGCCAATCTTTGGCCTGCCACGCATCATTCGCAGCAGAGACCATATTAAGAAATTCTTAGATTTAGTGCCCAGTCCATATAATGGACTTACCCTATGTACGGGTTCATTAGGCCCAAATTTAATGAACGATATTCCAGCAATTATTCGTGAATTCCACGACCGCATACATTTTGCCCATATCCGAAATGTAAAAGTTTTTGAAAATGGAGACTTTATAGAAGTATCTCATCGTGGACAAGACGGTAATGTGGATGTATACGAGGTGCTAAAGGCTTATCATGACAACGGCTTCACGGGATATGTTCGACCTGATCATGGCAGACATTTATGGGGCGAAGAAAAAAATTGTAGACCAGGCTATGGTTTGTACGATAGAGCCCTAGGGATTATGTATATGAATGGCATATGGGATAGTCTTGATAAGAGAAAGGAGGGTAAATAAGTGTTGCAAATTAATAGAAACAGTATCACCCATGCGTCCGCAGATTGGGAAGCAATCGGCGTACAATTACCTCAATTTGATTATGAAGCTGTTTTAAAAAATACCCAAGAGTCACCTGAGTGGATCCACTTTGGTGCTGGCAATATATTCAGGGGTTTCGTTGCCAATGCCCATCAAAAATTGTTGGATCAGCAGAAAGCAAATACGGGAATCATCGCAGCAGAATCCTTTGATTACGAAGTGATTGATAGTGTCTATACCCCTTATGACAACCTTACTTTATTGGTGCAAATGAAGGCCAATGGTGATTTTGATAAAAAGATCATCAACAGCATTGTAGAAAGCATTACGACAGATAAAAATAGAGCAAAAGATCATGAGCGTCTCATTGAGATATTCGAAAACCCGAGCTTACAAATGGCGAGTTTTACCATCACTGAAAAGGGATATGCCCTTACGGATGCCTCAGGCGCCTTTCTTGGCATTATCCAAAAGGACATAGAAAATGGCCTTAATTACCCTATTCATACCATGAGTATCATCACATCGTTAGCATACCGTAGGTATTTAAAAGGACAATTCCCTATGACCTTTGTCAGTATGGACAATTGCTCCCATAACGGGGATAAATTGAAAAATGGGGTACTGACCCTTGCCAAAGAATGGTTTAAGGCGGGCAAAGTACAAGAAGGATTTTTAGCTTACCTAGAAGATGAAGAAAAGATAACTTTCCCACTATCCATGATCGATAAAATCACACCAAGACCTTCTGATACCGTAAAAGAAGCCTTACAGAAGCTAGGGATAGAAAATATCGAAGTCATAGTGACTTCTAAAAATTCGTATATGGCACCTTTTGTCAATGCAGAGGTCAGTGAATACCTCGTTATTGAAGACAAGTTTACAAATGGTAGACCTGCCCTTGAAGAAGCAGGCGTTATTTTTACTGACCGAGAAACGGTTAATAAAGTAGAAACGATGAAGGTCACCACATGCCTAAATCCTTTGCACACAGCCTTAGCGGTTTCGGGTTGCCTATTGGGATATACTTTGATAGCAGATGAAATGAAGGATAAAACCCTGAAAAAATGGGTGGAAACCATTGGTTATGAAGAGGGTTTAAAGGTTGTTGTTGATCCAAAAATTATCAATCCAAAAACCTTCTTAGATGAAGTCATCAATGAAAGGTTCTCAAATCCATTTATTCCAGATACGCCTCAACGTATTGCAACGGATACTTCTCAAAAAGTGGGTATTCGATTTGGTGAGACCATCAAGGCCTATGTGAAAAGAGAAGATCTAAATCCAGCAGACTTGGTTGCCATTCCCCTTGCCCTAGCTACCTGGTGTAGATATTTATTAGGAGTAGACGATATGGGAATGACCTTTGTAAAAAGCACGGATCCACTATCGGATATGTTAGAAGATGCCATAAAAGGGATTGCTTTAGGAGATCAAAGGGCTGATTTAAAGCCTATTCTCTCAAATGCCTCCATTTTCGGTGTTAACCTTTATGAAATCGGCTTAGGCGATAAAGTTGAAGGTTTTTTCAAAGAAATGATAGCAGGAAAAGGTGCTGTGCGCAGTACTTTAGAAAAATATATCGGATAGTTTGTTATGCCTTAAAAGGTCTTGCAGTACTTTTGTACTGCAAGGTCTTTTTTTCTGTGTATGGAATGGAATTGTGATAAAATAGAGACAAATAAATACATCGATTATGGAGAAAAAGCAGATGAGAAAAAGATTAAAACTTAAGAACCTAACCCTGGGAGTCATCCTCTTAGGCACTTTATTTTCGTTAATATCAAAGCCCTTTATTTCTGCCCTAGCAGCTGAGAAAATCACAGAAACAGACTTTTTAAAAGCAGATGGAAAAGTCATTAAAAACCAAAAGGGTGAAGAAATCGTCTTACGGGGTACCAATATAGGAGGATGGTTGGTGCAAGAAGGCTGGATGACACCAACAAATGCACCCTACCAAAAAGAGACCTTGGGTGTATTGACACAACGATTTGGCGAAGAAGTCAAGGATCAACTGATTGCCGTGTATGAGGACAATTACTTGACGGAAAAAGATTTGGATTTGGTTGGGGAAATGGGTATGACTGTGCTCAGGCTTCCCTTTACCTATATGAATTTACTCGATAGTAAGGGTCAACTCAAAGTCCAGGCATGGGATCGTTTAGACTGGTTGATAGAAAATTGTGGAAAAAGAGGCATTTATGTAATTTTAGATATGCATGGTGCCCAAGGCTCTCAGAATGGTCATGATCATTCTGGAGATGCCAGTGATGGTTCTAGGTTTTTTGAGGATGAGGCGTATATCACCAACACCATTTATCTATGGGAAGAAATCGCAAAACATTATGGGGGAAATGCTACTGTAGCAGCCTATGACATCCTAAATGAGCCTGGCGGTGATCAAAATAAAACAACTAAAAAGCAATGGGACGTGTTTGATCAGATTTATAAAGGGATACGTGCTGTCGATCCAGAACATATGATTATGATGGAATCCTGTTGGGAACCCATTAATCTACCAGATCCCACAGTGTATGGTTGGGAAAATGTGGTTTATCAGTATCACAATTATTGTTGGAATGCGGACAATGATTTTAAGAAGCAGAAGGCTTTTGTGGATCAGAAAGTAGCGGCTATTGGGAGAGCAGATTACAATGTACCTACATATATAGGGGAGTTCACTGCCTTTGTTAATCTTGAAGCATGGCAGTATACTTTGGCAAAATACAATGAAGCAGGTTATAGCTGGACCACTTGGACCTATAAAGTGACGGGAAATAGTTCATGGGGTATTATGAATCAAAATGTGCCAAAGGTGGATATTTATAAGGACAGTGCTGAAGAAATAATTGAGAAATGGTCCCGGTCAGGTGAATCTAAGGTCAATACAAAATATCACAATGTCATTAAAGATTACCTCGCGGGAGATATAACCCTCCCGACGATAGCTTTACCCAAAGCGCCTATTGAAATAAGCACTGAGGCGGTACCTATGACAGACGAAGAAATCGAAGGTCCTAAGACAGCACCGACGAAAGGCTATTTCATCCTTTTTGCAATAGTGAGTGCTTTTTTAGCGCTTGTCGTATTTATAAAAAGAAGAAACAAATAAATAAGACAAGGTTAACCCAATGACCGAATGTAGAATAGTATAGAGTATAATCTATTATTTGGAGAGGGTGACATGATTAATTTCATAACAGAACCGATGGTGCTTATTGCTAGTATGTCAGTAATCTTCATAGGTATCCTGCTGTTTTTATTATCAAAAACACGGTTAGCAACTGGAATTACTCGGATTATCTCTGCACTAAAGGCATTGGTGCACAGAAGTAAAGAACAAAAGGATTTAGAAGCACTCGATGAAATCATCAAAGACAGCGGCTATCAATATGATCCTAAGCAAGACATATTTTTCTCTCATAAAGAGGCTTGGCAAAGAAAGTTTGGTTACTGCAGGTTGTATGATGAAATGGCGGCACCCTTAGGCATGATTATTGACTGTGT
>CAZJIO010000006.1:7947-32986 GCA_964546035.1 uncultured Eubacteriales bacterium | reverse complement strand
ACCGATTTATTTTGAGTACAGTGGCAAAAGATGGCTCCTCGAACTATGGAAAGGTCAATACGATTTAACGACGGGCTGTGAAATCGGTTTATATTCAACGGATCAACCTGATCTTAACATTCCTGGCGTCTTTCAAGGCGGATTTTACAATTGTGTGAGTGATGAAGAGCAGTTACAAATGGCATATTTATTGAAAAAAAATGGTAAACCACTTTTCAGAAGAGGAGAAAAACATTGGTGGTTAACAGGCTTTAAACTAGGTGAATTCTCAGAACCATCCGAATTAACCATGCTGGTGAAAATCGTTTTTAAGGAAACTGAGATGTGTCGTTTATTCATTGAAGCCCTAAGGAAAGTAGGCTATCAAAGAAAAGATGTTCAATCTTCCAGTAATATGGTCATCTTTACTTTTGATAAAACCCACACAATACAGCCTTATACCCGGTCAAAAGAAACCGATCATGTGATACAAATGAAGAATAAAATGATGTGTGAACAGTATCAAGAAATGACAAAAGCAGACACTGCATTACCAGATAAAATGAATGCGGTTAAAGATCAAATACCCCTCATGTATAAAGAAGTACTAAAGATTGGTAAAACGAGACAGTTATATGAAGTCTATGAAACCATTAAAGAGTATCTTGAATAAGAGGTTGGTAAAATGTATGGTATGAAAAAGGTATCAAAAGTTTTCGAGACTTCTGATGAGGTTCTCTATGATGATGCCTCGAAAATAGTGTTTATGAGTGACTGCCACAGAGGAGATGGGACCTGGGCAGATGACTTTTCTAAAAACCAAAATCTTTATTTTGCTGCGCTAACCCATTATTACCGTAAAAGGTATACTTACATTGAACTCGGTGACGGGGATGAGCTTTGGGAAAACAAAAAACTTTCTAGCATCATACACATCCATAAAGATGTCTATGCACTGTTAACCAGGTTTTATAATGCAGGTAGGCTTCACATTATTTTTGGAAACCATGACATTGTTAAAGGGGACAAAGCCTATGTTGAAGATAACCTGAACGCCTTCTTTTATGAGCGAGAGCAAAAGCTCTACCCACTGTTTGAAAAAATAAAGATCCACGAAGGATTGATTCTAAAGCATCGAGATACGGGTTATAAAATATTTCTGATTCATGGTCATCAGGTTGATTTTTTAAATTCTGGTTTATGGCGGCTCAGTCGATTTTTGGTGAAAAATCTATGGCGTTCCATAGAACTATTTGGCATAAACGATCCCACCAGTGCCGCTAAAAACAACAACATTAAGAAAAAGGTTGAAAAGAAGCTAACCCATTGGGTGATCGATAATAATCAAATGCTCATTGCAGGACACACCCATAAACCGGTATTTCCCGAAGTAGGAGCCCCTTTGTATTTTAATGATGGCAGTTGCGTACATCCCAGATGTATAACGGCTATTGAGATTTCAGGTGGAGAAATTGTACTGGTTAAATGGCAGGTTAAAACAAAGACAGATGGGACCCTCTATGTGGCCAGAGAAGAGCTAGCTGGTCCAAGAAAGTTGGAGGAATATTTACAAGTCCGGCAATGACTAAAAAAAGGTTGCCGGGCTTGTTCAATTGATGCTATCATAAAACCATGAAGATCCCTTATAAAAGGGTATGAAAGGTGATAAAAATCTCATGGAATTATTAAGCGTGTTCAATTTATCGGTATGGGAGTGGGTTTTGGTTGTTGGTGCTGCCATTCTAGTTGGGTTTTCAAAAACAGGAATTGGTGGCATGACCATGTTAGTCATACCCATACTGGCAGGCGTCTTTGGGGGCAAACAGTCTACAGGCATTCTTTTGCCCATGTTATTGGTAGGGGATGTGTTTGCCGTTAAGTACTATAACAGACATGCCAATTGGCATAACATAAAAAAGCTATTGCCCTGGGCACTCATTGGCTTGGTATTAGGCGTTGTGATTGGAAATTATGTCAATGACCAGCAGTTTAAGATGTTGATTGCGATTTCAGTGCTGGTGTGTTTGGTCATTCTTATTTTCATGGAAAAAAAGGGCGAAGGACTCGAGGTACCCAACAAAACCTGGGTTTACATATTAACAGGTATTGCCTGCGGGTTTACCTCTATGATTGGTAACGCGGCTGGTCCAATTTTAAGCATCTACTTATTGGCGATGGGCTTTAAAAAGAATGATTTTATGGGTACAGCGGCTTGGTTCTTTTTAATCATTAATTTAACCAAAATGCCTCTTCAGATATTTTTCTGGCACAACATTACCCTTCAAACAACTTTCCTGGCGTTAGGACTGATTCCTGCAATAACATTAGGTGCCTTTCTAGGGATTCTGGTGATTAAGAAAATTAATGAAAAAATGTTTCGCTACATCATTTTAGCAATGACAGCAATAGCAGCCGTAAAATTGATGCTTTAGCATTTAGTTCTTGACCTAAAGTCAACTTCAGGGGTTATACTGAGTAGAGAAGTTACAGACAAATCTATCATTGAAAGGTAAGAATAAACATGTTATTTAAGGCATATGGGAAAACAGGTAAAATGGTCTCAGCAGTAGGATTTGGGGGTATGCGTTTTGATACAACGAAATCTGTAGAAGAAAATGCAGAGTTGGTGCGCTATGCCAATCGTCAAGGCATTAACTACTTTGATACAGCTCCAGGGTATTGTGATGACACAAGTGAATTGATTTTCGGAGAGGCATTTAAAGACATGCCCGGCCAGTTTTATGTGTCCACAAAGGGCATGCCAACTACTTTTGATACAGCGGAAAAAGCAATCGCAGCTGTCAAAAAATCCATTGAACGTCTCGGCGTTAAAAAAATTGATTTTTATCACATTTGGTGTATTCGTAAGGCCGAGCATTATGAATTAGCAATGCAGCCAGGCGGACAATATGATGGCTTGTTGCGGTGTCAAAAAGAAGGGCTCATTGATCACATTGTTTTGTCTTCACATCAAACTGGGAATGAAGTTAAGAGCATTCTCGAAGAAGGTAAAATTGATGGGGTTTTGTTAGGGGTTAATATTTTGAATTTTCCTTACCGTTGGGAAGGCGTTCAAAGCGCTTATGAGATGGGATATGGCGTTGTTGCAATGAATCCACTGAGTGGTGGTGCTATTCCAACTCATGAGAAGGAGTTAGCTTTCTTGGCGAGTGGCGATGAAACACCAACAGAGGCAGCTCTGAGATTTGTGATTTCATGTCCACAAATTACCATAGCTCTTAATGGGTTTACCACAAAAGAACATATCGATGTCGCTTGTCGTATAGCAGATGAAGCAAAACCCTTTACAGATGAAGAAATAGCAGCCATTGGCAAGAAAATTGGCTCCGCCATGAATGAAGCCTGTACGGGTTGTGGCTATTGTGACGCATGCCCAGCGGGGATAGCCATTCCAAGCTTTATGCAGACCTATAATGAAAAACATGTCTTTCATAAGACAGATGCAGAAATGAAAGACTTGCTAGGTGGCTCTTATGATTGGGGCATTTTAGCAGGTAAAAAAGGGTCGGCCATGAATTGTATTGAGTGCGGCATATGTGAAAAAGAGTGTACCCAACATTTGCCAATTATTAATAGACTTAAGGAATTTGAAAACTGGTCATAAGTATATATGAAAGAAGCATCATTAAAAATAGTTAATGAGCTTCTTTTTTTATTGTTCATTGTTTTTCAATAGGGTATAATGGTAAAACATGCATGAATCGGAAAAATTGAAAGGAAAGTCAATGAAAATCTTATTGTTTTATATGATGATATTTTTAATGGTAGGATGTTCACCTAAAACCCAAGAGATGATGAGTCAGAATGTAGAACGGGTCACATTAACATCCGTTATGCCAAACTCCGTAGCAAATACCATTTATCAAAGGTCTTTTGAACCTCAGCCCATCATAGAACCACCACAAATCCATCAGGCATCGATGACGGCAGTAGGAGATTTAATGTTTCATGAATATCAACTCAAGCGCTCATTTGACCGTGCTACAGGAAGTTTTAACTTCTACGATACTTTTACGGCTGTGGTACCTTACCTGACAAAGGCTGATTTAACCATAGGCAACTTAGAAACTACCCTTGCTGGTGCCTATAATTCACTCAGCTTAGGGGAGCTCCCGGTAGCAGGTTATAGTGGATATCCCTGCTTCAATACACCTGATGTGGTGGTAGGTGCCATTAAAGAAGCGGGATTTGATTTGTTAACCACTGCGAATAACCATTCCCTTGATAGTGGTCTTGAAGGTTTGAAGCGCACCCTTAAGGTACTTGATTTAAATCAAATACGACATGTGGGAACCTATAGCACCCAGGAAGAGGCTGATCGGATTCAGATTGTTGAAATCAATGGGATTAACTTTGCTTTCATCAGTATGACCTATTCTATAAATGGTTTTTTAGTGCCTGAGGAAGCCCCTTATTGTATCAATACGCTAGATTACTATTCACCAGAAAGAGAAGCTCAGATGTGTCAGTTGGTTAGGGATGCTAGAACCCTCAATCCAGACTTTATTGTGGTCATGCCCCATTATGGAACGGAATACTGGGAAATGCCAGATCGTTATCAAGTGGACCTTTCAAATGCACTACTTACAGCTGGAGCTGATCTCATACTAGGAAGTCATCCCCATGTATTGCAACCCTTAGAAATAAAAGAAGTCACTAGAGAGGATGGGACGACTGGCATGGGCTTTGTCGCCTATTCTATGGGAAACTTTATTTCTTCTCAAAGGGTTGAGAGGGGAATTCATATGGATTTAGGTGTTATGATTAACTTTGACTTTGAAAAGATAGGAGATCAGAAAGCGCGTATTTTGGGATTTTCACTGGTACCCACCTATACTTACTGGAGTAAAGATACCATTGGTGTTTTGCCTGTGGATGAAACCTTGGAACAAATAGATAACAATACGCTCACTTTGCCTCAATACGATATCAATCGGCTGAAGTTTGCCCAGACTTATTCTGTCAAGCATCTAATGACGCATCTATCGGGTTATGAAATCGCCTATAAAGATTATACTTATTATGTAGATTTACAGGAAGTCGATTCATCCGACTTTAATTGACAGATAAATCCGACATTGATTAACAGATAAATCCGACATTGATTGACAGAAAAACAGTATCCATGTATGATTTGGTATATAGGGGTTAGTAACTGCTAACCAGTAAAATGTCGCATGTACAAAGAGGTATATATATGAATTCCATAATATTGATTTCAAGAAGGGAAGCCATTGTCTTGGCGACGATTGATGCAATAGATACGTTTGGTATCCAAGCCATTTCAACGAAAGAAATTGCAAAAAAGCAAGGAATTTCAGAAACAGTTATCTTTAAACATTTTCCAACTAAAAATGATCTTTTAGAGGGCGTGTTGGCATATTTCTGCAAGTACGATCTTGCAATTGTCCAAACAGTAGAAGCTAAAAAGATGCAACCAATAGAAGCGATTACCTATTATTTTGACGTATTCGCAAGGTATTATGAAAACTATCCGGCAATAACGGCCCTTACACAATCTCATGAAGCGCTGATGCTTAACCCCGTATTACGGGAAAAAATGAAGGCCATCTTGAATGACCGCACTGAATTTATCAAGACACAAATAGAGAAAGGTAATGAACTAAAGTTATTTAGATCTGGTGTAGACAGTGAATTGTTTGCTGATATTTTATTGGGAACCTTTAACAGATATTGTCAGAAATGGCGGATGCAAGATCACAATTTTTTGTTAAGAGAGAAAACAATAACCATGCTGAATGAAATTATTGAATCGATCAGTAAATAAACAATCACATTAAATGAATGGAGTGGGGCAAATGAGAATTTTAATTGTTGAGGATGATGCAATAAGCAGAATGTTTTTGCGCAGTTTCTTTTTGAAATATGGCGCGTGTGATGAAGCGGTAGATGGTTTAGAAGCGCTAGGGCTCTATGTAACGGCAATGAAAGACGAGGAACCCTACCAATTAATATGCCTTGATATTATGATGCCAAAGGTTGATGGCGTTCGAGTACTTAGGGCCATTAGAGATTTGGAAAAGCAAAACAAGATACCCCACGAACAGAAAGTAAGCGTCATTATGACCTCTGCACTTGATGATAAAGAATATGTAAAAAATGCTTTTGAGTTAGGTTGTGATGCTTACATATCTAAGCCAATTGATTTGCAGCAACTGATGAAAGTGATGAATGATATGGGAATAAATCAAATTTCTTCCTAAAAGGTCCCAAAAAAAATTATACCCTTCGTATTATATAATAGGCAAGGACAACACGCGTTCTTGATCTAAACAAAGTAACGAGGAGGATTTAACTATGAAAAGATTTTTAACAATGCTTATTGTTCTCTCACTACTAATAACTACTACAAGTGGTGTTTATGCAAATGGCAATCGAAATGAAAAAGGCAGTCAAAATGAAAAAGGCAGTCAAAATGAAAGCAGACATAAAAATGAAGATAAAGCAAAATATTTATATGAAATGGGTCTGTTTAAAGGAATAAGTCACACAGATTATGTGCCTGATTTAGATCGACTATCCACAAGAGCTGAAGCTATAAAACTAATCGGTACTTCACTGGGATGGCCAGAAAAAGACAGTGCTGGTAATGCCATAACAACAGTTCCTGGGTACAAAGATGTTCCCGCATGGGCAGCTCCTTATGTCGTTTATGCTTTAGAACATAATATTACTAAGGGTATTGGAAAACATCAATTTGGATCCAACATACCTGTTAATGAAAGAATGATTTATACCTGGTATTATAGAGCGCTTCTATTTACTGGTGATTCATGGAATAACACAGATTTCTTAGTAACTGCTGGACTAGTAACGCCAGAACAAGCCCTTCAATTGAAAGCTCAACTTACAGGCGAAACAGACCTTTCAGTGATTAGAGATAAAATTGTGGGCATCATGTTTGATTCTATGCAATGGAAAGAAAAAGGCTCCAATCAAAGACTCATTCAAAAGCTTGTAAACAGTGCTAAAGTGAGCTGGAAAAAAGCAAAAGAATGTGGTCTAAATCCAGATGATGAGCTCATAACTTTTAAATTGAAAGCGACTGATCTAAAGATCATTACACTTGAATTTGATAAGAACCTAGATAAGTCAACAGTTACAAGTGATCGTTTCGATGTGACCCTATATCCAGCAACCACTCCGCTAGCTAAAACAGATTACACCCTTGAAGTAAATGAGAACAGCGTTAAAATCCAGTTTACAAACTATTCATTACCTCAAGATTCTGTGGTTACCGTTAGTGTGAAAGAGGGTATTAAGTCATCCACAGGCGTTGCAGTAACACCAGCGACACAAAGTGTGACTTTAAAAGATCTAACTGTACCGGTTGTTACCAAAGTAGAAATTATTAACCCATTAAAAGTTGTTGTTTCTTTTTCTGAACCAATGAATATTACAACAACACCTTTTGATCATACCAGAATTTTAATTGACTCAATTAATTCTGTAGGGACAGTTACTTTAAACGCTGCTAAAACAGTTTTGACTTTAGATCTTGGAACAGCCTTGATTGGCGATCTCCATGTGATAAAAGTCAATGGTGGACTAACAGATTTTGCTGGTTTAAGTACAATAGAATTCCAAAAGAACTTTAATATTGATTTTACAGCACCGACAGCTTCTGTAAGTCTATTGGTTAATGGAACTGTTCAAGTTCAATTTAACGAAGCAATTGATGGGTTTACATTAGCAGATTACACCTTAGTAGATGGCTTAAATGCACCTGTTGTATCTACCGTCACTTATGATGTTGTTACAAAAAAAGCCATCATTACACCAGCAACGACACCTGTTGTGGGGTCTGTTTATACATTGAAGATACTTAATACAGTTTTAGATCAATCTGTAAATTTGAATAAATATGTAGAAACATCCGTTAATCTAGTTTTTTAATGATTAAATGGTAATATGTGGCACATAAAAAACCTGCGAATGCAGGTTTTTTTGTATTTAATCGAGGGCTATTGTATGATATACTGTATTTACACATTTTGTGGTAGAGAGATGGTCAACCATCCTTATTCAGAGGGCTTTAATTTCTAGTTGTTCTTCCTAAAAGACACATTAAAGGAGGCGTTAATATTTTTAAATCACTTAAAACAAAAATAATGGTTACTATGATTCTTGTTACCACAGTGGCCATGATGATTCTTACGATGGTTACCGTTTATCAACTCAAAACTTCCATCGAAACGCAAATGCAAAACGACGGAAGAACACTTGTTTCGACCATTAGACGAGAAATTTCTCAGTATGACACGACATCACAACTTGAGGAAATCCAAGCAATTTTTGCAGAAGTTAAAAGAGAAAGCGAAGGCAATATCAGTTACATATCCCTATCAAATAATAGCTCCAAGATTATTGTTTCAGACACCTTTAAAGTAGATGGAGGATCTGGAGATGCGGATGCTGTTTCTTCTGCTTCAGAAGGCGAAGATGTCGCCAGTGTGGTTCAAACCAGTGAAATTATGGGGTCTATGGTGGAACTTTCAGATGCGACTAAAGTTTACAATGTTTCTGCCCCTTACTATTATGACTCAAAACTGAGTGGTGTGGTAAATGTAGGTATTTCCCTTGAAGCAATGAACCTACAAATTAAAGACACCATTACCCTCATGGTAATCATTGTCCTCATTCTCTTGGCGATTACGAGTGTGGTTACAATACTTATTGCTAGATCTTTAGCAAAACCTATTATTTACATTGCAAATGAGTTAGAGGACTTTTCAAAAGGCGATTTTACAATTCAACTTAAAAATAAAGGTAAGGATGAAATCTATCAATTAACGGCCTCTCTTAACAGCGCCATAGCAAAACTCAGAATAACCATTGGCACAGTCAAAGTAGTTGTAGAAAAACTCTATGATATTGCAACAAATCTCACCGCATCAGGTCAAGAAGTCTCTGCCTCTATGGAGCAACTTTCCCAAGGAGTAGGTGTTGTTGTTGATGATATTACAGATGAGAATGTCCATATATCCTCTATCCACAAGGTGCTAGAAGACTATGGTGTTCAACTAGACAGAGTGCATCGTCAAACTTTATCTGTAAAAACCAATAACCAAAGTATCAGTAAAACAGCAGATAAGAGTAAAAATCAACTTGAAGCGATGATCGAGTCTTTTGATGACGTAAGAGTTTCCTTTGTATCGGCAACTAAGGACATCATTTCCTTAAATGACGATATAGGTAAAGTGAATGCCATTACAGAAGTCATTAATAGTGTAGCAGCGCAAACGAATTTGTTGGCTTTAAATGCAGCTATAGAATCAGCGCGTGCAGGTGAAGCAGGAAAAGGATTTGCTGTCGTTGCTGATGAAATCAGAAAGCTAGCAGAGCAAGTTGTAAAATCTGCCAATAGCATTAATCAAATCGTCAGTGATATTACAATCAATGCTAAAACAGTTGTAACAGACACTTCACGCATTGCAGAGAAGATGGAACATCAAAAAGTGATCATTGAGCAAACCTCTGCGTCCCTAGGGAGTATACAAACTGAAGTAGCAGATGTCATCTCAGAGATGGATTTGGTTTCTCATTCAATAGAATGTCTGGTCACAGATAAAGAGGTCATCATTAAAAACATTGGCAATATCGCCCATTTATCTGAAGATATATCAGGATCTTCAATCGAAATTGTGGCATCCATACAAAATCAATCGGCTAATTTACAGCAGTTATCCTTGCTTGCCCAAGATGTTAATGTCATGGCAGATAAACTAATGCAAGATGTAGAAGTATTTAAAATAGAGTAAAAGTACAAAGGATACCCTTATGAAACACATTAAATTAACCGAATATAGCCATGGTGCTGGTTGTGGTTGCAAGATTTCACCAGCGGTTTTAGAAGCCATTTTAAAGACATCAGAGGAAGCTACAACAATTTACCCAAAGTTACTTGTAGGCAATAGCAGCAAAGATGATGCTGCAGCCTTTGATTTAGGTAACGGCACCTCTGTTTTAAGTACCACGGATTTTTTTATGCCAATCGTAGATGATCCTTTTACTTTTGGGAAAATTGCAGCAACAAATGCAATCAGTGATATTTATGCAATGGGTGGACAACCTTTAATGGCCATTTCTATATTAGGTTGGCCGGTGAACGTGCTTTCTCCAGAAGTTGCTAGAGAAGTGCTTGAGGGAGGACGTTCAGCTTGTGAGGAAGCTGGTATTCCTCTTGCAGGTGGACACTCCATTGATTCACCAGAACCTATTTTTGGATTGGCAGTAACAGGAATTGTCGACAATAAGCGATTAAAGCAAAATAACAAAGCCCTATCAGGCTGTGAAATATTTCTAACAAAGCCACTGGGGATTGGTATATTAACAACAGCACAAAAAAGAAAGAAGATTGAGCCAGGGCATATTGATGTGGCCATTGAAGCGATGACAACCTTGAACAAAGTGGGCGCAGAGATATCTGCCCTTGAAAGTGTTGTTGCACTAACAGACATCACTGGCTTTGGACTTTTAGGTCATTTGGGTGAGGTCTGCGAGGGCAGTGGTATTTCCGCCGTTATTCAATTTGATAAAGTGCCATTGCTGCCAAATACAAAGAAATATCTAGCAATGGATTGTATATCCGGTGGTACCCTCAATAACTTTAAGAGTTATGGGCATACCATTACGGAAATGACTGAGGAACAAAAATATATTCTATGTGATGCACAAACTTCTGGAGGACTTCTTGCTATTGTTAAGAAAGAAGGCGTCCCTGAATTTTTGAAAATAACAGCTGCCGTTGGCTTATCACTTGAGTCCATTGGGCAGACTTGTGATCGTCTTGAAAAATGGATTAAGGTTAATTAGCGATGAATTTACAAACCACTCAAGCTTTTGATCAGATTGTGATAGAGAAAACCCCTCTTATTGATGTACGCGCCCCCATAGAGTTCGAAAAGGGTGCCTTTATAGGTGCGGTTAATTTACCGCTTATGAAAGACGAAGAAAGACGCCTCGTTGGCATCTGCTATAAAGAAAAAGGCAACGAAGAGGCTGTCCTATTAGGGCATCAATTGGTGTCAGGTGAGATCAAAGCCGCTCGAGTAGAGGCATGGCAGACTCAATTAGACAAAAATCCGAATAGCCTAATTTACTGTTTTAGAGGTGGTCTTCGTTCACAAATCAGCCAACAGTGGATATATGAGGCAACAGGAAAGGCTATTCCCCGACTTGAAGGGGGTTATAAGGCATTTCGAAACCATTTGATGTGTGCACTTGAACCTTCAGAACAAAAGTACAGTCCAATTTTGCTCGGTGGATGCACCGGCGCAGGAAAGACACTTTTGCTTAAAAACCTTGAGAATGCCATAGATCTTGAAGGTCTTGCAAACCATCGAGGTTCTTCTTTTGGTAAGCAAGTCAGTGAGCAACCGACCCAGATTAACTTTGAAAACAATCTGTCATATGCCCTTATTGAGCATAAATATAAAGGGAATTCTGAGATCATTCTTGAAGATGAAGGGGCTCATATAGGCAAATGTATGATTCCAAAGCCTCTTGCAGCCTTTTTCAAAAGTGGCGATTTGGTCATACTGGATATTCCTATGGAAGAACGCGTTCACAATACTCTGCGAGAATATGTAAGTCAGTCCCAAGCCCTTTACCGGACATCTTTTGGTGAAGATCGAGGTCTTATTGAATGGGCTGATTATATACAAGGGAGTCTAGGTAGAATAAAAAATCGTCTTGGTGGAGAACGATATGGGCAGATCATGGTCTTATTTGCAGCTGCACAAGGGGAACAAATACAATCTGGTAGAGATGAATGCCACAGTGGTTGGATAGAGGCTTTATTAAGACATTATTATGACCCCATGTATCTGTATCAAATTGAGAAAACGACGAATAAAATACTATTTAAGGGCAATACACAAGAGGTGATGGATTTTCTCACAAGCAGATCATATTCAGCTTTGTAAATGCCCACTACCATGGTATAATTTTTATAGGTTAGAAAATATGAATGGGGAAGGTGAATGAAAATGGATTTTGATTCTAAAAGTGCCTATGATAAGGCAAGGCGTTCAGGCCTTAGGGATTTTAATCAGTATAAGGCAAATGGATGGAATGCCTATTTACCTTCTTTAGACGCGTTAATTTCAAATGAGGAAATTGTATCTGAAGTTTCCTTGGGACTCATTGAAATACCCACTAAAAAAATCAAAGGCACACGAACAGTAGGTCGAAGCACAGCTTTTGCACCTAATTTTATGCCTATTTTGGGAGGAACGACAGAATTTGCAGCTAAATGGGAAAATTTATATGTAGCCCATGTGACAGAAGGTATTCGTGATCCCATAAAAGTCTATGAATATATGAACTGGTATTATGTGGAAGAGGGCAATAAACGTGTTAGCGTATTAAAATACAACGATGCTGTCATGATCCTTGCTAATGTTAAGCGGCTCATTCCTAAATACGACAAAGACGATTATAGTATTTGTTTGTACTATGAATTTTTAGATTTCTATAAAAAAACCCATATTAATTTTATGTGGTTTTCAGAGTTGGGAAGCTTTGTTACCATTTATAAATGGATCCAAAAACTGGGATTAGATGAGCCGGATCAAGATGGTGAAATGCGTCGTGTCTATTATCAATTTAGAAAGGTATATCGTCAATTAGGGGGAAATAAGTTACCCATTACGACTGGAGATGCCTTGCTTAAGTATTTGGAGGTCTATCCTTTGCTTCAAGGGGAAGATGCCAATATTGAGCAAAACCTTAAAAAGATGTGGCAAGAATTCCAACATATTGGAACCACGGACCATGTGGAAGTAGTGTATTCAGCAGCAGAAAATGAAAAGAGGAGCCTGTTCTCTGGACTCACCGGTTCATCTACTATGAAAGAAGCCAAAATTGCCTTTGTTAATGCTAAATCCGCAGAGGAATCTGCTTGGACCTATGGACATGAAATAGGAAGGCTTCATATCGAAAATGCCTTTGGAGGTGCTGTCAAAACCGCATCCATCAATCATGTTCCAGAAGATGAACGGGCATATGAATTTATTAAAAATGCAGCAAAGGACTATGATATTGTCTTTACGACATCACCTGCTTTAATTCATGCAACCCTAAAAGCCTCTATGGACTTTAAGGATGTTAAATTTTTAAACTGTTCAGAGAATTTATCCTTTAAACATTTAAGAACCTACTTTGGTAGAATTTATGAGGCTAATTTTTTGGTGGGAATGGTGGCAGGTGCCATGAGTAAAACCAATCAGTTGGGATATGTGGTAACATATCCCATTCCAGAGGTCATTAGCAGCATCAATGCCTATACCCTTGGCGCTAGGTTTGTTAATCCTTTTGCACAAGTTTATGTAAAATGGGTTGAGGTTACTAAAGAGCAAGATGAACCCTGTCAAGATAATCGGTGTTATGAAATTGATCAGCAATTAATGGATATGGGAGTAGATATTATCTCTCACCAGGAATCCACTGATCTTAGCACCCAGCTGAGTCAATCAGGCATTTATTTTGCCACCGAGTTAGTTGAAGAAGCGGGCAAGAGAACCTGTTTGGCAAATCCCATTTGGAATTGGGGCGTTTTTTATGAAAAAATTATCCGCAATATCATGAGTGGTAATTATAATAGAATCAATGGTGTTTGGTCGGGAGATGATCGAGCTATCAGCTACTGGTGGGGAATGGATGCTGGCGTCGTAGATATACTGTATTCTGCCTCTAAATTGCCAGATCCCTTAATTAAAAGTGTTGAGTTTATGAAAAAAATGATTATTTCAGGGTGCGCACATCCTTTTGAGGGACCCCTATATGATCAAAAGGACCATTTAAGAGTTGAAGAAGGTAATCAACTCCCAAATGAATCTATATTAGCAATGGATTGGTTTGTGAAAGGTGTCATTGGTTCAATTCCCAGTATCAATGCAAAAGAAGAGAATCATCCACTGCTGGAATTATTCAGTGTTCGAAAACGCTATTAATGTGTTGATAACAAAAGGCTAGAAACTCTATTAAGAGGTTCTAGCCTTTATACATCAAAAAAGTTAAATTTGTGAAGTAGGGTTTTTACCCTTTTAAGAAGAGATACTTTGTCCTGAATAGGTACAGTAGGTGCGTAAATATTGGGATGGTAGTCGAAAATATAATACTCGTAGCCATTGATGATGGTTGTGTCTTCCATACGCTGGATACGCTTAGCTTTTTGACCATAGTTGAGATGTTGGTGGCCATGTAAGAAATAGGAGGGCTTGTATGTTTTTATCAGATTAATAAACGCTTGAAAGCCTCTGTGACATATATCATCCCCATCACCTATGCCAAAGGCAGGTGCATGGGTCACGAGAATGTCAAAACCGCCATATTTTTTAAGGAGAGGTTTTAATTTTCTGATCCGCTTGTCCATTTCTTTTTCAGAGTATTGGTAAGCACCTTGGTTATAAGAGAAAGAACCTCCTAAACCCAGAATCCTAAGGCCAGCAACAATTGTTAAGGTATCTTCAAGGGAATTACAACCACCAGGTGGTTGGGTAGCATAACGTGTATCATGATTACCATGGACATAACATAAGGGCGCATTGATGAGGGTAGCTAAAAAAGAAAGATAATCAGCCTTAAGATCGCCACAGGAAATCATAAGATCAATATCTTTGAACTTTTCTGGATCAAAAAAATCCCATATGAATTTAGATTCATTATCGGCTAGGACCATTATTTTCATCAATAAGACATCCTTCTCTGTTGGTATAAACCTTCTAGTACTCATTATAGCATGGACCCATAAGCTTGGACAAGCTAAAGGGGCTTAACCCTTTTTAGCCTGCTAAAGACTGTGAATGCACCTATTGCGGCAAGGAAAGTCACTATAAAGATAGGTGTAAATGAAACTTCATCAATAATCAAACTGCTCACTAACATCACACAACTGGACATAATCAGAGAAACGATTGTATTGACGCTGATATAAAGAGGGAGTTCTTCTTTTAGAACAGACTCAATGATGAACATGCCGCAACTCAACTGAAAGCCACAAGCGCCAAAAGCACTCAGAGCAAAGGCGACATAAACAGCAAATAAACTGGGTACAGTTAAAACAATCAAGCCTGCCATGAGGACACTGAGAGACGCTAACTGAAGCACTCGGGCATGTCCTTTTTTGTCTCCTAAAATTCCTAAGCTTAAATTGGCGAGTATATTGATTAACATGGTAATAACGGCCAATACGGCAATCTCTTTTGCGCCAGCGCCATAGGTTTTGATAGCAAATAAACTGTAATAGGTCAGGTTAATATTTGCAATGACAAATAAACAAGAGCCCAGTACTATGGTAGCATACTTCTTGTTTTTCCTTAAAACCGTTGGAATATACTTAAAGTATTGAAAATAGCCAAAATTCTGATTGGTAATGGGATCAGGGGTTTCTGCCTTTAAAAAATGAAAAAATGAAGCATTGATCAGAAGTAAAAGGATACCTATACCAAATATAAGGGTGTAATTATAAGGGTAACGGACTTCGCTGAGTAACTTTCCCATGAAAATGGAGGAACCAATGGCTATAAAGCTCCCAGCGGCTAAGCCATAACCGGACATTCTACCTCTTTGCTCACTAGAGATGAGCTTGGGCATAATGCTCATAAAGAAAGGTCCATAACTGCCTACAAAAAGATTAAAAGCTGACCAAAATATTAAAAACATGGCAATCATCAGTGCAGCAGATCTAGAGGCAATAAGGGGGATACTTAGGACGAAAATTAAGAAAAGAAGCCTTTGAACCAAAAGGATTCTAAAAAATATTTTAAGTTTATAGGGAAGTTTCATAGCCAGCTTTGCAAAAATAGGCTGAGTGATTAATACCCCTACAGAAGCTAAAATTGTTGCAAGACTGATCACGAAAGTGCTTGCACCTAGCTCATCTAAGAAATAGGGAATAACAGTATTAATGGATAAAAAGGCCATAGCGTTAATAAAGAATATTTTATCTAAAAACAATAAAATGTAATTACGATCGACAGTTTTGTTCATTTCAGTCACCTCATGAGTTGTTGCGAAATATAGTTAGAGTATACCTGCTTAGTTCGAGGATGACAAGTTCTATTTAAGAGACATAAATTCAAGAAGGAGCACCACAAGCATCCCAGCCAGTAAACTGAATTCAGTCTTGAAACCAGTTGATTTGTGGGCAGATTCAGGAACTAACTCAGTAAAAGTGATATTAAGCATTAATCCTGCCACTAAACCCAGAAGAAATCCGATGGTTAGTGTGGAGATAGAACCAAAGAATATTTGGATACTGAGGAAACCTAGGAGCAAGGTGAGGGAGGTCATGGCGGTCATGACAAAAGATCTCAGCTTTTTTTTTGAGCTAAAATAAAGAGGGGAGGCGGTACATAACCCTTCAGCAAAGTCATGTATAAAAATACCAGCAACGACAACAAAGCTTAAGGATTTGCTGATGTTTGAGGTGATTGCTATGGCCATGCCCTCTGCGATGTTATGAATCGCCATGCCAATGGCTAAAAAAGTGGCTGTTTCTTTTAAGGATTGGCTAGTAGGAAGAACAATGTGAACCAAATTCATGACTAAAAAGCCAATGGTCAATCCAAAAAGCGAGGGGAATAAACCACCATATGCAACACTTGTCGGTATTAGGTCGAGAAAGGATATGGCAATCATAATACCCCCTGCAAACGCCAGTAGATGATAAACCACTGACCGTTTTGGCGCTTTTAACACGCCGATCAGTGCCCCAAGCATGGGGGAGATCATAGACAAAATCACTTCTATCGGTAATTTCATAAACACAAATCCTATCTCAAGAGTTCTCATACTATTTATATGTAGGAACATAAGAATAAGTCTCAGTATTTACCAACGTAAGTTTGCACAAATAAAGTGATAATTCGACAAAATTTCTATTTATATTTACTACAGTTTAAGTTATAATAACTATAGGATTAAAGTTAAACGTGTGGATATTTTTTGTAAGATGATTAGGACATGTTTCCAAAATAAGAACGGGGGTTAAATGATGAAAATACTTGAAATATTCAAAAAAATCAAAGGTACGATTCAAGGCATTGGCGAAGATAGGGAAGAGGGATGGCTGGTTGAAAAGTTTCATAAATTCTTAGATAGGAACAGCGATAAGACACTTGTAAAGCCTTTGATTTGGTTTAGTGGATATCGTAACGAAAAAGAATGGAAAGACAGCAATAAAATAAGAGTACTCATGGTCAGTGTCCTTATCGTTTTGTGTATGTTATTGGGAAGCATACCCAGTCCTGTTGTTAAACTAGTCTTGACACTTTTGTTATTGGTAGTGGGTTTTTGGATCGCCTACAAAGTAGAGGAAACCATACATCTTAATCGTGCAGTGTTGACGGAGGAAAACCCCTTAAAGGTTGCCCTCGGAGAATTACTAGACTCAGCAGAACGCGTTACAAAGGGTGGTTTTGGTCAAAAAATCGACGTCACCACCGAGGATGAAATTGGTGCACTAGCAAAAACCTTTAATTTTTTACTTGAAAATGTGAGTAGTTTTGTCAAGGAATTAGACCAAATCTCTGAAGAGTCCTCCTCCTCCTCTAGACATTTAGAAGACATTACCAGTAGGACTTCTCAAGTCATGCAAGATGTGAGTGCAACACTTGAGGAATTGAGTTCTACTACTCAAAACTTAAATAGCAACCTAGAAGAAATCTCTGAAGGCGCTAAAAATGTAGATGAGTTGACCCATGAAGGTCTTAACAAACTCTCTACTCTAGAAAATAAAATGGGCCAAATGATCACCATTTCTAATAAAGCAAGTGATCGCATTAAAGAGCTCAACATTTCCTCCGAAAAAATGAGTAGTTTTGTAGCTGTTATTTCTGGCATCGCTCGTCAAACCAATCTCCTTGCACTGAATGCAGCCATTGAAGCAGCAAGAGCAGGAGAAGCAGGTAAGGGTTTTGCGGTGGTAGCTGATGAAGTGAGAAAACTGGCATCTAATACGCAAATTGCTTTAGTAGATATTAATAAACTGATCGAAAATTTTAGAAATGAAACCATTAAGACGGTCAACTTAATACAAGAAAGCAATAATGAAGTTTTAAGTGGTGAAAATACCCTCAAAGAAACCTCGAAAATGTTTAATGTTATCGCTTCACATATTTCTAATATGGTTGAAGTCATAGAAAAGTCTGCAGAGGCCAGCTCGCAAATAGCGCAAGGTAGCCATGAAATTGCTTCCTCAGCGATTATTCAGACAAATTCTATTGAAGAAATCACAGTCTTATCTCAACAGCTTTCTGGTATGTCTAAGACACTTAAGGAAAAATTGTCAAATTCATCTATAAGCGGTAGTAAGATTGAACTTGACTTAGACCTCTTTGATGGGGAATATAAGAAAATTACTAAAGAACAAAAAGAGAACCTTAAAGATGCTTTAGGCATCAAAGAAAAGTTTGTTATAGGTATGATTGCACGACTAGAACCTGTCAAAGGGATTAACTTTTTTATCGATGGTATGAAAGAAGTCAGTGCCAAACATCAAAATGCTGTGGCCATTATCATTGGGGATGGTTCCATGCAATCAGAACTAAAAGAACGGGTTAAGAAAGAAGCTTTAGAAGAAAGTATTCTCTTCTTAGGTTACAGACAAGATATTCCACAATTGCTTTCTATCATGGATCTCGTAGTGCTTACCTCTGAAAAGGAAGGCGTACCAGCTAAGACTTTGATGGAAGCAATGGCAGCCTCTAAACCGATTGTGGCCAGCGATGTAAAGGGGAACAAACAACTCATTATTAACAATGTGAGTGGTATCTTAGTAGAATACAACAACCCACATAAATTGACCTACAGCATTGAAAAATTCATTAACCAACCAGCCCTTAAAATGGTCTTTGGTAATGAAGGTAGAAGACGCATCGAAGAATTAGCTAAGTAACATGAGCAATCAAAAAGCTTGCTTTCCAATAAGTGGGAAAGTAAGCTTTTTTTGACGGATTTTGATCAAAAGTCATATAAAAGTCATGGAGGTTTTATTGTTTTACAAATTCTACTTTGATATACTAGGAAAAGAAAATAAGAATTGCAGGAGGAATTTCCATGTCTAAGAAATGGGCAACAATTTTAAGAAGGGGTTTGGTTTTATTCATGGTAATGGTGACGTTTTCAGGGTGCGGTATTATGCCGAAGGAAGAGGAAACACTAGCCCCTCCCCTTATTCAACCAGAAATAATTACCTATAAGACAGTAAAACCTACCACCGGATTTATTGAAGATAGCATTAATGTTACAGGTAGCTTTATTCCAGTAATGATCCATGATATTTTCTTTAGTAGTGCAACGAGTAGAATGAAGGCGATTTATGTTAAACCAGGAGACGCTGTAGAAAAAGGCGCAGTCCTAGTTGAACTGTATGCGGAAGATATCCAAAGAGAGTTGAATATTCAAAAAATCCTTTTAGACAGCAAACAAAAAGACCTAGCATATACACAGCAGAGCACCAAATTAGACTTAGAAAACGCAGAAAAACGTCTGGCAGAAGATGCTGTTAAGTACCAAATGATGTTAGATAATCCTGGGGTATTTTCCTTTGATGAGGTAGCGCTCCTTAAAAAAAGTGTTGAGGATCAAACTCAGAATTTAGAAAAACTTAAGCTCAACACTGAATACCAACTGAATGCCAAAGAGAACGACCTCAAGATTGCTCAAATAAACATTAATAAATTAAATGTTCAAGTGGAACAAAGCACACTGAAAGCGCCAGTTGATGGCACCATTACATACACAGCGAGTATTAAAGAAGGTGAATTTTTTGAAGCCTATAAAACCATCGTAAGAGTTGCTGATATGAAATCCTTACAATTGGAATACAAAGGGGATATGGCCTTAAAATTTGGACTTAATGGGGAAGTTGATGTAACTGTGAACAAAGTTGACTACAAAGGGACCGTGGTCTTCGTGCCCAGTATGGCGCCTGTAGATGACCGTCAATCTCTAAGTAATATCATTCGTATTGTTGTTAAAGATCTTCCTGTAGATATTAGTAATACCGATAAAGCCAATATCAAGTTGACCTTAAAATCAGCAGACAATGCAATTATCATTCCAAGAAATGCCATTAAGCTGTACTTGGGTAAACAAATCGTATATGTACTTGAGGATAATATTAGAGTGCAAAAATTCATCGAAGTGGGTATAGAATCTGTAAATAGTGTACAAGTACTCGCGGGACTTAGTGTTGAGGACAATATTATCATTGAATAGGGGGATGTCAAAATGTTCGAATTCTTATATAGGAGAATCGTCAACAACAAATGGCTTTTCCTATGTCTTTTGTTAGGTGCGCTCTCTACAACTGCTATTATTTCAGCCATTCCCATGTATTCTAATGCGATATTACAAAAGGTTTTGATAAAAGATCTTGAGTATGCCCATGTTGAGGAGGAAAGTTCTCCTAGTAAATACAGTATTCTTTCTAGTGGTGAAGATCAATCAGATCCCAATTTACTGCAAAATATCCAGCAGATAGAAGCGGCAGCTGATGACTTGCAATTGGAATATGCACTTCCAGTAAAGGAGAGTGTACATCAAATACGCTTTAACAAGCAATATATTAAGCGTGAAGGTGATGATTCTTTTAATGAGGAAAAGTTCTATGTTTTTCCTACCGCTATAAAAGATTTGAACAGTCATGTGAAAATGATCTATGGAAAAGCACCTGCTGCTGAGCCGGTTGATGGTGTTTATGAAGTTATTTTTTCTGAAAATGCCATGAAAGAAAATGATTTGATTAAAGATGGCGTTTATACCTTAGATATTTTTGACATCGAGGCAAATGCCTATGTGGAATCGTTGAAATTTAAGATCGTAGGGGTTTTTACCATTGAAGATGTCAACGCGCTTTACTGGAGCGGTGGGCGCTATGAGAGCTACTATAAAAACATTGTTTTTGATCGAAAGGCATTAGATTCCCTTGCAAGCAATAATAAGAATGTTAAGCTGCAAGATATGGAAAACGCCTACTTTTTTGATTATCATAATATGAAAATAGAACGTATACCTCAAGTGAATGCGACCTACCTTCAACAAAAAAGAACCCTTCAAAACCAGCCGATTCCTAGTAAAGTTGAATTTCAAGCCATTACTATTTTAAACAGCTATATGGCAAGACAAACAACTTTGAGACTAACACTTTTAATGTTACTGATTCCACTCATTATCATTATGTGCTTCTATGCTTTGATTATTTCAAATCTCATTATTAAAAATGACAAAAATGAAATAGCGGTACTTAAAAGTAGAGGGGCTAAAAGAAAACAGATATTTCTCCTGTATGTCATAGAGTGTCTGGTCCTTTCTATTGTTTCCCTCCTTGCAGGTCCCTTCTTAGGGTTGTTTTTGTGTAAGATATTAGGCTCTTCCAATGGTTTTCTTGAGTTTATTAGTCGAAAAGCCATGTTGCTTTATTTTACGCCCGAGGTTTACTTATATGCCCTTGTGGCAACTCTAGGCTTCTCACTTTTTGTGTTAATTCCTGCTTTCAAAGCGAGTCATACCAGTATCGTTGAGTATAAGAGAAGTTTGCTTTCATCAAACAGCAAACCTTTTTGGAAGAAATTCTATTTAGATCTTGTTGTGCTTGGTATCGCACTTTATGGCCTTAACAGCTTTAAGTCAAAAGAAGGTGTGATGGGCTTAAGTAGTGCTGCCGGAGAAGTTAAAATTGACCCTTTGGTATTTTTCATTTCTACTTTCTTCATATTAGGGATCAGCCTTTTTTTCCTAAGATTGTACCCCATGATCATCTCCTTTATTTTTAAACTTGGGATTAAAAAATGGAATCCTGTGTTGTATTTTTCTTTGGTCAATGTAGGGAAAGCGGATAAGAATCTACAAGCCATTATGCTCTTTATTATATTAACCCTTTCCTTTGGTATTATTAACGCTAATCAAGCCCGCACCATTAACAGCAACGTCGAGGATCGGATTTACTACAGCAATGGTGCAGATGTTGTCATTGAACCTTACAACAATTTGAAACATATATCTAAGAATGTGCCAGCCTCCTTGCAGTTCTTAACGGATGGCGGCGGTAAGCCTGTTGTATTTATCGAACCACCCTTTGCCATGTATGAAGATATAAAGGGTATAACAAGCATGACCAAGGTTTTTAAATCGGATGGTGCTACCAGTTTATCGAGTGGGAATATTGAGATAAAAGATCTGGATGTTATGGGCATTGTTCCTAACGAATTTGGTAATACGGTATGGTTTCGAAGTGATTTACTGCCCTATCACATGAACGAATATCTCAATGTGATGTCTAGCTCACCGACAGCGGTCTTATTGTCCACCAATGTGAAGGCGGAATTTGATATCAAATTAGGCGATAAAGTCAGCGTTTATTTTGGGAAAATAGGCATTATAGAGTGTACTGTCAGCGGGTTTATTGAGCACTTTCCAGGCTATTATCCTATAAGTGCAGAGAATAAGCCCCAATATTTGGCTGTGGTTAATTTGAATTATATGACCAATAAACTTCCGGTACAACCTTATGAAATCTGGATGAAAAAAGAAGCGAATGTTCTAGATGGTTCCATTCATACGGCAATACTAGATAAGAACCTTAACATCGACCGGGCGGATTATGCCATGCAAGAAATCATTGATCAGAAAAACGATCCTATGCTCCTTGGAACAAACGGTATACTGACCATGTGCTTTATTATGACCATGCTCATTGCGTCTGTGGGCTTTATTATCTTTTGGGCTTTATCCATTAGAGAACGTAGTTTGAAATTCGGTATTTTCAGAGCGATCGGTATGCCTATGAGTCATGTCAATTTGATCATGATTTCTGAGCAAATTCTAGTATCTGGCGTAGCCATTGTCATGGGATTTGTTCTTGGAACTGTTGCCAGTCAAGTGGTTATTCCACTCCTTGAAATCGTCTATTCTTCTTCAGGTCAAGTACCAGCCTTTAAAATAGTGGCAGATCCAGCGGATTATATGAAAGTGCTGGCGATTACCCTCGTTATGGTGGTATCTGGACTGATTGTCTTATGGAGAATGGTTAAGAGCATTAAGGTGAATCAAGTCATTAAGCTAGGGGAGGATTCATAAATGGGGATTATTGAAGCAGTCAATTTAACAAGATCCTTCAAGGTTGGCAATAGAGATCTTGACATTTTAAAAGGCATTAACTTGTCTATAGAAGCGGGCACCTTCAATGTGCTTATGGGTCCCTCGGGATCTGGAAAAACCACACTACTCAATATTTTAGGCGTACTTGATTTACCTACTACGGGAGAGGTTTTTATAGGTGATCAAGACATCACGAAGCTACCCGAGTATAAGAGAGATAAGCTCCGAAGAACGCAATTAGGCTATGTTTTTCAATCTGTAGCCCTAGTATCTAATATGACCGCCTTTCAAAATGTCGATTTTGCCTTGAGAATTTGTGGGTATGACAGTAAGGAACGAAAAAAACGAGCGGAAGAGTGTCTTGAGTACGTAGAGCTAACAAAACGTATGAAACATTATCCAGGTGAATTATCTGGGGGAGAACAACAAAGAGTGGCTATTGCTCGGGCGATTGCTCATAAGCCAACCATTCTCTTAGCAGATGAACCAACAGCAGAATTGGATACCAACACAGGTCTTAAAATTGTCAGATTCTTTAAAGATCTGGTGGTCCAAGAAAAAATTACAGTACTGATGTGTACACATGATTCTGGCATGCTTGGGGTTGCGGATAACATTTGTATCATGAAAGATGGGGTGATGACAAATGGAAATAGCTAAACCAATAGTGGAATGTAATAACCTGGTGCGCATCTATAAAACCAGTGAGGTAGAAGTTGTTGCCCTTCAAGGGCTAGATTTGACCATCAACAAAGGTGAACTCACGGCGATAATCGGTAAAAGTGGTAGCGGAAAATCCACCTTACTGAATGTTATTGCAGGGCTAGATCGCCCTTCAGCTGGGAAAATAACCGTTGCTGGAAAAGATCTCTTGAAATTTAATAACAAACAATTAGAGCTCTACAATCGGGAGACCATAGGATTTGTTTGGCAAAATAATGCGAGAAATCTCATTCCCTATCTATCGGCAAGGCTCAATGTTGAAGTCCCGATGATGATAACGGGTAAGAAAGACCGCAGTGATCGGGCAAAGGAGCTTCTAGATCTTGTCGGTTTACCCAACAGATATGACAATAAACTGAGTCAATTGTCAGGTGGGGAACAGCAAAGAGTTGCTATAGCCATTGCCCTTGCAAATAATCCGGATATTATTTTGGCAGATGAACCCACGGGTTCGGTAGATAGTAAGACGACCTATCATATTATGGATGTTTTTAATAAACTCAATTCGGATCTTGGTGCTACGATTATCATCGTCACCCACGATACAACTGTCGCCAATATGGTGAAAAGGGTGGTTGCTATTAGTGATGGCATGATTGGTAGTGAGTTGATTATGCGTCAGGATTATTCCAGCAAACTATCTGAAATGGGAGATTCTCACGGCGTACACCAGGAGGAATCCCATGATATTTATGCGGTTATTGATAACAAGGGCCGTGTGAGGATTCCAGAAGAATTTTTAAATGAGTTTTCCCTTAAGGGTGGCGATAGAGTTAAGATTGAAAAAGGGTTAAAGGGTTTTGAAGTCTATCAAGATTAGGGACATAAGAGCCAATAACAAAAAAGCAGCACGTTATCTTTGAACGAGATAACGTGCTGCTTTTCTTATTTAGCAAACCCACTATTTTAATTGAGCATATCTTTCGGCAATCTTTATGATGGTTTGTACTGCTTTTTCCATGGACTGAATGGGGATATATTCATGGCGTCCATGATAATTATGTCCACCGGTGAAAACATTGGGGCAAGGTAATCCCATAAAAGAGAGGCGAGATCCATCTGTACCACCCCTAATAGGTTTAATGATGGGTTCAATACCAAGTTCGAGCATGACTTCCTTTGCAATCTCGACCATAAAGAAGACGGGGCGAATTTTTTCACCCATGTTATAATACATGTCCTCCATGCT
>CAZJIO010000006.1:5460-7861 GCA_964546035.1 uncultured Eubacteriales bacterium | reverse complement strand
AAAAGCTGACGGTCATGATCTCTCAAAATATAAGCTGTTTTGGTTTCATCAACAGAACCTAGTATCATTGTTTGATGGAAGAAACCCTCATAGCCTTCTGTGAATTGTGGTTTCTCATGTTTAGGGAGCATTGAATGGAATTCTTGAGCGATTTCCATGGAATTAATCATTCGATTTTTGGCTGAGCCAGGATGAACATTTCTGCCCTTTACAGTGATCTTGAGATTAGCTGCATTAAAGCTTTCATATTCTAGTTCTCCAAGCTCTCCACCATCCATGGTATAAGCATACTGTGCGCCAAACTTTTCTACATCAAAAAAATCTGCGCCGCGTCCAATTTCCTCGTCGGGGGTGAAACCTATTTTTAGGGTACCGTGTTTGATTTGGGGTGTATGAGTCAGGATTTCAAGAGCGGTCATTATTTCTGCAATACCAGCTTTATCATCAGCACCTAAGAGGGTATGTCCATCGGTTACGATTAGATCGTTGCCAATATAATGGCTAAGGGATGGGAAATCTAGCGGCGAAAGGTGGATGTTAAGCTCCTTATTCAGGACAATCGTTGAGCCATCGTAATTTGTGATGATTTTGGGTGCAATGTTACGAGTGGTTAAATCGGGTGCTGTATCCATATGGGAGATGAAGCCAAGCACAGGTATACCCGTATCGTCCTTTAAGTTACTCTCTAAAGTAGCCATTACATAACCATTTTCATCCATATGGGCATCGGTTAAGCCGAGTTCGAGCAGTTCTTCGACCAATAGATTGCCTAGTACTAACTGGTTGGGTGTACTGGGACAGGATTCACAGTCCTCACTAGAGGTGGTTTCAATTTGAATATATTTTAAAAATCGTTCAGCTACTGTCATAGGATAAACCGTCCTTTTCTATTTTTAATTTCTAAATAAAGCCCATAGATCTCATAACGAAGACCCAAGCAAACAGGGTAATACTTGAGAGCAGAGTGGTTAAAATGATAATCTGACCTGAGAGCTCAGAGTCATTGTCCATATTTTTAGCCATAATGTAACCAGAAAGTGCGCTTGGCGTTGCGAAGATAATTAGGATCGTTCCAAGCTCTACGCCTCTAAAGCCAATAAAGATGGCAACTGAAACAATCACCAAGGGAAATAGAATAACTCTTAATAAGGCAGCAATTACAGCTAGTTTTATTCTACCATGAAGCGCTTGAAAACTAAATTGCCCTCCAAGTAAAATGAGTGCTAAAGGTGTTGCAATACTTCCTATATCTCTAGCGGACTGGTCCAAGATTGAGGGAAGAGGCACTTGAAAGAGGGACATAGAAAGACCGAACAGTGAAGCAATAATAAGAGGATTTTTCATGATCTCTTTAGATAAAGTGAATAAATTGATCTTTGTGCGTTGAGCCGAAGTCTGCTTATTTGCAAAAAGACTCAACACAATAACCGCTGTAAAATTAAAAATTGGAATCACCACGGGTAAGGCAATTGAAGCAAAAGATACCCCTTCCTCGCCAAAAAGGTTGCGCGCTAACGGCAGGCCAATCAGCAAAAAGTTGCTCCGATAAGCCCCCTGAATAAAGGCACCACGTTTGGTTGGATCTTTGAGGAGCTTTGGTACTAAGATGACCAAGGTTAAAATCATCAATAAAATACTAAAGATAATAAATAAAATAAAGGACATATTAATTGTCTGTGTAAAATCTATATGATAAATATTATAAAACAATTGCAAGGGAAAGGGAACCATAAAACAAAATCGATTGGCTTTGTGAATGAAAGCTTCATCTATGAGATTAATTCTTTTTAGAAAATAACCTAAAGCAACGATCAGGATGAGCTGGAAAATTGCATTAAAAGAAAAGAGTAAGGTATTCATGTTGTTCTCCTAGGATGTATGGCTTGTCATAGAGGTGCTGTTAAGAGTATAGCATTATTTATGGCAAGAAAACAACCTGCTTTTCTTTCGGAAACGCAGGTTGTAGGGCTTAAAATTCAATATAAGTATTACCATCTAAAGGGACTAAAACTTGAAGATTGGGGGGCCCATCGATTAACCCCACTGCATATATGGTATAAAATCGATTGGGATATAAACGTAGGTTGGGGACTCTTAGTACAACGTCTTCTGTCCCTGCAACCCGAGCCTGGATGCTGTATCTGCCAGGGTTAATGCATAAATAGTCGGTAATTTCCTCATAAGAAACATCATCAAAAAGTAGGGTGCCATCGGCTAGTGTGATATCTACAGCAGGTGCATCTGGCGATAGATGAGCAAATCTAACGCAGACCTTCCCAGGCTCAATTTCTTCCAGAGGGTCAAGGATTGGAAAAAGTGTAATGCCTGTTGTTGTAGGGATAATCGGAACAGTGTTAATAGATTCACTAGTCAAAATAATTTCTGATGATAAAATTGGGCT
>CAZJIO010000006.1:1028-5417 GCA_964546035.1 uncultured Eubacteriales bacterium | reverse complement strand
CGTAAGGGTATAGGAGCCAGCAGGAAGTTTTTGATATTCTGTAAATTTTCCATAGGGTAGATTGTTTGCGAGGAGTTGATCATCTGCATAAACGTCTACATTTGGCGCTTTTGGAACTGCATGTAGCATTCTGATATATGAGAATGAATTTTGGTAAGCATAAATCATTGGGAGTATATCCTTAATGACAATTTGCTATTAATATATGAGAACTTCGTTAAAAAAGTTCTGATTTTCTTTTAGAAGTTTTAACGATGTTAAAGAATTAATTGGACAAGCTAGCTGGCAATTTAAAATAAAAATGTTAAAATTATAGGTAATAGTAAGAAATAATAGTAAATGGACAAGATAAAGAGAGTAAAAATAATGATAGCGTCAGTATATGAAGAAACGTGATTTAAATGAACAAAACTTTAGAAACATTGTCTATTTTTAGACAATGTGGTACAATAATGAGGATAAATAATTCTATTAGGAGGATTTAAATGAAAAAAATTTATGCATTAGTACTCATAATGGCTTTGATGACGGCAATGTTGGCAGGTTGTGGTAAAACGACACCAGCATCTTCAGATGCTTCAGGTATTGTGAAATTAGGTCTAGGACAATTAACATCAATTGCTAAGTCAAAAGATCTTGGCGTAGATGCAGAAGGTAAAGAAGTGCTTCCCCTTGGTCAAGTTGATACAGTCATGGTGGCTGCAGGCTTTGACAAAGATGGTAAAGTTGTATCCGTAACAATTGACACAGCACAAACTAAAGTAAAGTTTGATAATTTACTTCAAGTAACATCAGATGTTGCTGCTGAAAATAAAACAAAGGTTGAACTTGGCGATGGATATGGTATGATCAAAGCTTCAACAATTGGAAAAGAATGGTACCAACAAGCTGCAGAATTAGAAAAATGGATGGTTGGTAAAACAATCGCTGAAATCAAAGCAATGAAAATGACAGACGGTGTTCCAGCTGAAGCTGATTTAACTTCACTGGTATCAGTATCTGTTGGCGATTACATAGCAGCTCTTGAAGAAGCCTTCACTAAAGCTGTAGATGTTAAAGGCGCAGTAAAAGTTGGCCTTGGTCATAATATTGCAATGAACAAATCTAAAAGCCTTGGAAAAGATGCAGAAGGCAAAGAAGTGCTTCCAGTTGCACAAGTTGATACAGTAATGGCTGCAACAGCTTTTGATAAAGATGGTAAAGTTGTTGCTACAATTATTGATAACGCTCAAACAAAAGTTACTTTTGATGCTATGGGACTTGTAACTGCTGATAAAACTGCAGAAAACAAAACTAAAGTTGAACTTGGCGATGCATATGGTATGGTTAAGGCATCCACTATTGGTAAAGAATGGTACCAACAAGCTGCTGCATTGGGTAAATGGATGGTTGGTAAATCTGTAGCTGATATCAAAGCAATGAAAGTTACAGAAAAAGATGCATCACATCCTGCAGTTCCAGCAGAAAGTGATCTTACAGCTCTTGTAACAGTAAGCGTTGAACATTACATTGCAGCTGTTGAAGAAGGATTTGCAAAAGCTAAATAATTCGCGTTAAACTAAATATAACAAATCATAAAACTCCTCCACTTGTTGGGGGAGTTTTGTATCATAAGGGTGAAATACATGAGAAAGATAAGTGTTATGATGATGACCCTAGTGATCTTGACGCTCCTATTTGGAAGTTGTAAAAGAACACCAGACACAGAATATACGAAATATAGCGAAAGTTTTTTTGATACCTTTGATACGATCACCATGGTTGTAGGTTATACTAAAAGCGAGGCTGAGTTTAAGACATATGTTAATCAAATGCATGGACGCTTTTTAGAGCTGCATCAATTATACGATATATATACGAATTATGAAGGTGTTAATAATGTCAAAACCATCAATGATGAAGCGGGAAAGAGTCCTGTCAAAGTTGACAGAGAAATCATTGATTTAATCCTGTTTGCAAAGGATTGGTATAACAAAACGGGTGGGCACACCAATATCGCTATGGGTTCGGTCTTGGCTATTTGGCACGATTATCGTGATAGAGGCATTGATGAGCCGGGGAATGCCATGTTACCACCGTTAGCTTCTCTAAAAAAGGCCGAGCTGTTGACAGATATGGACAAGGTTATCGTGGATACTGAAAAAAGTACGGTCTATCTCCAGGAAGAGGGTATGCGATTGGATGTTGGTTCTGTCGCAAAGGGATTTGCCACAGAGCTTGTGGTAAAGGAAATAATGGCTGCAGGATTTACTTCAGGCATTATTTCAGCAGGTGGAAATGTGAGATCCTTTGGTAGTCCCCTCGATGGTGTCCGTGATAAATGGGGCATTGGTATTCAGAATCCAGATAAATTTTTAAGTACAGAGGGCGACTCACTTCTAGATACGGTTTATGCTAAAGATGCATCTGTCGTAAGTAGTGGTGATTATCAAAGGTACTATGTCGTTGATGGTGAAAAATATCATCATATTATTGATCCTAAAACACTCATGCCAGGTGACTATTATAAGGCGGTAACCATCGTAACCCAAGATTCTGGTGTAGCAGATTTTTTGTCCACTACCCTATTTTTAATGCCTTTTGAAGAGAGTAAGGCTATGGCCGAAAGTCTTGAAGGTGTAGATGTTATCTGGGTCATGAAAGATGGCACAATAGTCACTACTGAAGGTGTGAAAAAATGGTTGAGAAGTAACGGAGCATCAGGTGCTACCGAGTAAGGCTACCTATTGAGGAACTATGGCACTTAGGGTAATTGCTTGATGGCCCATTGCTTCCCAACGGCTTTTAAATATTGTCCTATCATAGGAAACCTTGGTCCCCATAATCGGATCATTTACAAGGACATGGGTTTCGGTATAGCCAATAAGAATCATAGCATGTTCAGGCGTTTTCCAAATGACTTCCCCTCCATGTTCGTCTTGCCAGACGGCGTTAATGGAGGGTTCTTTCATATCTATGGTTGCCCATACCACAATAGGACGACCATCGTCTAGTATTTCAAGCAGTGTTTCAAAGGCGCAGCCAGTAACATCTTGTGATCGTAGGGGTAGATAACCGTCTATGATATCTGAAATAGGCTGATGATACACACCAAAACCCTTTTGCGAATAAGGATCACCAACAAATTCATAGCTGGGGTTACCACCGATGATCTTTCCGTTCTGCTCAGTTGGAACAGGACCCTTTGGGAGACGATCAGCTATTTCGGTCATAGCAACATTTACGCCTGCCCATTGTAAAAGCATGGCAGCTGCTGCTGATTCGCACCCAGTAGGAAGTAGAGGCATTTGGCTAATCACAGGAACATTCATTATCTCGATTCCTGTGATAACAAGGGGATTAACAGTGGAGGTAGGTTCCTGGGGAAGGAAGGGGATAACCGTTGTGTGGGGTGTGTACAGAAAACTAAGTAGGAGGTAATTTAATAGGATACTTAGAAGCAAATATACACCAATGGTAGCAGGATTGCGGTGTCTAGTAGCAATCATATCCCGATCAGCTCCATTTATTCGTTAGAATTAATATATGAAAAGGTGTATAATAGTGTGAATACCGGATACTTGCAGTAAGCATGTAGGGGGGCATATAATGGACGCTTATTTAGAAAAACCGATTAATACAGAAGAATTTCCTATGCGTGTTCTTCCCAACAATTCCTTTGGAGACTTTCCTAAACATTGGCATAGTGAGATTGAAATCTTGTATGTAAAAGAGGGGAATATGACAGTTGATTTAGGCCCAGATGCCTGTCATCTTAATAAAGGCGATCTTTTAATCATTGGTGCCAATAAAATTCATAGTTACCTTCAAGGCACTTCTCCTAAGCAGTTTGATATCATTCTATTTAATCATGGTATGTTGGAAGAATTGATTAAAGATGTTGAGAGCTTTCAGTGGGTTTTCCCAATACTTCTAAACAACCATCATATTAAGGTAGAGGACCCCATTCATGAACGACTAGAAGCTCAAGTGAGGGATCTCATTCAGGAGGAGGGACTTAAGGCACCGGGTTACAAATATGGCATGCTTGCAAGGTTATATGATTTTGTTACCATTCTACTGCGTACCTTGCCTAGAGAGACCTATAGCAAGGAAATGCTTGAACTCCTGCAGAAGAAGTCTCAAATGCTTCAGAAAATTAATGCCTATATTAAGGTATCTTATCAAGAGGAACTCAATCTGGATCAAATTTCAAAGGTGGCAGGGTATAGTACTTTTCATTTTATTAGGGTATTTAAGGCGTATACAGGTATAACCTTTAAGAAGTACTTAACTTATTATAGATTAGAAAAGGCCAGGACGTTGCTGTTAGAAACGGACGACTCTATTGTAGATGTTGCTTACAAAAGTGGCTTTAACAGCATCAAAACCTTCAATAGAGTCTTTAGA
>CAZJIO010000006.1:0-954 GCA_964546035.1 uncultured Eubacteriales bacterium | reverse complement strand
CTCAATAAATGACAAGTAATCCACAAGACCTTCCTATATGATAAGAGTAGTTCTTAAGAATTATTCAATTCATCGGGAGGTTTATTTTTATGAAAAAAGCGTTACTATTTCAAGGGGGCTGGAACGGGCATGAGCCTGTTGAAGTTTCAGACTATTTTAAGAAGATCTTAGAAGAGGAAGGCTTTGAAGTACAAATATCAGATAGCTTAGATGCACTTAACGATGGTGAAGCTTTAAAAGATCTTCACCTGATTATTCCTGTATGGACTATGGGTACCATGACTAAAGAGCAAGCGACCAATGTATCAGAGGCAGTTGCTCGTGGGGTTGGTCTTGTGGGGTGTCATGGTGGTATGTGTGATGCTTTTAGAGAAAATGTTTTATGGCAATTTATGACTGGTGGTAACTGGGTGAGTCATCCGGGTGGCGATGGTGTTGAATACACCGTTGAGATTAAGAATTCTTCAAGCCCACTTGTGGCGGGTATTCAAGATTTCTCTTTAAAAAGTGAGCATTATTATTTGCATGTCGATCCAGCCGTTGAGGTTTTAGCTACGACTAAGTTTCCTGCTGTAAGGTGGTATCATTCTGCAAATGGAGAGGTTCAAATGCCCGTTTGTTGGACTAAAAAATGGGGATTTGGCCGCGTTTATTATTCATCCCTTGGACACCATGCCGATATTGTGAAAATAGCTGAGGTGACAGAACTGCTTCGAAGAGGGTTCTTATGGGCTGCTGAAGGAAAAGATCTTTATATCAACAACAAGAGTGATATCAGTGTTTATAGCAATGATGGACCTATGTATTAGCAGGAGGGGTGGAAATGAAAAAAATTGGACTTGGTATTATTGGGTGTGGCAATATTAGTGATATCTATTTGACAAATTGTAAGACTTTATTCGAAAACATAGATTTGATAGGCTGTGCAGATTTGGATATGAGTAAGGCAACAGC
>CAZJIO010000005.1:63424-63927 GCA_964546035.1 uncultured Eubacteriales bacterium | reverse complement strand
TGAAGTCTCAAAATTCAAAGGATAATAAATGGGCGGACTATCTCATTGCTACTCCAGACCTATTTTATTTATTGGTTAAGCTGGTTATGGATAAAGCGGTTAAAACAGAACATAAGGTGAAATTAATTTTTGTGTTAACTTATTTCATCAGTCCTTTTGATTTGTTGCCAGAAGCACTACTTGGTGTTGCTGGTTATTTAGACGATATTGCGTTAACAGCCTATGTACTCAATGATTTAATCCAAAAAACCGACGATGTTTTAATTCGAAAATATTGGTTGGGCGATGGGGATGTATTGGATTTAATTAAGAAAATCGTTGCCAGGACCGATGAGATGATTGGCTCCGGTTTGTACCGTAAACTTATTGATGGGTTGAATAAAAAAGCATAACAAAGTGGCAACATTTCAGGGTAATCTGATTTGTTGCTGTTTCTTTATTCTGAGAAACCCAATTTGACATCGATTACCTTAAGGCATATGATAGGGACATAACAAAAAAAT
>CAZJIO010000005.1:61860-63414 GCA_964546035.1 uncultured Eubacteriales bacterium | reverse complement strand
AACGGAGGTAAATATGCAATTACTTGTATTAATACTAAAAAAAATTGATTTAGCTAATGATATTATGAAAGCACTTGCTGAGGCTGGTGTTAAGGGTGGGACTAGTATTGAAGGAAATGGGATGGCTAATGCCATAGTCGATATGGAAGATTTGCCAATTTTTGGGATGCTTAGAAGTATTTTGGCTGATGAAGAAAAAGAGACATGTAAGGTCATGTTATTCGTGCTTCAAGATGAACAGGTTAAAAACGCACGCAAAACTATAAAAAAGGTAATTGGTGATTTGAATGCTCCTAATACAGGGATCATTTTCTCTATTCCTATTACGGATGTAGAAGGGCTTGGTGAATAGAAGTGGAACTTAATATTTATACAAATCTGGCCATAGCTCTCATTTTAGGGCTTCTATCCAGTAAAATTATGAAAAAAATACATATGCCTAATGTCACAGGTTATCTTATTGTGGGACTAATAGTAGGTCCATATGCTTTGAAACTTCTGTCGGCTGAAGTCATTGAGCAATTCTCAATCATACCAGAAATTGCGTTGGGATTTATTGCTTTTTCCATTGGATCAGAATTCAGACTATCTTTTTTAAAGAAAGTGGGAAAATCTCCCGTCATTATTGCGTTTGCAGAGGCGTTTGGTGCTGTTTTGGTAGTGGATGTTATTTTAATCATAACAGGCCATGATGTGGCATTTTCGTTGGTACTAGGTGCAATAGCCGCAGCAACAGCACCCGCTGCAACGTTGATGGTCGTTCGTCAATATAAAGCAAAAGGACCCTTAACCAATACATTGCTTCCGGTTGTTGCTATTGATGATGCCTTAGCATTGGTTGCTTTTGGTATATCCGTTGCTATAGCAAAAGCCATTGGTTCACATGGGACAGTACCCTTGGCATCATCATTATTAGATCCAATTATTGAAATAGGTGGTGCATTAATATTCGGAGCAATACTGGGTATAGTTATGAAATTTTTAGTGCAATGGTACACAGGACGCGGTAATCGTTTATCGGCATCTGTAGCCATGATCTTATTATGTATAGGCGTTTCTCATTTATTAGGGTTTTCTGCTTTATTAGCCTGTATGGCTATGAGTGCTGTATTTGTTAATCTATCTAAGGACAGTACGACGATCTTTGAACAAGTAGATAGAATAACACCACCTATTTTTATGCTCTTTTTCTTTATATCTGGTGCAGAACTAGATATGAGTATTTTGCCATCTGTTGGTGTAATTGGTGCTTTATATGTGGTTTTTCGAGTAGTCGGTAAAGTCGGTGGAGCTGCTCTTGGAGCGAAGCTTGCCCATTCAGAACCGGTGGTGAAGAAATATTTAGGATTGACTTTAATTCCTCAGGCAGGTGTTGCTATCGGATTGGCTAGCATGGCTATGACGGTAGTACCGGAATATGGAAATGAGATTCGTACAATCATCTTATGTGGGACTGTGATCTATGAACTAGTCGGGCCAGTTATAGCGAAATTAGCACTGAAGAAGGCTGGAGAGATAGAGTAGGAGGTTAATAAAGTGATTAAATATGAAAAT
>CAZJIO010000005.1:61065-61846 GCA_964546035.1 uncultured Eubacteriales bacterium | reverse complement strand
TCCAGTAAGAATTGCAGAACTTAAACCAAAAGAGACATTGATAAGAGTCGGGTTTATTGAGGGTATGGTTCTTTGTGATATTGGTGCAGGTTCAGGCATCTTTTCATTTCCAGCGAGTGAAATAAGTAGCAAGGATATTTATGCCCTTGAAATATCAGATGATATGATTGAAGTTTTAAACAACAGAAAGATGGAGCGAAAAACGGACAACCTCATCATTCAGAAAGTTGAGGCAGAAACACTTCCAGTAGCTAGCCATATCTGTGATCGGGCGATCATGGTAACAGTACTACATGAAATTGAAAATAAAGCAGCGATCATCAGCGAAATTAAGAGAATTTTAAAGGATAAAGGAAAGTTGATCATTATTGAGTTTCATAAAAGGATAACACCAATGGGGCCACCTGTTGATCACAGGATTTCAGAAGGATATGTAGAAGAAGTATGTCGTATTAATGGGTTAAATGTGGTTGATAAATTTGTCCTCGGTGATAATTTTTATTGTCTTGAATTAGAGGTTCGACGTTGTTGGTGGTCGGGAACAGATCCCCTCTATTGTCAATATCATGATGAAGAATGGGGAAAACCTAGTCACGATGACCAACATCTTTTTGTGATGCTTTGTTTAGAAGGTGCCCAAGCGGGTTTATCTTGGATTACAATTTTAAGAAAGCGGGAACACTACAGGAAGCTCTATAAAAATTTTGACCCCATGGAAGTATCTAACATGACGGATGTGGAGCTAGAAAAAATCCTCCTTGATCCCGGCATTATACGTAAC
>CAZJIO010000005.1:48583-61048 GCA_964546035.1 uncultured Eubacteriales bacterium | reverse complement strand
GTCTGAAGGTCTATGGTTTTCGTAAAAATGCCAAGGCTTTTTTGAAAGTTGTAGAGGAATTTAGTTCATTTGAAAAGTATTTATGGCAGTTTGTAGATGGACAGGTCATTATGAACCACTTTTCTGCAGTAGAAGAAGTACCAGTAAACACAGAAATCAGTGATCGCATGTCAAAAGACCTTAAAAAAAGAGGGTTCACCTTTGTTGGTTCAACCATTTGTTATGCCTACATGCAAGCGGTAGGTTTGGTAAATGACCATACCACAGATTGCTTTAAAGGATAGAATATGTTACTATATGTACAAGAAACAGACAATTAAACTATTAAACCATATGGAGGAATAAAATGACAGATCAATTAAATAATGAGAATAAATTTGAAGGTTTTACAGGTTTTGGGAAAGATGGTAATGAAACAAGACTCGAGTTTGTAGGGGAATTTGTTGAATTGCTAAGTGATTTTCTAGCGGTATGTGATGATGTGGCTGAAAAAGCAGGCATATCTGAATTTGTAGCCAATGAGCTTTCTTTATTATTAAGCTCTTCAGAAGATGATTTAGAAATTGAAATCGGTGTATTGGATTCTTTTGATTCAGTTTATGATGAATTTGAGATGATGGTAAGTGCTCAATACAAAATTTTAATGGAAACGACAGAAGCAGAGCTTCTAGCAGAAATAATGGAAGAAGCAAAAGAAATATTAGTAGAGTTTGAAGAAGATGACACCCTAAATCGAGAGTTTTGTGTGCTCATCACTGCAAAAGATATGTTAGACCCTTGTTCATCTGAATGTGATTGTTGTTGTGGTTGTGGAGATGAAGAAGCATCTGAGGAATAATTTATAAATAATAAAAAGCGCAATTTCCACAGGGGAAATTGTGCTTTTTATTATTTATACGTTTTTTAAACTGTAGCCAATTGCTTTAATTAATGATAAAATAGAGTTTAAGCGCAAAATAGCTGGGGACCTTTTCGGCTACTAATAAAGGGTGAAGATATGAGAAAAAAAAGAACATTACAATTTCAATTACGCAAATTACTTCAAGGAACAATAATTTCGTTGATTTTTATTGGAAGCATTGTTTACAGTATAGCTTCTTTATTTTATATGAAAGAAAATAACTTGGATCAATTAGAACATATTGTGAATCATTTTTATAATGAGGTTGTTGAAAACAACAGGGAACAAGCACTTTTTCAAGCTCAGGAACTCGTAAGAGTGATAGAAAAATTCAGTTTTTCACAGGAACAGCATTTTGAAAATGAAATCAAAAAAACTGCAGCAGGTTCGCAATACTGGATATTTGATCGTAACAAAAAACTGATATATAGTAATGCTCCTTTGCCTATGGATGGAACGCCCCATCAAGTTGAAGAGCTGCTTCAGAGAGCTGAGGAAACTTGGATAGAAGGTAGTCATGAGAGTGGCATATATGTCTATTCTTCGTACCCAATTATGGATAATGATGCATTGAGTTATGTACTCGTTGCTGTTGAAATAACGAATGACAAATATGTACAGAACATTAAAGATGACTTTGACATAGATTCAAGTATTTTTTTCGAGGATTTAAGAATTGTGACTTCTGTAAAAGAGAAGAATCAGACGGCTATAAGGACGGAAATCAGCCCAAAGATTTATGAAGAATTATTGTTAACAACAGAAGTTGTAAAAGGTCAAATTAAAGTTGTAGGCATCCCTTATTTGGCAGCCTATAGAAGCTTTGGTAACCCAGGTGACGTTCTAACGGGTATTGTTGGCGTAGGAAAACCGCTTAATGATTACATAAATATCATGAGGAATATATTTTTTAGTATCGTCATCATCGGGTTATCCTTGATGGCAATGGCAACCCTGGTTTCAAGATATTGGATGAAAAAATATATTGTAGCACCTATAAAACTGACGACAGACTCGTTAATATATATTGGAGAGGGATACAAAAATTTCCAAGGTTATGTTGCGGTAACAAATCAGTTTGAAGAATTTAATCAGCTCAATAGGGTCATCTATCATTTACTGAAAGAAGTTGAAATCTCAAAACAGAAAATTGAAAAAATCGCCTATTTTAATGAACTCACCCAATTGCCGAACAGATTCTACCTATACAAGAAGTGGTCTATCGAGAATGCTTCACAGACAAACCAAGGGTTTTTAATGTACCTAGATATGGATAATTTGAAAGTGGTTAATGATATCTTAGGGCATAAAGTAGGGGATCAATTAATTAAAGCCATTGGTAAACGACTACAAGACTATTTAGCATCTGTCTCAAATCAATACGAGCTCTATCATTTTGGTGGCGGAGAATTTATCATTTTTGGAGAGATGATTGAAAATCTGGAAACTGTAGAAGGGTTAGCAAAAGAGATATTGGTTGGGTTTGAGAAACCTTTTTTTGTCGATAGCAATGTTTTCAACACCACGGCAACCATTGGGATAGCCCTCTATGAGGATAAAAATACAACAGGTATAGAACAGTTGGTTCAGAATGCTGGGGTAGCGATGGACCAAACTAAGAAGGTAACGAAGGGTAATTATTTAATTTATACTGATGAAATGGTTTATGAGTTAAAGAAGCAGCAGGAATTTGAAGAAGACTTGAAGCATGCCCTTGTAGACCGGGAGCTGTTTCTCGTCTACCAACCGAAATTGGAGCTCAGCACTGGACGCTGTGATAGTTTTGAGGCGCTGATTCGTTGGAGATGCCCTAAAAGAGGTATTGTACCACCACTCGATTTTATTAAGGTAGCAGAAGAGACCGGGCTTATTATTGAGATTGGACAATGGGTACTAGAAGAAGCCTGCAAGTTTGCAAAAATACTACAGAAAAAGTATCATAGAGATATAAAAATTGCAGTGAATATATCTACCTTACAGGTCATCAAAGAAGACTTTGTAAAGTCGGTTTTATCAACGCTGTTGTATTATGAATTAAATCCACAATGTATTGAACTTGAAATTACAGAATCCGTCTTAATTGAATATCTGTCTACTGCTGTAGAGAAGTTAAGAAAACTCAATGTACTTGGGGTAGATATTTCAATAGATGATTTTGGTAAAGGCTATTCCTCTTTGGCATACCTTAGAAAACTACCTATTACAACACTTAAGATTGATAAATTATTCATTGATGATATAATAGAAACACAAGATTTATTGGTAGGCGATATTATTAAGCTGGGTCATCATATGGGCTTAAAAGTTATTGCTGAGGGTGTTGAAGTCGCAGAGCAAATGAGGTTTTTAAAAGAGGCGGGGTGTGACTGTATTCAGGGCTATTATTACAGTCGACCTTTGACAGAAGAAGACTCTTATCTATTTTTGGATCTTGATAACAGGGAGGAATCTTAGGTATGGAGTGGAAAGAAAGTTATTCCTGTAACATTGAAATCATTGATCAGCAACATAAAGAATTAATTGAATTAGGGAATCAACTCTATCAGATTGCTATGAATAAAGATCTTGTTGAACAAAAAGAACAAGTGAAGCAGGTTTTTCAAAAGTTAAAAATCTATACCCTCGAGCATTTTAGCTATGAAGAAGAGCTCATGATCGCCCATGGATATAAAGGTTATGATCTGCATAAAGCAGAGCACGAAGGCTTTATTGAGATGTTGAATGAGAAGGTACTTCATTTTGGATTTACTCCCAGTGAAATCGTTGATATGATCCTGTTTTTTATGGATTGGATAGGTAATCATATAATCATTTCAGATCAAATGTATGCAAAAGAATTTAAGCTTAAGAAATAAATGGGAGGGAAAGAATGAATAAAAAAGATTTGTCAAATCTAGGCAGAGAATTTAAAGATATACTCAAGAATTCCATTTACACAGGTGACTTTCATAAAATAAACCAAGATGTCGGTAAGACGGTCAATAGTGCATTGGACATGGCTTTTGAAGAAGTAAGAAGGGCCATGAGCTCCATTCAAGTAGAGCATCAACCCTTTAAGAGTAAACCTACTGCACCTACTCCTAACAAGCAACCAACCGTAAAGCAACAACCTACTAAAACTCAGGTATCCTTTCCTCATGCACCAGTAGGAAAGGTTGGTGGTATCTTATTAACCGTATTTGGGAGCATCGGTATTGGCGGTCTTGGAATAGCTGTCATTGTCTTAGCAATATTGGGTAGCTTATCCAGTGGGGCAGTGACTCTGTCACCCCTAATTTCAGGCCTTTTGGTATTCTTGGGAGTCAGTGTTCTCATGGAAATGAAAGGTTCTACAATCCTTAAGAGAGTAAAGCGGTTTCAACGGTACTTAAGTCTATTGTATGGACGAACCAGTTGCTCGATTAAGGAAATAGCTGCCTATAGTGGCTTTAGCGAAAGATTTATTATCAAGGATTTTCGTAAAATGATAGCATTGGGTATGTTTCCCCAAGCCCATATTGTCGAAAAGAAATCACTCATTATGCTCAATCGTGAGAGCTATGAACAATACATCGCACAAGCAAGTCAAAACAAGGAAAAAACAGCTCCAGTCCATACGAAGTCAGAAGTTAATAGTGTTATTGAAGAAGGCAGGATGTACATTCTTAAAATTAATGAAGCGAAGAAGGCAATTCCAGATGTAGATGTTGCTAATAAAATACATCGTATGGAAGATATCATCAGCAAAATCATTGGTTATGTAGAGAATCATCTTGAGAAACTGCCAGAAGTAAGACGTTTTATGGAATATTATCTACCAACCACCATCAAGCTGCTAAATGCTTATAGAGAGTTTGACCGCCAAACGATTCAAGGTGAAAATATAACCACGGCTAAGAGTGAGATAAAAAGTGCTTTAGATACCATTAACCTGGCATTTGAAAACTTATTAGATGGTCTTTTTGAAAACGCAGCTTGGGATGTTTCTACGGATATATCCGTGCTACAGACGATGTTTGCACAAGAAGGGCTAACTGAGAAGGATTTTAATAAAAAATAAGACAAAGAGAGGGATGAACAAATGAATTCAGAGATACCTACATTAACCTTTGATCCGTTTAATGAAGCGCCTGTAAAGCAAGAAATCCAGAAAAAAGAAGCGCCTGGATTTGATGAAAGCACTTTGACCGTTGAAGAACAAAAACAAATCAGGGAATTTGCTGATAAGATTGAACTCACGAACTCGAATCTCATTCTGCAATATGGTGCGGGTGCACAAAAGAAAATTGCGGATTTTTCAGACATGGCACTGGGTAATGTTAGAACAAAGGATTTAGGCGAAGTGGGAGATATGCTTTCTAATGTTGTAACAGAGTTAAAGAGCATAAACACAGAAGAAGAAGATAAGGGCTTTAAGAAACTCTTCAAGAAGCCAGGCAGTAAGCTCAATGAGATGAAGACCAAATATGCCAAGGCTGAGGTCAATGTTAACACCATCTGTCAGATCTTAGAAGGCCATCAGGTACAGCTCTTAAAAGATGTTGCAATGCTGGATAAGATGTATGAAATGAATAAAACCTATTATAAAGAATTAACCATGTATGTGTTAGCGGGTAAAAAAAAGCTTGCAAAGGCTAGAGAAGAGGAACTCCCAGCACTGATTAAACAATCAACTGAAAGTGGGTTATCAGAACATGCCCAAGCCGTCAATGATTTTACAGGCTTATGCAATCGCTTTGAGAAGAAAATCCACGATTTAGAATTGACCCGGGTGATTTCTATCCAGATGGCCCCACAGATTCGCTTGGTTCAAAGCAATGACACCTTGATGGCAGAAAAAATTCAGTCAACCATTGTAAACACGATTCCACTTTGGAAGAGTCAAATGGTTTTGGCCCTTGGTGTTGCCCATGCTGGACAGGCGGCAAAAGCCCAAAGAGAAGTAACAGATATGACGAATGAGCTGCTGAAAAGAAATGCTGAGACGTTGAAAATAGCAACGATTGAGACCGCTAGGGAATCGGAACGTGGTATCGTGGATATTGAAACCTTAAAAATAACCAACGAAGCCTTAATATCAACGTTAGATGAGGTTATGCGTATTCAAACCGAAGGCCGACAAAAGAGAAAAGAAGCCGAAGTCGAATTGAATCGTATTGAAACAGAATTAAAGCAAAAGCTTCTAAGTATGTAAGATAATTCTAGGAGGAAGTTTGTCTATGGATACGTTCTTTATCAAGTTTAAAGACAATATGCTGCTTTTTTTATCGGAACATCAAATGAAGATTATCGTCTTTTTTGCAGTTTTAATATTTGGATATATTTTACTAAAGGTCTTTAATGGTATGGCGGGGAAAATGTTAAAGCATTCAAAGGTCAGCTTTACAGCAAGCCATTTTTTAAGTGGGTTGATCAAAGGGTTTCTTCGAGTTATTTATATCATTGTATTGTTGAGTATCGCAGGCGTGCCCATGACCAGTTTTATTGCCATATTAAGTGCTGCCGGTCTTGCTGTTGCACTGGCACTACAAGGCAATTTGTCCAATTTTGCCAGCGGTATGATGCTCATTACTTTTAGACCCTTCGAAGTGGGGGATTATATCGAATCTCAAGGGATATCGGGTACAGTAAAAGAAATCCAAGTTCTGTACACCCATCTTTTGACCCCGGATAATCGCAAGGTCATTATTCCTAACAGTGATTTGACCCAATCAAGGGTGATTAATTTCACTTCTGAAGCCATACGCCGCCTCGATTTAGTCATAAGCGTTGATTATCATTCTGACATAGAAAAGGTCAAGGCTTTGATACATGAGGTCATTTTAAAAGAGGAAGGGATATTGCGTGAGCCGATGCATTTAGTACGGCTTGGCAAACAAGGAGAAAGTTCCTTGGATTTTGATGTAAAGGTCTGGGTATACAAGGAAAATTATTGGGATGTTCATTACACCCTTCAAGAAGAAATTAAGAAGACTTTTAACGAAAATGGCATAGAGATTCCATTCCCTCATAGGAGCATTATTATAAAACAATAAATTTCGGGAACTTTTTCACATTTGATTCGTCAAAACAATAGTAACAAAATAAAGGCGAAGGTGATTAAAATGAAAAAAAATTTATTGGTTTTAGGTTTAAGCTTAGTGTTGGTCTTTGGTATAGTAGGCTGTAAGGCTACTGATGAAGAAGTCAAAACGACAGATCCAGTTGTTACTGAAAATCAAGAAACAACAGAAACACCTGTTGTTAATGGCAAAGTAAAAGCACCTGACATTTCCGGAGAAGTCATAGAAATTAAAGAAGATGGCAAAGTAATACTCATAGATTCCAAGGATACAACTGTGAATGGGCTAATTTGGGTTACAATTTCAGAAGAAACAGGTTTTTTCGAAAGTACTTCAGAAAATGCGGCTCTTGCCTATCATAATGTCAGCAGGGATTTTGAAGTTGGCAATCATGTGGAAGTCATTATCGAAGGACCAGTCATGGAATCTTCACCGATGCAAGTCACAGCAGTTGCAATTGCAGTCAATGAAAAGAAATAAAATTAAGAACCTTGAAGGATACAATAGTTGTATCCCCCAAGGTTCTTTTATATTCTTTTTAATTTCAACAATAATGCAGAATTGATAATTACAACCACAGAGCCAAGATTGTGGACTAAGGCACCTAGTATGGGATCTAGAAGCCCAGACATTGCTAGGATGATGGCACCAAAATTGAGTAGCATGGAAAGGGTTAAATTAAGCTTGATCTTCGACATGGTTTTTTGAGATAGTCTTAATAAATGAGGTAGATATTTAATATCATCATTGATGAGGACAATATCGGCTGCCTCAACAGCGATGTCACTACCAATACCGCCCATAGCTATACCAACATAGGCTCTTTTTAGGGCAGGGGCATCATTAATGCCATCACCAAGCATACAAACCATCCTTTCATTTTGCTGAAGTTCCTCGATGACAGTCATTTTGTCTTCGGGTAAACATTCAGAGTGGGTTTGTGTGATACCAACACGATTGGCTATATGTAAAGCAGCTTGAGGATGATCACCCGTTAACAAGACACTTTTCACCTTAAGAGTTTGAAGTTGCTTTACTACTTCAGAAGCATCCTTACGTAAAGTATCAGATAAGGCTATAAAACCAGCCGCAGAACCATCCATGGATACATAGATGATGGTACAACCATCGTTTCTAAAGGTGGATGCCTTTGATGCTATTTCTTCAGAAATTAGGATGGCATTTTCAGAGAGCAGTTCCGCATTTCCAGCTAAAATGAGTTGGTCTGAGACCCTTGCACGAACGCCTCTCCCAGGTACCATAGTGAAATCTGCTGGTTCTTCAAGAGCCGTTGTGATCAGTGCTCTGAAATGAGAAACAATCGTTTTGCCTAGGGGATGCTCGGATCGTAATTCAGCAGATGCTGTCAAGGACAATAATTGTTCAAAACTGAGTTGAGGATTAAAACTCTGTACGGCCACAACGCTTGGTTTGCCATATGTCAGGGTACCAGTCTTATCAAAGGCCAGTACAGTTACCTTGGATAGACGTTCCAAAGCATCCCCTTCACGGATGAGAATACCATACTTAGTTGCATTACCAATGCCAGCCATAATAGCAGTAGGTGTTGCAAGAACCAATGCACAGGGACAGAAAACAACAAGTATCGTTACCGAACGAATGATTTCTCCTGTAATGAGCCAAGTACCAATTGCAGATAGTAGGGCAATGACAACAATCCAGGTAGCCCATCGATCTGCGATACCGACAATTTTTGCCTTACTTGCATCGGCAGAATCTACTAACTTAATCATTCTTTGTAAGGAACTGTTCTCACCGACCTGAGTAGCCTCCATATCAAAGGTGCCAAATTGGTTGACTGTTCCACTAGAAACCCTATCACCGATTTCTTTATCTACAGGGAGGGATTCACCGGTCATAATCGATTGATCGATAGCGGTTTTGCCATATATGATGATACCGTCAACGGCAATTGTTTCACCTGCAAGCACACGAAGGATATCTCCCACTTGGACCTGTTCTGCAGGTATGATGCTTTCAAGGTTATTTCGAACAATTCTAGCAGTACGTGGGGTAAGATGAACCAATTTTTCAATGCCAGCACGTGCTTTTGCAACAGTAAGTTCTTCAAGTAATGCACCCAGGGTCATAATAAAGGCAACTTCACCAGCAGCAAAGATCTCGCCAATGAAAACAGAAGCAACCAATGCAATGGAAACTAGTACATCTGCCTTAATATCAAATTCTTTTATAAGACCCTCAAGGGCACCTTTAATAATTGGAAAACCACAAATAATAATGGCTAACCAGGCTACATCGATCTTAAAATGACCAATGTCAAAAAAGCTGACGACTAGAGAAAGTGCAGATAGCGTTAGCAAGAGGATTGTTAAGTTTTTTTTCATTTGATCACCTAATTCATTCTTGAAAAATGCTCAATTGCCTTAGCAAATTCAGCAATTGTTTTATCGGGATCACCATGCTCAATACCATCCCTAACACAATGTTGTAAATGACCCTCTAACACCACCTGACCAACTTTCTGTAAGGCACCCTTTGCAGCGTTAATCTGAATTAATATTTCTTCACAGGGCACATCATGATCAACCATACCAGAAATAGCTCTTAGTTGACCCTCTATTTTTTTGATTCTTGCTTGAACTTTTGGGATATCCATACATTGACGCATAATAAATTCTCCTGTTTCAGCAGTTTATTTTATACCCATGGGGGTATGGGTATATTTTACTGTGCCAAGAGCATATTGTCAATAAAATCTATTGGGATTTTCAGGGAACCATCCTTTTTCTACTCGATGCTCTTGTTCATGAATTTCATGAATAGACCATAGGGATGAAAAACCAACAATTCCTATAATTGTTGATACGATAATATCTGTTATAAAAAGTGAGATTAGGATAGCGAAAAGACCGAAAATTAAAAAAAACGGCCAACATTTTTTGCCGAAATAATATTCGCCCTTTATGACAATGGGGTGAAAAATGCCAATGATAAAAAAAGCTGAAAAACCAATAATTAAGCCGTAAAGATTCATTTTAAACCTACCTTTTTTTAACTTAACGTACTATTTCTTTTTTAGTTGACGCATGTACGGGTATTGTTTTTATCCTAAAAAATACAAAGGTTTTGATGATGATCAGTAAGACAAAGACAACTCTCATGATGAGAGCATCTGTAGATAAAATGAAAAAAAGGACAAAGAAATAAAAGGGAATGAGTATTCTAAGTTTAGTTTTGAGAGTTAAACCCTTTTGTTCTTTTAAGGTAATCAGATTCTTTTTGTAGAGTGAGGTGCTTTCAAACCATTTTCTCATTTTAGAAGAACCTTTGATAAAACAAAAAGAAGAGAAGACAAAAAATGGCGTTGTGGGCAGCATTGGAACGACTATTCCAATTATTCCAATAGCCATCGACAGTATTCCTAAAATGACAAAACCAGTATTCTTAAGCATGATCATGACCTCCCTTAATCATTGATTGTATGCTTAGAATTATCCCCCTATTTTTGACAGATATACTTTATGACTGAAGGCAGTTATTTTTTTTGTAAATTTGCTCAAATATGGCAATCTTTTTGAGCAAGACTTCTACAAGCACAGGGTCAAGATGACTGCCAGAGGATTTTTTGATAATTTGAAGGGAGTCTTCAAAACTAAGGGGATCTTTATACACTCTTTTTGATGTTAATGCATCTAGTACATCAGCAACGGCAACAATGCGTGCTTCTAGGGGGATATCTTTACCAGATAGTCCAATTGGATAGCCAGTGCCATCCCATTTTTCATGATGGTATCTGGCAATGTTTTCGGATAATAGGTAAAAATCCTTATTGAAGAATTTTAAACTGTCCTTTAAAGAAGCAAATATATTACCACCTATTGTTGTATGGGTACGCATAATGACCCATTCTTCTGGGGTTAATTTACCAGGTTTTTTAAGTATAACATCGGGAATACCTACTTTTCCAATGTCATGGACGGAAGCATTGTTTTCTATTTCGCTAACAAAACGGCTATTGACCTGATAATCAGGATCAGGATGATTCATGAGCTCTTTCGCTAACCTGGTAGAATATTGAACCATTCGGGTTATATGACCACCCGTTTCATTATCCTTTTGATCAACTAAATCGGCGAAAGTATTTGTGATTTTTGAGAAGATCATTTTGGTCAAATAGGTTTTATCTAAAAGCATACCGATTTCTGTAACAATATTTTGACCCGTTTGAAGCATGTACTCGGTATAATTATCTTTATGAATCGAACTAAAAAACAAGAAAGCAAAAACTGAGTCATTTATTAGTAGGGGGTATATAATATTAGATTGCATCCCTTCTGCAATCATTAGTTTTAGCGAAGGACTATTGGGTTTTTCAACGAGCATGGCGGCAAGGTCATTAATAATGAGAGGGTTTTTTGACTCAATTAACTCTGTCAAAGAGGTCGCCTCAAAAGGCACCTCGAATCCTGGTCCAAGTAAAATTGGCCCTTGATTTGAGACACCATGTTCTGCCACTATTTTGCGCTTATGATAGTCTACAAACGCAATTCCTACACGATCTGTTTTAAGTACCTTCTGTATGCTGAAAAACAAGTCATCTAAGACATCATCCATAATATAACCGTGACTGGCAATAGATTTTACCTCTTGTAGAAAGCTTTGTTCTTGTAGTACCCGTGTCACCGACTCTGCAATGCGCTTTTCCTCTTTGAAAATTGGCGTTAGTTTTGGTAAGGCGTTTTCGTCATATTCTTTTTTATTAAGTAAGTCATAGCCCTTTAGAAGAAATTTAAAATCCGTACCAATTATTCTAAGTAAAAATGCAGCAAGTACAAAAACAATCATAACAAGTATCGTAAATCTTAGGTTTATAAAAAAAATATATTGCTCCAGGTTTTCTTTAGAAATATTCTCAATATAGAATTTATTAAAACTGAAAGAAAAAAATAAAAAAATAAGAACCACGATAACTATTTTACTAACAATCTGTTTGAAACTACGCATGATATTTCCTTCTTGATCTATTTTATTCGGTTGGCACCTTAAACGATTTCATTGTTAAATAAGGACAACTGCCTGCCTGTTTCTGCAAGCTGGTTATCTACGATAGAGGCTGCAGCGATATGTGTGATAATCGCCTCATTTGTCGTTTTTAACGTATCATCGATCTTTGCAATTTCATAGGTCATATGCTCTATATGGCCTTTCTGAGTGTTCAATATCTCCATAAAGCAATTGACTTCTCTGTCTACTTCAGCGATAGAAGACAAACTGTCTTCAATTCTGTCCGCGGCCTCACTGGAGGCTTTCACACCCCTTGAGATGACTACATTTGATTGATCTGAATTTGCTAAAACAATCTTGGTTTCTGTAGCGATTGTACCAATTAAAGCTGAAATATCTTTGGTGCTGAGCTTAGTCATTTCTGCTAGCTTCCTGATTTCACCTGCAACAACTGCGAAACCTTTTCCTTGTTCGCCGGCTCTTGCTGCTTCAATCGCCGCATTTAGGGCGAGTAAATTTGTTTGACTCGCTATATTG
>CAZJIO010000005.1:44817-48556 GCA_964546035.1 uncultured Eubacteriales bacterium | reverse complement strand
TTTACTTTGCTAAAGTTTTTTGCTAACTCTTTAATGTTTTCAGTATTATTAGTATTCTCCCTCTCTAAGGTTTTGATAACATCGATAATCTCTTCAATGGCGTATTTTCCTTCGTTTGATTTATGTACCGTGCTTCCAGTGAGACCTAATAGATCAATCCCTTCAGCATGCAAGCGATTCGTTGCTAAATTGGTTTGAGATGTGTGGTTGGATATTTCAGTCATATGTATTTTAATGTCACTCGCTAATTGGATTAATACATCATGTTCACCATCTACGATGTGATGTTGTTCAACGGTTTCTCCTAACAGAGTACTAAGCGCGTGAATAAATGCTTTTGTTTCATTTTGAAATTCTAAAGCTTTTTGTTGAATACCTTCTCTGAAATCTGAAGGTTCTTCTTGTGATACATCCTGTCTCTTCTTCATCATTTTAAACATAAGTCATGCTCCTTAAACTTTAATTGAATACTTCTTAAGCTGTATTATAGGATTAATTTGGTCATAAATATGTGCGCCAAGTCACATTTTAGCAAATGAATCATAAAGATGAATTATACTTGGTCACATTCAGGTCATAATAATAGGTTATAATAGCGACATCATTAGACAAAATAGCTGTAAATAAGTGCGAAATAAGAGGAGACAACGATATGAAATTAGCATGGAAAGAAATAAAACATAGTAAAACCAAATACTTACTCATTGAGACAATCATCATTCTCATGATTTTTATGGTGATTTTTCTGTCAGGACTTGCCAATGGTCTTTCAAGAGCAGTCAGTTCATCCATCGAAAATATGGATGCAAAGTATTTTGTCATCAGCAATGATTCGGAAAACCTCATATCAAGATCGAGCTTATCAAAGGAGGTTTTTGAAGAGATCACCACCATGACCACCGACCGCGTAACAAATCTAAATATTCAGAGGACAACCATAAATACCTCTGCAGATGACACAAAATTAGACATTACATATTTTGCAATTGATCCAGATGGGTTTCTTTCACCCATTATAACTGAAGGAAAAGCTATTTCGGATACAGACTCAGCGTATACGATTGTTCTAGACATATCCTTTATGGAAGACAACATAGCTGTTGGAGATGTAATAAAAGATTCAGCATCAGGTATAGAAATGACCGTTGTCGGATTCACCAAGGATCAATTGTACGCACATTCTAAGGTTGGATTTATGTCTACAGAGACCTACACATCCATCAACACTACTTTGAATCCTACTTTTTTAGGGAATTATAGTGCTGCAGCCATTCAAGGATCTGAAACAAAAAATATTCAGTTAAGTGGTGTTGAAGTAGTCGATAAGGCGACCATAGTTGAAAATCTGCCAGGATATCTTGCTGAGCAGTTAACGATTAATATGATTCTCTGGGTGCTAGTCGTGGTATCCGCGGCCATACTGGGTGTGTTTTTCTATGTGATTACCATTCAGAAATTAAAACAGTTCGGTATTCTCAAAGCGATTGGTATGAGAATGCAGGAAATTACCCATATGATTACCAGCCAAGTTTTAATTCTTGCCTTATTTGGTGTGATCATTGGTAATATTCTAGCCTTTGCAATGGCATCGATGTTACCAAACAGCATGCCCTTTCATCTGGAAATCCCAATTGTTATTGTGATTTCAATTGTTTTTATTTTAATAACGTTAGTGACCAGTTTGATTTCTATAAGAAAAGTTGCAAAAGTTGATCCAATTGTTATAATAGGAGGTAATGATTAATGCATAATGAATACACGTTACAACTCATGAATATTTCAAAGAAATATCAAGACGGAGATAGTGAAAATCTGGTTCTAAATGATATCACGCTCAAAGTAAGGCCAGGTGAATTCGTTGCAATTGTCGGTCCGTCGGGATCAGGTAAGAGCACCTTCCTTTCCATTTCTGGCGCGTTGCTCTCGCCAACAGATGGCAGTGTCATCATTGGGGATACAAAGCTTCACAAAAAAGAAGGCAAGAAATTAACGAAAATTCGCAGGGAAAAGATCGGCTTTATTTTTCAAAATCATTATTTGCTGCCTTACCTAACAGCCGAAGAACAGCTTCAACTGATTATCGATTTAAATAAGAAAAATGGTAAGCCAGATATGAATGCAAAGGAAATGCTAGACGATCTCGGTCTTTCATCTTTTGCAAGAAAATACCCGGATAAAATGTCGGGCGGCGAAAAGCAGCGCGTGGCAATTGCACGGGCTTTTATGAATAATCCAGATGTCATCCTTGCAGATGAACCAACAGCCAGTCTGGATGCTGTCCGAGGCAGGCAAGTTGTAGAAATGATTAAAAAAGCAGTTGTCAAACATAAAAAGGCAGCCATTATGGTAACCCATGACGAACGCATATTAGACCTCGTTGATGCTGTTTATCGACTAGATAATGGTGAATTAAAAGAAGTGGTCAATTATAAATTAGGAATAGGGTGATCAAATGTTTTCTGTGCTTGTTGTAGAAGATGATGAAGTTCTTAATAAGATGATCAGTGTAAAACTAAGGCAGGAAGCTTATCGTGTCTTTACTGCTTTTGATGGTGAAGAAGCTCTAAATGTACTGGATAAAGAGCATATTGATTTGATGATCAGCGACATTATGATGCCTCATATGGATGGCTATCAACTGACTAAGGAACTTCGCAGAGCCTCTTATACCATCCCCATTCTAATGATTACAGCAAAAAATCAGATGGAAGATATGGAAAAAGGTTTTCAGGCAGGTACAGATGACTATATGATTAAGCCCATCCATATGAAAGAGATGATACTCCGGGTAAAGGCCTTACTCAGAAGAGCCCAGATTGCTAATGAGAAGAAACTTATCATTGGCGGTACAACCCTTGATTATGACGCTCTGACGATACAAATAAAAGAAGATGTCTTTCATATACCGCCAAAAGAATTTTATCTGCTCTTTAAATTGCTCAGTTATCCGAACAAGATTTTTACTAGGCAGGAATTGATGGATGAGATTTGGGGGATGGACTCTGAAATTGATGATCGAACAGTAGATTCACATATTAAAAAAATCCGAAGAAAGTTTGAGGCATTTACTGATTTTGAAATCGTTACGATTCGAGGACTGGGGTACAAGTCAAAAATATAGTGGAAGGATCTCAGATGTCATGAAGAAGCAATCTCGATTAAGAAAAACTAAAATGTCATTGCGTTTAAAAATGGCCCTAGCATCCATCGTTACATTATGTATAGCGTGCTGTTTTTCATGTCTTCTCGTCGTGGTAGGCTTTTGTCTTCTGTATCAGCAACCCATAACTATTGAAGTAGCCATCGTCATGTGCCTCTTTGTATGCGCTTTTACGATGTTTTTTGGTGGTATGGCTTTATGGCATGAAGCACTGTATATAACGAAGCCGATAAGCAGAATCAGTGAAGGTGTAAAAAAGATATCCGATGGCGATTTTTCAGTTCAATTGGAGAAAGCGCAATCATAAGCACACCCTAAAAAACAAAGAGATGTATATGGATGAAATCGATGAACTCGCACAACATTTTAATAAAATGGCCCAGGAATTAAATGGCATGAATTATATGCAAAAGGACTTTATGAGCAATGTCTCTCATGAAATTAAGACACCCGTGGCTGCAATTACAGGTTTTTCTGAAATATTGTTAGAAGGCGGACTTGACGTCGAAGAGCAAAAGGAGTATCTTACTTATTTAAATCAAGAATTTTGTTTTGTAATTCACCAATATCAAAGGTGAT
>CAZJIO010000005.1:44558-44807 GCA_964546035.1 uncultured Eubacteriales bacterium | reverse complement strand
CTCGCCTAAGTGAGAATATGCTTCGCTTGTCTAGGCTTGATCATCAGATTATTGTGGATAAGAACCAAGAAGTCAGAGTTGATGAGCAATTAAGACGATGCATTATTACCCTAGGAGAAAAATGGTCAGCCAAAGAAATTGAATTTAATCTTCAACTTGAGAAATGTAGCATCATAAGTGATTATGATTTGCTCTTTCAAATTTGGACGAATTTGATTGACAATGCTATAAAAAAAAAAAAAAAAAAAG
>CAZJIO010000005.1:35219-44548 GCA_964546035.1 uncultured Eubacteriales bacterium | reverse complement strand
TAAAATTTTCAAACCAAAAAGCCACTATTTGGATCACATCAGAGTGTGATCATGACTTCCTTAAAGTTTCAATAAGGGATGAGGGGATAGGAATCCCTAGCGAAAAAGAGTCGAAAATATACGATAAATTTTATCAGTGTGAAGAATCACATAAAAAGCAAGGCACAGGACTTGGACTCGCTATTGTTAAGCGAATCGTTGAAATTCTAAATGGATCAATTACTCATGTAAGTGAGGAGCAGAAGGGGACTACAATGACACTTAACATACCTATTAAGCCTTTGGTTTAGTTATTGACAATTAGCCCTTCTATCGCGTTGACAATTCGATTGGTTATTTCTTGATAACCAACGGCATTGGGATGCAAGCCATCCACGGAAATGTATTTTTTTGCATTAAATTTAATCAAATCGTAAGTTGAAACAAAAACGGCAAAGTCATCTGCTTCGATGAGCTGCTGAGTGTTATAGTTCCAACTTCTCACCAAAGAACCATCCACGAAGGATCCTGTAGTGATATAGGGATTATAAAGTCCAACAAAGACAATGGTGGCATCCTTATTGCTTTCTCGAATGGATTGAATGATTTCTTTTAGGTCGCTGATATATTGATTTTGAAGAGCGTCAATCCCTTGTTCTTTTGTGGTGTCATCCTGATTTTGAAGGGTCCTAAGATCATTACCACCAATAGAAATGAGTATAAAGTCTGATACCTCTAATAAGGTAGTCAGGCTTTTATTTTGAAAGGATTCTAATAAAGCAGCACTTCGTAGACCATCGATGCCTAGGTTTTCAACCGTTATTTCTTTTGAGGTGATAGAATTCAGAGCATCCTCAAGATTCCCAGCGAAACCCCTGCCAGTTTCATCCCCGGTACCTTTGGCAACTGAGTCACCAAGAATCGTTAGTTTAAGGGTGTTTTTTTGTTCCTGAACTGTATCTTCATTCAAGGATTCTGTTGATTGGCCAATTTCATTCTGAGTGCCAGTCGTCAGACTAACGGCTTTGAAAAAGCCTACTGTAAAGATGATGATCCCTACAACACTGATTGTTGCAATACTGTACCAAAGGATTTTCTTAATCATAAAATGCCTCCTCTATACCAAAATGTCCTGCTTCGTAAAGCGTACAAAACTAACAATGAGAGATGCGATGGCCCAACCAGCCAGGACTGTGACTGAAAAAGACATATTGACACCGTTGATGGGTTGAACATTACCAGACAGATAATCTGTTAACCTGAGATTGACCATGAAAAAGTATCGAACGATGTCCCAATCCGAAAGAAAAAAGCTGAGAAACGTTCCACCAACTAGAGTTGACATCATGATGCCAATAGAGGCAGAGGTGCTTTTTACAAGGACTGAAACCATAAAAGATATACAACCAATCACCAAGGAAACATAAAATGCGAGGGCATATACCATGATCATATTTTGCCACTGGGGCAAGTTGAGAACTGAGGAAGTATCTAATTTTCCCTCAATGATTTTAAAACCAACAGTGACGGGTTCCAACCAGCCGCCATAACCAAAGAAAATACCCGAAACGATGATGGAGGCTACCAGTGCAAAGGCCATAACCACAAGCTCCAGCATAACGAGGGCAATAAATTTGCTCAGTAATATTTTCCATCTGGGTACAGACCTTGTAAGCAGTAGCTTAATGGTGCCATTAGAAGCTTCACCAGATACCATATCTGCAGCCAGCATAATCATCAGAAGGGGTATGAACATAAAAATGGCCTGTTCCATAAAGGTACTAGAGAACTTCGCTGCATTAGAATCAATGGGGTTGATGTCGTTGTCAATGGCATATTGCAATTGAGCAATCCGTACATTTATTGCTACCTTTTCATTCTCTGAGACAAAGGCGCTATCTAGTCGGTGCTTTTGATTGATAATTTGTTGCTCAGCCAGCTTTTTCCAATCGTATTCTTGAGATATACCCATTCTTTTTTGGAGTTGTTCTTTGTTTTTATCAATAGCAAAATGTTGTCCATAGGCAAAAAGGATGACAAGTATCAGCAAAATACCAAAGATCAGGTACAACCGTTTCTTATAAACGGCTTTAATAACTTCATTTCTAACCAGTTTATACAATTTTATCATCTCCCGTTAGGCTTAAAAATAATTCTTCCAAGGTATTCTGCTTGGCATAAGTGTACTTGAGTCCGATGCCTGCAGTGATGAAAGCCTTATTGATTTCTTCGTGATATTGCCCTTCTAAAGTGGCGGTTAATGTGTTGTCATTTTGGATGATGGCATCCATATCCCATTTTTCTTTAAGCAGGCGTAAAGCTTTTTTAGGATCACTTAATTGCCATGAAATGGTTTCGCTAACCAATAAATCCTTCAATACAGCGGATTTCAATACCGTTCCATGACTAATGATGGCGACAGTATCACACATTTGTTGCACTTCAGTCAGCAAATGGCTGGATACGAACACAGTCATGCCTTCATCATGAGAAAGCGTCTTGATGAGATTTCTAAATTCTGTAATACCTGCAGGATCTAACCCGTTTGTCGGCTCATCCAGAATGAGCAATTTGGGTCTGCAGAGCAAAGCTTGAGCAATACCGATTCTTTGTCGCATGCCTAAAGAGTAGGTCGAAATCTTGTCCCCAATTCGATTTTCAAGCCCAACAAGATCAATCACTTCGGCTATTCTAGCCTTCGTTACACGCTTGTCCATAGCTGCAAACTGCAGTAAATTTTCCGTTCCTGTGAGATATTTATAGATATCAGGACTCTCGATAATGCATCCGACGTTAGACATGGCTTTTACAAAGTCCTTTGAAATATCATGTCCACAAATTTTTATTTTCCCTCGTGAGGCTTTGATGAGACCTACAATCATTCGAATGGTCGTTGTTTTGCCTGCCCCATTTGGCCCAAGAAAACCAAAGACTTCTGCTTCACCAAGGCAAAGGTTGATCCCTTTAACAATTTCTTTTCCTTTAATGCTTTTGCTCACATCTATAAGTTCCAGAATGGGTTGCATTTTACTTCGCTCCTTTATTGTTACTTATTGGTAATTATACGGCTAAATAAGTCATTGAGCAACAGAAAAACCTATGTTACTATAGGATTAATACTATAACAAATAGAAAAAAGAGGAACAAATATGAAATATAAAAATCCAATTATTCCTGGTTTTCATCCTGATCCTAGCATTTGCAGAGTGGGTGAAGATTATTATTTAGTTACAAGTTCTTTTGAATATTTTCCAGGAATTCCTATTTTTCATAGCAAGGATTTAGTGCATTGGGAGCAAATAGGACATTGTCTTACCCGCAACAGTCAAATTAGTTTAGCTAAGGGTTATCCCAATAGTTTGGGCATCTATGCACCAACCATAAGAGTTCATGAAGGTCGCTTCTATGTGATTTGTACGAATGTTACATACGGTGCTTGTAAGGGTGGCAACTTTATGGTTTGGACAGATGATCCCTATGGTGAATGGTCAGAGCCAATTTGGATTGATCTGCCTGGCATTGATCCATCTCTATTTTTTGATGAGGATGGACGTGTCTATTATACGGGAACACATCAGCAAATTTATTTGTGCGAAATAGACCTTTCAACAGGACAGGTGAAAAGTGAAATTAAGAATATTTGGACAGGTACCGGAGGCGCTGACCCTGAAGGACCACATTTGTATAAAATGAAGGGCTTTTACTATTTGTTTATTTCAGAAGGGGGAACCTCCCAAGGTCACATGTTGACAGTTGCAAGAAGCAAACAGATAGAGGGACCCTACATTTCATGTCCGAGAAACCCGGTACTCACCAATCGAAGCCTGCCATTGCCAGTAAGAGCGGTAGGTCATGCGGATCTGATTCAAGCCCATAATGGGTCTTGGTGGGCGGTATGTTTAGGCATACGTCCAGTACCTTATCCAGATAGACATCATCTGGGAAGAGAGACTTTTCTAACACCTATGACTTGGGATGATGAAAATTGGCCTTTATTTGGCAATAACGGGTCCATAGATTTGGAAATGGAAGCGGATTGTTTGCCATTTCAACCCTTTCCCCCAAAAAGCAGTAGAGATGATTTCACGGGAAGAAGTCTTGATTTTTGTTGGAATTTTATCTATAACCCAGAGGATTCACTTTGGTCAATCTCAGAGAAAGATAGCTGTCTAGCTCTACGAGGCAATCGAAAGAATCTGGATGATAAAGAAACATCTGCTTGGGTAGGCAGACGACAAGAACATATGAACTGTACAGTTCGTACCCAGTTATCCTTTAACACTGAAAAAGATGGTGAAGAAGCTGGACTAAGTATTTTCCTGAATTGTGATCATCATTATGAAATCGCCCTGGCAAGAGTTGGAAATGATCAGCAAATTATTTTTCGTCGTAGGATTGGTTCCCTCTGGAAAATTGAAAACAGTATCCCTTATGATCAAGAGCAGGTCATTTTGGAGATTGAAGCAACACCAGATACCTATCGTTTCTATTATATCAGTGGAGCAGGGGATAGAATTCAGATTGGCAGTGGCGAAGTGCATTATTTATCAACAGAAGTTGGCGGTAAATTTACAGGGAATTATTTTGTGCTTTATGCAACAGGAAATGGTAAGGAATGTACTCATTCTGCATATTTTGATTGGTTTGATTATATGGAAGAAAACACTAATTGATGAAGAAAGGAAATATGATGAAAAAATTTGACATTGCGTTATACATCCGTGCCATTGACCTTGCACCATTAAAGGGAAACATCACCCCTTTTGTAGAGCAATTTGAGAAATTTAATGCTTTGGTTTCATTCAATAAAGTCTATTTGGAAACCCATCGAGATATGATCATTCCAGATGAAGATACGTTGCTGCAATTGAAAGCTTATATGGCATCTTTAGGTATTGCTACATCCGCTGGTATAACGGTCACAGTTGATGAAATGGATGATTTCAAAACTTATTGCTATTCCAATACAGAACATCGAAAAAAAATAAAAGGTTTTGTAACCTACACGGCACAGCTATTTGACGAGATCTTATTTGATGATTTCTTTTTTACAAATTGCAAATGCGATCATTGCATCGAAGCAAAAGGTACAGAAACCTGGACGAATTTCCGCCTAAAACAAATGACAAAAGCTTCAGAAGAATTGGTGCTAGAACCTGCCCGTCGTGTGAATTCAAAGGTAAAAGTAATGATCAAATATCCAAATTGGTATGAACATTTTCAAGGTTCGGGCTTCAATTTGAGAGATCAACCACCCCTTTATGATGGAATTTATACAGGTAACGAGACTAGAGATGCTTACTTCAGCTCACAGCATCTTCAATCCTATCAAAGCTACTTGATTTTCAGATATTATGAAAATATAAAACCGGGAGGTAACCGAGGGGGTTGGGTAGATTCCTTTGGGGCAACCAGTATTGAGCGTTACGCACAACAAATTTGGCTCACTCTTTTTGCAAAAGCAGAAGAAATCACCTTGTTTGACTATCACAGTATGCAAAGACCCATTCAGGCAACTCAACGTGGGGATTGGCAAAGTGAAAAATCATCCTTCAATTTTGATGAAATAAAGGGAGATAGCCTCAATGAGCATGCGGATTTCGGGGAAGAGCACTCGATGATGGCTATAGTGCCTCATGTGTTTAGGCATGTGGCACCAGTATTACAAGAATTGGGTCAACCAATTGGACTAAAAGCTTACAAGCCACATCACTCCATGGGGGAGGACTTTCTACACAACTATATAGGCATGTTGGGAATCTCACTGGATTTAGTCCCGGATTTTCCCGATGAGGAGTCATTAATATTTCTAACAGAATCTGCTGCAAATGACCCTGAAATTATGAAAAACATGAAAAACCATTTGCGACAAGGTAAAAATCTTATTATCACAAGCGGTCTTGTTAAGGCATTGGAAAATAAAGGCTTTTCTGAAATAGCAGAAATAGTTTGTAGCTCAAAGAAGTTAACGACAGATACTTTTGTTATGGGATGGGATGCAATTACTTATTCTGCGAAAAAGCCAATCAGCGTTCCTCAACTTCTTACCCTGACCAATGATGTGTGGGAAGAAATCAGTTGTTTATCTGGTTGGGCTGGTACCCCACTTCTCATATCCTTACATTATGGGTACGGAAAAATGTATGTTTTGAATATTCCAGATAATTTTGATGACCTTTATCAACTTCCAACTGAAATATTAGATAAAATTCGCCTAACTTTCATTTCTGAAAGTGTAGGGCTTCACTTAAAGGAAACACCAGAAAAGGTATCCTTGCTTACTTATGACAATAAGACCTTTGTCTTGGTATCCTTCTTAAATGAGGCGGTACAAGCCACAGTAGTTATCCATTCTGATGCGACTCATTTGATTGATTTACGAACCGGTGAAGTGATTAGTAGGGGAGAGGGCTCTGAATTTTCTGTTGAAATAGAACCTCAACTGTATAGGGCATTTAGATGGAGATAGGTCACACCTGGTTATAGTAATAAAACAGCTGCAAATATATTATTTGCAGCTGTTTTATTTGTATAGGTTCTAAATGGTGCTATATGATGAATTTATCAATCAAAGCACTTAATTTGAGTATGTTCTTGCTGACTTCTTGTGAAATATCGTCCAAATGGTTAATGGTATTCTTTTGGTTTTCCATACTTGCATTAATCTCTTCTGAAGCTGCAGCATTTTCCTCGGTGACGGCAGATATTGAGTCGATGGAAGAGACTACCATGTCTTTGGTGATATTGATTTCGGCATATAGGTTTTTAAGTAGTTCTATACTTTTATAAGACTGTTCAGAGGTAATCATCGTTTTTTCAATCGCGTTTTCAACCTCTGACATTTTAGCACCAGCATCTAAAATTGCCTGGCTTGAACGTTGCATATTCCCCGTCGAGGCGGTAACACTATGTGTGACCATCTGAATAATGGAATTTATTTCCTTCGTTGCGCCTTGAGTTTGTTCAGCAAGGTTTCTAATTTCAGATGCAACAACTGCAAAGCCTCTGCCGGCTTCGCCTGCTCTAGCTGCTTCTATTGAGGCATTTAAAGCGAGTAGGTTTGTTTGTGAGGCAATGCCTTCAATGGTATCAATAATTGCATTTATTGACTGAGTATGATCTGCTAATTGAACAATGTCTTTGTTCAAGGTTTGAGTAATGAGTTTTGTTTCATCAAAACTTTTAACGAGTACGAATAGCGCACCATTGCCGCTCTCTTGAATGGTCTTGCCTTCTATGGCCAAATTAGAAACTGCTTGAGCTTCTTGACTACTCTTTGTTAATAAATCATTTAATGCTCTTAAATTAGTTGCACCGACTTGGGCATCATAGGCTTGATCTTGAGCACCACGTGCAAACTCATCAACCGCGGATACAACAGCGTTGGTATTTCCAGAGGTCAGAGCAGAAATTTCGCTCATCTCTTTGGCATAACTTGCTAAGTCAGAACTAAAACCACGCATTTCACTTAAAACACTTCTCAGTTCTGTGGACAACACATCAACAGAATTCGAAATTTGACCAATTTCATCTTTCCTTGACATGTAAGGTTTGATTTCTTGAGTTCCAACTATTTGTAATTTACCCAGCTTATTGATGTGTTGAGTAAGGTTCATAATCGGTTTTGAAATGGTTAAACTGAACAGTGTTACCAATACACTACCTATTCCTAAAATAACGAGGGCGATAACCAATATGATGACCATAGTGCTTTTAATCGCTTCTTGTTGGACCAACTGGCGATCGTTTACAGCGGTCTCGATATCATCTATATAGTTACCAGTTCCAATAATCCAATTATAAGGTTTGTAAAGTTGAACGTATGCTCTTTTTAAGGAAGCTTCTGTTTCATCTGGTTTAGGGAAATAATAGTCTAGATAACCTTCGCCAGTCGTGTTAGCTAACTGAATAAAGCTTTCGACAATTTTCAACCCATTCTTATCTGCTAGATTTAAACGATTGGTTCCTTCAACATCCTCTTTGCCTAGCAGTACAATATTATTGCCCTGTAAATCGTCTGCCCAAAAATAACCAGATGCGCCATATTTTGCATTTCTTATGATATCTGCAGCAAGGGTTTGCGCATCAATCTCATCAATAGTTCCAGCCTTAACTTGGTTTTGAATGCCATCCAGTTCTGTTATTAAAATTTGAACATGCTCTTTAATTTTATCATTATATTGGGACTCCATTACATTGCTGAGTTCTTCAGAACTGTTATTAGAGGCCATTATAAGAGAAATAAAGGCAGCACCACTTAGTAAGAGAATACTCATTAATAAGATCAGATTTGTTGTTAGTGTCATTTTTGATCGAATGTTCATTGTTAAACCTCCATTTGATGAGTCATTAATTTCATGAATGCTCTTTAAATCCATATGCCAAGAAACAACTTTATTACTTATAATATACCATATTTTTTATAAGATATCAACGATTATGGCATTGGTGGATTAAGGTATTTTAATACGTCCTAAACTAAACAAAACAAGGGCAGTTCAATTTGAACTGCCCTTGTTATTACATTACAATCGCAACATAGTTTCAATTATAGATAAGGCTCAATTGTTACAATAGTGCCATCCGCGTTGTATTTTAATTCGGTGTATTTAACGCTGCGCTTATTGTTACAACCCTTTGATAAGGAACTATCATGATAAAATAAATACCATTTGCCTTCAACTTCCACGATGGAATGATGCGTCGTCCAGCCAATAACAGGGTTGAGTATGCGACCTCTATAAGTAAAGGGTCCTTTTGGATCTGTACTGGTAGCATAGACAATATAGTGTGTCGTTCCTGTCGAATAGGATAGGTAGTATAAGCCGTTATATTTGTGCATCCAAGGACCTTCAAAGTATCTTCTGTCTTCGTCTCCTGCAAGCAAGGGGTTACCAGCTTCGTCAAGAATGGTTATTTCACTGGGTTTATTCTTGAAAGTGAGCATATCCTCAGACAGCTCAGCTACTTGTGGGCCTAATGCGCGTTGACTACCTGCAGGACCGGGTGTTGTGACATCAAAGCTACCAGTTTGCCATTTTTCTAATTGCCCACCCCAAAGACCACCAAAATAGATGTAGGATTTTCCGTCATCATCCATAAGCACAGCGGGATCAATACTAAAACTTCCTGGAATATAATCTTTTTGAGGTGTAAAGGGACCTTCAGGTTTACTAGAGGTTGCTACACCAAGTCTGAATATGTTTTCTTTATCTCTAGCAGGGAAAAACAGATAATAGGTACCCGCTTTGTAAGCTGCATCTGGCGCCCATAACTGCTTGCCAGCCCAAGGGATATCTCTTAAATGGAGAACTTCGCCACAATCGATACATGGGGAATTGAAATCGTCC
>CAZJIO010000005.1:32935-35205 GCA_964546035.1 uncultured Eubacteriales bacterium | reverse complement strand
CATGATAGTCTTCCATATTGTACTGATCACCATTGTCGTTGGAGGGTAGGTCATGATCTAAGTCATGTGAAGGGTAAATGTAGATTTTTCCATTAAATACATGTGCCGAGGGGTCAGCAGTATAAATATGTGTTACAAGTGGTTCGTTAGGTTTAGGTTTTTGTTCCATTGTATCGCTCCTATAGTAAGATATATTGACATAATATGAATTACATCTTTTGTGAATGAAACCATTATACCAAGTTTTGGTAGAAGTTAACAGTGAAAAAACTTTTATTAGAAGATTATTTAGTGTATAATTTAGGAGATGGCATAACTTGTCGAACAAAAATAAGGGTGGGTGAATAAATGTTAAAAAGCATGTCTATTCGAAACAAACTTGTAATCAGCATTCTGGTAGGGTGTTTATTACCCTATTTACTAGGGAGCTTATACATCAAAGACAAGACAGAAGATTGGTTATACAATAATAATGTAAAAAACACCCACTTGTTATTAAAACAAACGGCTGCTCATATAGATGATACCCTACTGAAAAATACACAGAGCTTAGTCTCAATGATCGTTATGGATGAACGCATTATCAACGTAGATTCAGATATCAACACCTATGTTAATTATGATGCTACAACCTTCGAATCAACCCAGACAGAAAGTGAAAGAGAGATATTGGCTTACTTTCGTACCATAAAAGAAACTCAAGATCTTATCGCTTTTGTTTCTTACGGTACCAAGACAGGTGGCTATATTGAGTATCCAGACTTTAACCCCTCAGCGCCTTATGACCCACGGGTGAGAGAATGGTTTAAAAGCACAATTGATATGGATGATTTAACAATTTCAGAACCGTATATGACGAAAGTGACCCACGATTTAGTGGTCAGTATAGATAAAAGTGTGGAGCGGGATCAGGTTAATATTGGTGTCGTCAGTTTAACAATAAAGTTGGATCAGTTGAAGCACAATATTCACTCCTTTAATTATGGGAAATCAGGATATATTGATATTTTAAGTCCTAATAATGTATTCATCAATAGTCCGCAAAATGATGAGTGGGTGCTTAATTCTGTAGAGGATTTAGGTTTGGAGGCATATAACCAAATTGATCAATATGAAGGTAATTCATATGAGGGCGAAATTTCAGGTGTTAAGAAGGTTTTTAATGTTTATATTTCTCCCTTTAGTGGATGGAAATTCATATCGGTGATTAATAAAAGCGAGGTATTAGAACAATCTCAGAAGCAAATGAATCGACTAATTGGTGTATATTTAGTGACATTAGCTATTGTCTTGATATTGATGGTGCTCATTGCCAACTATATTACAAAACCTATACTAAGTATTGCAAGTGTCATCAATAAAATGGCTACTTTCAAATTTGACATATATGAACATAAAAATTTAGAAGTTTATACCCATCAAAAAGATGAGATTGGTGAAATATCGAGAGCTTTAAAAGGCATGCAGGAAAACTTTATTGAACTCAAAAATAATATAACCGAAATGGATTTGGAAATTCAACAAATTGATATAGAAAAAAGGTCTCATTATCAGCTTAGGTTATCAGAGGACAACCCATTCTCAGGTATCTCAAGATCCGTCAATGGCTTGTTAACTAACGTACATAGTTCAATGGAACAAATCAAGTTAGCCAATGAACAAATTTCCTATAAAAATGAACTTTTAGTATCTACTGAAGAAGAACTCACGGCACAGCTTGAAGAAATAGATTCTCAAAAAGAGTATATTCAGTTTTTAGCGGAACACGACCCACTAACTGACCTGCCAAATCGGAGAATTTTTAATGAAAAGTTGGTACAAGTGATTAATAGTGGTGGGACAGGTGCGGTTATCCTGCTAGATTTGGATAATTTTAAGGGGATTAATGACACGTTAGGACATTTATTTGGGGATAAAGTCTTGCAGCACATTTCTAGAAGATTGAAAAGTATGGCTAATGATCAGGTGTTTGTTTCTAGATTTGGGGGCGATGAGTTTTTGTTGTTGTATGAATACAAAGAATCGCTAGAGGAAGTCAAAGCGTTTATTAACCAAGTATTTAATGTGTTTGATACGTCCTTTCTTGTTGAAGTAAATGAAGTTAAAATTGAGTTTAGCATAGGTATTTCAATTTTTCCGCAGGACAGTCAAGATGCGAATCAATTGATTATGAATGCAGATTTAGCCCTGTATTTCATTAAAAATAATGGTAAGCATAGTTATTCCTTTTTTAATCAAAAAATGGCTGATGGTCTCAAGAATAAACTAGA
>CAZJIO010000005.1:26405-32884 GCA_964546035.1 uncultured Eubacteriales bacterium | reverse complement strand
ATGGATTTAAGATGGTGTACCAACCCCAAGTAGATATTTACACGGGTGAAATCATAGGCTATGAAGCCCTTATACGATTGAAAACCCATACCATTTCTCCAGCAGAGTTCATACCTGCAGCAGAGGAGGATGGCATGATCATCACTATAGGAAGAATTGTTATGCAAATGGTCGTTGAACAAATGAATCAATGGCAGCAAAAGGGGTATGCGCTTATACCGATCGCCATCAATTTCTCAGCCGTTCAAATTCATGATTATCTATTTGAGCATGACCTCATAGAATTGTTGAAATTGAATCAAGTCAGCCCAGAGTTGATTGTCATTGAAATTACTGAAAATATCTTTTTAGAGAATAAAGAAACCACCATTCAGTTTTTGAATAAATTAAGATCACATGGTATAAAAATAGCAGTAGACGACTTTGGAACAGGGTATTCGTCTTTAAGCTACTTGACATTTTTACCCATTGATACGATTAAACTAGATCGAACCCTAAGCAGTAAATTTCTAGAGCTGGATAATATCGCTGTTATGGATAGTTTGATCGCTTTGGCCCATAGCTTGAACCTGAAGGTTATTGCAGAAGGTATAGAAGAATATGAACAAGTTAAACGACTTCAAGTCGGAAAATGTGATGCTGTACAAGGATACTATTTTAGTAGACCACTAGAAATCGAAGATGTAGAAAAGAACTATGGTAAAGTATATACAATTTAGGTTACGAGGGTAAAGGAAAGGCAGTTGCAAAGTGCAACAGCCTTTCCCTAATGCTAAAATATGTTTTTAATAATGTCTATTCCGGCGACAAAGGTTCCAATGGTACTGCCAAGATTAGCCATGATGACAATCAAAAGGATTCTAAGAAATCTGTTTTTGAAAAAGCCTTTCACGCTCAATAGATCCACTGGAATATTGGTGACATCTTGTACGGTAGGCTTTCTTTTATTTGCCTCAACCAACCCAGTAAACCAGCCACAGGCCAGTAATGGATTGAGAGAAGAGATCGGTGCGACTATAAAAGATGTAGCAATACTGAGTGGATGACCTAAAGCAAATGCGGTGAATAAAGCAGCCAAGACACTGTTCCAAAGTATCCAGGAAGTTAATTGCTCTAAGCCTGTTTGGAAACTGACAACGAAACCGTAGATAATCATGCCAATAATAATCACAGGGAGTGCCCAGCCTATAACCTTCGAAAGCGGACTTTTTGGTGGAATCTCTATAATTCTTCCGAGATTTTGGGTTTTGAATATTTCTGTTTTTACACCTGGGACGTGAGCCCCTCCTAAAATAGCAACGATTTTATGCCCTGGTGCTTCTTTGATTTTAAGGGCTAAATGTTGGTCTCTTTCATTGATTAATATCTCGGCGATTTTTGGGAATTGCTTACGCATGTCGGACATGACGGATTCTAATATATCAGATTCTAAAAGTTTGTTGAGTTCTTCGTCGGTTATGTCTGTGTCATCGTCAAAAGAAAATAGTAAGGTGAAAAGCAATTTTGCTTTTTCCCAAAACCTTAATTTGCGCCAGATTCGCATAAAGGTTGTCTGAATATTTCGGTCTGCTAATACCAAATGGGCACCTGTTTCCTTTGCGCTTTGGATGCCTTGTATCATTTCTTGTCCTACAGCTGTATCGAGTTTTTTAGCGATTTTCTTTTGGTAGGAACTTAACATGAGGTTGGCTAACAAAAACCCTACTTTTTTTGATTTTATTACTTGTACAATATCTGTGTTTTCCCATGCTTTGGGGTTTAGTATATTGGAATAGCGCTGTTCATCAAGTTCTATACAAATGCTATCCGGTTTTTCGGCGGCAACTACTTGCTTTACAAGTTCAACACTTTGTTTTGAAACATGAGCAGTTGCAATGAGAATGATTTCTTTATCCTGGTAATGTAGTCTTGTTATATGATCTTCCATCTTTTTTGAGCTCCTTGTGGAAATACACGTATTTTTTATGAATGATTTTTATATGTATTTGAGGTTTAAAGCAATATACCAATCTTAATGGTTATTATCATAGAAATCAAGTATAACCTAGGAAATATATAATCCATTTGCATCGATTGCAAGCCATGACCTTTTCATCTATCCAATCCTATGATATCATTGAGACATATAGTAGGGGGTCTACAAACATACAAAGGGGAAAAACATGATCGAATTGAGATTTGAAAAACTAAGTAAAGAAGATAGATTAGATGAGGTATGCCATGTAGCCATTCCATGTGCAGAAGGTAAATTATTAAATAAAGAACAATTCATAGTAAAGAATGAATTGGGTGAATTACTCACAATCCAGAGTGATGTATTATCCTTATGGCAGGATGGCACGATAAAGTGGCTGTCGGTCTATTTTCGATGTGATTTACAGGGTAATAAAGCAACAGTAGTGTACGGCGATTTTGTGGAAACTCCACAAATTGAGGAACAACCAAAGTTGAATCCTATCACTGTAGATTTTACAAAAAAAGAGGGGATTTACGTGAGTTACCTTGAAGAAAGTAGAGGGATAGAGCAATACATCCGTCTCAAGCATCATATGACAGACAGTCACGGTACGAATTACATTGCAGAGATGGAACAAGAAGAAATTCGATTGCTACTTAAAGGGCCAGTTCGTATGCAATGGCAAGTCAAGGGACGACATAAATCTACCACAAGCACAAAGGCGCTACTACCATTTGAATTCAAAGTGACGTTGGATGCTGGAAAACCTTGGTTTCAAGTAGATTATCGCATCATCAATGAGACATCAGAGGATATTGAACTCCATTCACTTGTTGCAGATATCGAGAACGTATCACCGGAGTTGGACATCCGAAAAGCCCTAGCGACATCGAATTATTTAAGTAACATTCAGTTAGCCCACAAAGGTCAAGATATCAGTTGTCAAATTGATGCAGATTATTTGCTTAAAGAAGCTAATGAGCATATCCCAGAGACTTTCTATGGTACTTTTTGGGGAGATTGGTATGATGAGAAGCATACATTCGGCATTTGTGCCACCCATTTCCAAGCCTATCAGAATTTTCCTAAAGGGATTGTTGTTAACGATGCAGGAATTCTTCTTGAAATGCTACCTGTTATGGAAGAACCGCTTATACTTAAGGCAGGAATGGCCAAAACACACACTTATTTCGTTCAACTTCACACGAATGAGACCCTTGAGGCCTTGAATATCAGGAGTCTACATTTTCAAATGGTAGACAGACCGATGTTGAATCAGTCCGTGTACAAACAGGCAGGCGTATTAGAGGGTATTTTTTCAGACCTTCAGGATTTTGATTTTGATCAAAGAATGGTGGATGGGGCTGACAAGAGGTCCCGTGGTTTTGGTATCTTGAATTGGGGCGATGCACCGGATATGGGTTATACAAATCAAGGAAGAGGTAATGGTAAGTTGGTGTGGACGAATAATGAATATGATTTCCCACATGCAGCTCTGCTCCTCTATACTAAAACGGGTATCCGACGTATGCTGGATTATTGTCTCGTCAGCGCTCGTCATCAAATGGATGTAGATGTCTGTCACGCACCGGGATTAGGGTTGCGTTATCTGGGTCAAATTGAACATAGCAATGACCATACACAAGGCGAGGTGAAGCCTTGCCATCAGTGGGTGGAAGGACTGCTAGACTATTATCATTTGACAGGAGATACGGCAGGATTAAATGCTGCCCTTGGGATAGGTAAAAACATATTGAAGTTACTTGAGCTGGAAAGATATGCTCAGAGTGGAGGTATCAATGCAAGGGAAACAGGTTGGGCTATGCGTACCCTCATCGGGTTATACAAGGAAACCTATGATGAGAAATGGTTAGTACCAACACAGAAGATTATCAGCCAGTTTACAGAGTGGAGAGACACCTATGGCGGATGGTTATCACCCTACACAGACCATACTGTGATACGTGTACCTTTTATGATTGCTATTGCTGTGGGTAGTCTTATGCGTTATTATCAAATTAGGCCAGATGGCGCTTTGAGAGCATTGATACTAGACGCCGTCGATGATTTATGTGCGAACTGTCAACTACCTAATGGGACCTTTTACTATAAGGAACTACCCAGCCTTCAGTGGCCATCTTATAACAGTCTGGTACTCGAGGCATTGAGCTATGCATTTGAATTGACTGGGGATGTAAAGTATCTAAAAGCAGGTATAAAAACATTCGAAAAAGGCGGACAAGATGCATCTGTTTCTACGGGTAAAAGAAAGATTGATACTTTTACCGTGGTGACAGGAGGTCAAGGACCAAAAGTTTTTGCACAATCCTACCATGCTCTGACACTGTTTCATAAGCATAGTTTAGAGACCGGTCTGATTTAAGCGGCATCAATCGCCATAGAGCAAGGGGAAATCGGAACTCGTAATGATGCTAATTGGTTTTTCAGAGGCTGAACCATGTTCGGTCATAATATAAACCCCGGATGGTGAAGGCTCTTTAACGACTAGCGTAATGAACTCATTCACATTTATGGATCTTGGAATCATTTTGATCAGGTCCTTTGTCTTTTGATAGGCCATGACATCCTTTGTCAAGGTCATCTTGAGAAGGTCATCTAGGTATATATGATGATCGAGGTTCTTTCTTAACCACCTAGATATCATATTGCCGGTCAGAAGACCAATACAATGACCATCCTCATATACAGGTAATTTTGAAAATCCCTTTTTTTCCATGGTCGAGAGGGCTATTTGTAATGTTTCAATACTCTTAATCGACTCAACCTTATCGTTACAAAGGTCATATACCAATTTGGGTTGAATATAACGATTGACAATTTTCTCTAGAATAGCAAGAGTTTCTTCAGTAGGAACAGCAATGATCACATTGCCTTCTTCATGAACAAGCACATTACGTAATGTATTAATTTTATCTAACACATCTTTATGCCTTTTTATGTAAAGATCCCGCTTACTCTCTTCGGCTATAAGCTTTGAAAAGGAACTGTAATTATCTCTATTGAGGGACGCCTTAAGTGCACCTTCTAGAGCATTAAACAATTGCAAGAATTTTGTGGTTTGTGGATCCATTCCTTTACCTCGCTTTTAAATAATGATAAGACCAATTCAATCCTATTATCATTTTAACACATATTTCACTCATTTGATAAGATGTAACAAAAAAAACAAGGCTGTGTTACAGTTCAGTAACACAGCCTTGTTTTTTTTGATCTAACTTCTCGTAGGTTCGTACTGTTATAAGAATGGCTGCTTGTTTACTTTCAGCCTTCAGACGCCATAAGATCAAGGGTTACTTCGGCAATACGATTGAGTTCGTCAACGGTTGTATATTCCTCGCAAGAATGGCAGCCATTCATGGCATTTGCGAGAACGATACCTTTGATACTATGACTTGCTAAGTGGTGGTTATCGCTACCACCAAAAGTTGAAACCAAGGAAAAAGGGAGCTCGTGTAGGCTACAGATGTTTTGGAATCGAGTGACCAGCGGGTGGTCTATGGGTGTTTCGTATGCTTTAAAATGTACCTGCATTTTATAATCGACAGAAGCACCCAGGGTACTCGCAACATCTGCGAAATGTTCACGCACCCTATCGGATGTTTGTAGTGCCGTCTCATGAGAATAACTTCTGATTTCGCCACTAACTTCGCAATAGTCTGGGATGATGTTGTTAGCAGTACCCCCCTTGATCATACCAATGTTGAGGGTTGTTGATGCGTCCATTCTGCCCATCTGTAATCCGCTAATTGCCTTTGAACAAGCTAATATAGAATGAATGCCTTCTTCAGGTGCAAAACCGGCATGTGCAGACTTACCTTTGACCACTACAGTAAAGGTTAATATGCTGGGTGCTTTATAAGCGGCGGTCCCTACCAGACCCGTTAAATCAAGGACATAAGCTTCTCGAGCTTGTATTTTTGAAAAATCAAATGCAGCAGCACCTTTGCAATATACTTCCTCAGCAACGGTAAATAGCACTTCGATTGGCCGATGGGCGATGTTTGACGCCTTAATTGTCGTCAATGCTTCCAATATAGCAACGATACCCGCACAATCATCCGCACCCAATATGGTATTTCCCGCACTCCTAATAACACCATCGTCACCGACAACAGCCTTTTTACCTAAACAGGGTTCAACAGTATCCATATGACAGGAAAATAAGAGTGGGGATAAGTTGAGTTCGCCCTTTAAATAACCATAAACATTGCCGGAGTTGCCTCCAAACCGATGGCCCCAGTCATCCTCTGTTACAGCAAAACCAAGCTCAACCAATCGCCCAATGAGATAATCTGCCATGTTCCTTTCTTCATAGGATTTACTATCTATAGATACCAGATGTGTAAATTCAGTGATCATTCTATCTGTATTTATTTTCATATGATGGCTCCTCCTTTTAACAGAACTTTTGAAATAGTATTAATTATTAGTATAGGTTAATATTAAGAGCTGTCAATCTTTTTATGTCTTGAGATGATTATACTAGTTTTCTCTCTATTTA
>CAZJIO010000005.1:14067-26341 GCA_964546035.1 uncultured Eubacteriales bacterium | reverse complement strand
AATAGGTACAATAGAGTGAAAAGTCCACTGAGCTATCAAATAACAGAATATGATTGCGGTCCGACTACCCTTAACAATGCGATTAATTTCTTGTTTAATAGGGAGGAAATACCCCCAGATATCATTAAGCATATCATGCTTTACTGTATGGATGCCTACAATAAAAATGGGGAGTTTGGAAAAAGTGGTACTTCAGGCATGGCCATGATGTTTCTAAGCAGTTGGCTGAATCAATTTGGTAAAGTAAAAAAATTCCCCATTCAGTGTGAGTACTTAACGGGATCAGAAGTATACATTGGAGAAAATAGCAAAATTGTCGCAGGACTTAATCAAGGTGGGGCTATTGTTGTACGGTTGAGACATGGGTGGTGGCATTACGCATTAATGACAGCTATGGACGATCAGTACATATATCTTTTTGATCCCTATTATAGAAAGAAAGCTTTTACAGAAGAAGGCATTGATGTTGTTTCAAATGCCCCTTTCACAATGAACCGAAGGGTTGCCTATAAAAATATAAATAGCGAAGGCAAAGGGGCTTATGCTCTTGGACCTTTGGATATACGGGAAGCGACCATTTTATTTAATACAAAGACTAGAAAAACAGATCAAAACACGATTGAATATTTTATCTGATCTTATATCAGTTAATTTGAGACATAAATCTTAGACATAGAAGCAGGGCAGGGTTAGCAAATGAAAACAAACAAAGTGACAGTCGGTATTCTTGCTCATGTAGATGCTGGAAAGACGACGCTATCTGAATGTATGCTCTACTTGAGTGGCAGCATCAAAAAAATGGGACGAGTGGATCATAAAGATGCTTTTCTTGACACTTTCGAACTGGAAAAGGCCAGAGGTATCACGATTTTTTCAAAGCAGGCCGTATTTAACTTAGGTGATCAGCAGGTGACCTTGTTGGATACACCAGGACATGTGGATTTTTCTACGGAAATGGAAAGGACGCTGCAGGTGTTGGATTATGCAATTCTGGTCATCAACGGCGCAGATGGTGTACAAGGACATACTTTGACGCTGTGGCAACTACTGAAGCGGTATAGAATTCCCACGTTTCTCTTTGTTAACAAAATGGATCAAATCGGTACATCCCGTGAAAAGTTGATCCAGGAGTTGGAAAAGCGTTTGAGTGAGAGATGTATTGATTTCGGGTTTAATAAAGATGAACATGCTTTTATGGACAAGCTCGCTATGTGTGATGAGGCGTTAATGGAACAGTTCTTAGAGACGGGAACCATCAAGGTGGAGAACCTTAGCCATGCTATTGCGCTTAGGAAGGTGTTTCCTGTGTTTTTTGGGTCGGCACTTAAACTTCAAGGTGTCGATCTGTTTCTTGAAGGTCTTGGCCAATATATGAGGATGCCTGTATATCCGGAAAATTTTGGCGCTAAAATTTTTAAAATCACCAGAGATGCCCAAGGTAATCGATTGACGCATATAAAAGTAACGGGTGGTTGTGTAAAAGTGAAGGATGTCTTGACCAACGATAAAACCGCTGAGGCGCTGATCTCCTCAGGCGGAGATTTTGAAGTCTGGAAAGAAAAAGTAGACCAGATTCGCATTTATTCGGGTAGCCAGTTTCAAGCGATAACTGAAGCCACCCCAGGTACCATATGTGCGATTATAGGATTGACAAAAACCCGTTCAGGAGAGGGGTTGGGTAGTGAGCCAAATTCCGCTAAACCGATACTAAAACCTGTGCTAACCTATAAAATTCTCCTGCCTACAGATTGTGATGTAATGGGCATGCTTATGAAACTTAGGCAGCTGGAGGAGGAAGAACCTCAGCTAAACATTGATTGGAACGAAGTACATAGTGAAATCCATGTGCAAGTTATGGGCGAAATTGAAATTGAGATTCTCCAAAGATTAATTTTAGATCGATATGGGGTTGAGGTGACCTTCGGCAGTGGCAGCCTTATGTACAAGGAAACCATCGCGGATCCAGTAGAAGGAGTCGGACATTTCGAACCGCTCAGACATTATGCAGAGGTTCATCTGCTTATGGAACCTGGCGAACGGGGAAGTGGGCTCCAGTTGAAGACTTCTTGTAGTGAAGATGTGCTAGATAGAAGCTGGCAACGACTTGTTATGAGCCATTTAGAAGAAAAGAAGCATATCGGGGTCCTTACGGGTTCAGAAATCACAGATCTAAAAATCACACTGGTAGCGGGACGCGCCCATTTGAAGCATACCGAAGGTGGCGATTTTAGGCAGGCCACTTATCGGGCTGTAAGGCAGGGTTTGAAGAAGGCAAAAAATATATTGCTGGAACCCATCTATAAGTTCCGTTTAGAAGTTCCAAAAGAATTGTTAGGCAGAGCGATGGGTGATATACAGAGAATGAAGGGTAGCTTTAGCGAGCCAGAGATAGAAGGTGATATGGCTATTCTAATAGGGGATGCACCGGTTGCTACGATGCAGGGTTATCCACTAGAAGTGATCGCCTATTCAAAAGGTTGTGGTAAGTTGTTTGTGCATTTAAAGGGATATGAACCCTGCCACAATTCAGAAGAAATTCTTGCCAATAGGGCTTATGACTCGGAAAATGATCCTCAAAATCCTACCAGCTCTATTTTTTGCGATCATGGTGTCGGTTTTAATGTCTCTTGGGAGCGTGTTGAAGACTTTATGCATGTGGAAAGTGGCTTAAAGCTAAATCAGATGGATATTGAGCCCACTGAAATGAAGATTGAAACGCCAAGAAACACATACAATCAGGGTATTATCAGTGATCAGGAAGTGGAGGAAATCTTCTTCAGAACTTACGGTACAGCTAAAAGAGATACTTATTTGAAGCAACGCCGTGTTATTGATTCAGGTAAAGAGAAAGCTGATAAAAAAGTTGTAGAGCTGCACACCGGCAAGGATCCCCAAAAGAGATCAAACCTAGAAAAGTACCTGCTGGTAGATGGTTACAACATTGTTTTCGCATGGGATGATTTAAAAGAAATTGCAAAATCTAGCCTAGATTCGGCAAGGATGAAATTGATGGACATGCTCTGCAACTACCAAAGCCTTAGAGATGAAACAGTGATTCTCGTTTTTGATGCCTACAAGGTGCTAGGAAACCCAGGAGAAATGACACGTTATCATAATATCCATGTGGTCTATACCAAAGAGGCCGAAACCGCTGACCAGTACATTGAAAGACTGGTGCATCATATTGGACATCAATACGATGTGACCGTCGCAACCTCGGATGTCCTAGAGCAGTTAATCATCATGGGACAAGGGGGTAGAAGGCTATCTGCAAAGGGATTAAGGGCAGAATTAGACCTTGTGAACAGTGAAATCCGAGATAATTATCTGAACTTGGATGGTAATCAAAAGCATTACCCTTTTAAAGGATTGGATGACCTATCCTAGCGTATAAAAGTAGCCATTGCACTTATTACTTCAATATGCTATCATGTAAAAAACAGAGCAACGATGCCCAAGGCAGCGTTGCTCTGTTTTTTATATTCAATTCCTGTTGTTATTGAAAGGAGGAACCTATATGAACATTTCTAGGGAAAAGGTAAGTGACATCAATCTATTGCTATCCCGATATGGTGTCAAATTTGGTATTTATAAAAAAGGGGAATTCATTGAACAATTATTTCCTTTTGATGCGATCCCTCGCATTATCCCTTCAGATGAGTTTGACTATCTCAAGGCGGGACTGATCCAGCGTGTAGATGCTCTGAATCTATTTTTAAAAGACATATACAATGAGAAAAACATCATCAATGACGGCATCATCCCAGAAGACTTTGTCTTTATTTCCTCCGGCTATCTGCCTCAATGTGAACAAATGACACCTATTCACGATATATTCAGTCACATTTCGGGTATAGATCTGGTTCAATCCAAGGATGGAACTTGGTTTGTGCTCGAAGATAATCTAAGGGTCCCTTCTGGCGCTTCCTATCCGTTAATCGCGAGAGAATTAACCCGTGCGGTGAGCCCAGAGGTGTTTGTGGAAAATTCTATTCGAGATAATCGGAACTACGCAGAACTATTGAAGGAAGCCATGGACAATGTCAGTACCGGTGGTTTGAATATCATATTAACACCTGGCCGCTACAACGCTGCTTACTTTGAACATTCTTATTTGGCAGAAAAGACCCAGTCCATTTTAGCAACCAACAATGAATTATTTGTTGAAGATCAAAAAGTTTATTATAAATCCTATAAAGGCAAAGAAAAAGTAGGCGCAATTTACCGCCGAATATCCGATGAATATTTAGATCCTCTGTCTTTCAAACCGGATTCCCTTATTGGTATTCCACATTTGATGGACGTTTATAGAGAGGGAAATGTAGCCCTCATTAATGCGCCAGGTTGCGGGGTTGCCGACGACAAAGGCATCTACTATTTTGTTCCAAAAATGATAGAGTATTATCTCAAGGAAACGCCTATCCTGAAAAATGCACCAACATATCTGCCATTTTATCCAAGCGATATGGCTTATACACTAGAAAATCTGAAGACTTTAGTCATCAAGGATGTTGCAGAAGCTGGTGGTTATGGCGTAGTTTTTGGAAGAGAATTAAGTGAGGAAGCGCTCATTCAGTTGTCAAAGGATATCCAAGAAGAACCACGACGTTTCATTGCCCAAGAAATCATTGACTTTAAGAATTTAAGTATCTTGATGGGGGATGGTGAGGCAGAGCGAAAAGCAGACCTACGGGCTTTTGTCATAAAAGGTAAAACGACACAGGTATGGGCTTCTGGTCTTACCAGATACACAACAAATCCAGAGTCCTTTATTGTTAATTCATCACAAGGAGGGGGGTTCAAAGACACATGGGTACTATCTCAATAGGAATGGTTAACAATTTGTTTTGGTTAGGACGCTATACCGAAAGGGTTTTCACCTGTTTAACAACTTTCTTGAAATGCTACGATGAAATGCTTGAGTATCCTGAAACCTATCTCACCTATGTCAACGATTTTGGTTTGTTGAACATTTATGAGGATCGAAAGGATTTCATATCAAGGTATTTATATGATGAAACACTTGATTTTTCTATGACATCGGCTTTGATTCTGGCCTTTGACAACGCGGTGGTGCTTCGGGATCAAATCTCAAGCGATACCTTGTGCTATATACAACTAGCCCTTAATGTATTTGCTCAGAGTCAAGCCCAAGCTACGCCTGTATTCTCGTTATTGCCAGTAAAAGATTATATTTATGCATTTTGGGGCAGTATCGATGATTGTGTTTCTGACGAACAAACCAGAGATTTGATCCGTATTGGCAGGTACATTGAACGGATCGATTTATACACACGTCTAGATATGGACTACTCTAAAATTCTGGTCGAATTCAAACGCTTAACAAGACGAATGGACCGTATGATTGAAAGAGAATACATATTCAGCCAATTTTTTTACGATAAGTTAACGGAACTCATTTTACATAGAGAAGAATTCAGTAAACCCGAAGTCATTCAATGTCTGACCCAGCTCATGGAACAATAGGAAGGGAGCATTTCTCATGAAAAGTTATCAATTTGAATACATTATGTCGATTCAATTTACTGCGTATGTTGAAGAGCATCATTTTTCTATGAAGTGTATGCCTTTTTATGACCAGCGACAGAAATACTATAAATTAGCGCTACAGGTTCACCCTTTTTGTAGCACTTGGAAGACCAAGGATGGCTATGGCAATACCATTATTTCAGGCTATTGCAAACCGCTTCATAATCAATTTGAAGCGGTTGTCACTGGTTTTGCAGAAATTAATAATACCAATCAACTGAGTGATCCATCTATGCCGATTTATCGTTTTCCATCTCAATTCACTCAGCCAGGGGCTTTTATTCAGGAACTGACAACCAATCTGCCGGAACCTAATCAGCACCGGGAGTATGTCAGCCTAATGATGGATCAAATCCATTCACATCTAGAATATAAAAAGGAAGCAACGACGACCCTAACAACAGCCGAAGAAGCCTACGCGTTGAAGCAGGGTGTTTGTCAGGATTATGCACATCTCTTTTTAGCAGTCCTTCGTTCAAAAGGCATCATGTCCCGTTATGTCGCTGGCTTGGTAGAGGGTGAGGGTGAAACCCATGCCTGGGTAGAAGTTTATCTGGATCATCAATGGATCGGCTATGACCCCACACGAAATATCCTTGTGGATGATGCATATCTCAAACTATCCCATGGTAGGGATGCACAAGACTGTCTCGTGAATCGAGGTATTTTTGTTGGTGATGTCCTTCAGACCCTCCATATAGCTACAAAAATGACGCGCATACAATAACCTACAGGAGAAGATTTATGGACATAAAAGTTGTTTCTAAAATTGAATTACCTGTTAATGAAACCCTCTATATTCATAAGAGGTCCATTAAGGGTAATCAAGATTCAAATAAAAGAATATCCATTGTCACCGGAACTCATGGCGATGAGTTAGAAGGTCAATATGTCTGCTTTTTAGTTGCCCAAAGGCTTGAAGAGCACTTAGATGAACTATCAGGAACTGTTGACTTATACCCAGCACTCAACCCCCTTGGCCTTGATACCATTACCAGAGGGGTGCCCGGTTTTGATATCGATATGAATCGCATCTTTCCAGGTTCGGACTGTAGCTCAATGGTTGAAAGAATGTCTTATGACATCGTTAAGGACCTAGAGGGATCAGATCTTTGTATTGACATTCACTCCAGCAATATCTTTTTGAGAGAGATTCCTCAGGTCAGAATCAACTCTGCAATGGTGGGTACCTTGGTGCCACTAGCCCAGCAGCTGAATGTGAATTTCATTTGGGTTCATGAGAGTGCCACTGTTTTAGAATCTACCTTAGCCCATAGTATGAATACGCGAAATGTCCCAACCCTAGTTGTTGAAATGGGTGTCGGCATGCGCATCACTGAAAACTATTGTCATCAGTTAGTCGATGGCATTTTCAATCTCATGGCTGGATTAGAGATGTGGTCAGGTATTACCACACCTGTGATGACGCCGATTTATTGTGATACCAAGTCCGCTGTGAGCTTCATTAATGCTGATGCCTCGGGTATTTTTGTCTCCGCCATCAAGCATTGGAGTTTTGTCCACAAAGGGGATGTCATGGGTCGTATCCTGCATCCATTAAAGAATTCTATCGAACAGGTTGTCTTGGCCACTGCAACAGGCATCGTCTTTACGCTACGTGAATATCCCATAGTCAATCCAGGATCTTTAATGGCGCGAATCTTTCCAAGTGATGTGGATTTAACGGGAGGGCTGATATGATAGAAAAATCGATATTTACCTTGCAATCTACTTATCGTGAACCCATGGACATCAAAGGCTTCAGCTTCGGAAGTGGAGAAAAAAGTGTCTGTATCATTGGTTCAGTAAGGGGAAATGAGTATTCACAGATTTTTGCCTGCTCCAGATTGGTTCAAGAATTCAAGCAATTAGAAAAAGAAGGAAAAATAAAAGAAGGCCACGAAATACTCATCATTCCAACCCTAAACAGCTATTCCATGAATGTCTTCAAACGTTTTTGGACCACAGATAATACAGATATTAATCGTATGTTCCCAGGCTATAACGAGGGTGAAACAACCCAACGCATTGCTGGCCAGGTCTTTGACACCATCAAAAACTATCGTTACGGAATCCAGTTTGCTAGCTTTTATCTCAATGTGGACTTTATCCCTCACGTGAGAATGATGAAAACGGGCTATGAGGAAAGTGATTTAGCTCTTGATTTCGGCTTACCATATGCCGTCATTCGACAACCCAAGCCCTATGACACGACAACACTGAACTACAATTGGCAGGTATTTGATACCATCGCCTTCTCCGTCTATACCAGCCGTACAGAAAGTATTGATGAAAAGACCATAGATTTATCAAAGGAGGCTGTCCTGCGGTTCTTAAAAGCACAGAACATCATCGATGTAGATCTACCAGATGGATGCCAAACACAACTCGTCACAGATGAGAGCATCCACTCAATTCTTTGTGAAAGAGGTGGACTCTTCAAGGCTAACTTCCCAGCCGGTGCAAGCATTCAGCAAGGTGATTTGCTTGCCGAGATTTATGACCCGTTGGATGGGGAAGTTAAAGAAAGGGTTATAGCACCCTGTGATGGGACCCTTTTCTTTGCATACAATAAGATTCTGATCAATGGTGAAACAGTAGCCTTCAAATTATGTACCAAATAATACCCAAGCTTTCAAAAACAGAGCAACATGCCCACGCATAGTTGCTCTGTTTTTTATACTCAAGACCGAGATTTTTCGGCATCCCAAAAGACAAAGTCAGACCAAAGGGGATTCGTTCAGCAGCGCACAGGAGTAAGCGTCCTCCCTTTGCACACGACGTGCAAGGGAGGACAGAACGAATCCCCTTTGGTCTGACAAAACCCCCATACTCAAAGCCGAAAAATCGACCGTCTTCCACAAACCAATGTGTTACTAATAAATCAAAATGCAACTCAGCTCAATTTTTAAGCAACCTAAAGCACACCCCATTGCACTTTATCCCACTATTCGATATAGTTAACCCATACAAAGCAATGATAAAGTTTGCAAACAAAAAGGAGGTTGAAATGCAGATAAAAATCGAATACATAACAGAAGGCGAAAACGAAATCCTCATTAAATGTGACAAAATTAATGATGAAATCATATCCATAATGGATTTTGTGAACCAACAACAAAAACAAATTACGGGTCAAAAAGATGGTGAAACCCATTTACTAAAACCATCTCAGATCTTTTATTGTGAGAGTGTAGATCATTCAATCTTTGCATACACCAAAAGCGATGTCTATAAAATACAAATGAATCTCAATGATCTAGAAAGCAAGTTTGGAGATTTTGGATTTTTTAGATGTAGCAAATCCTTGGTTATTAACTTAAATGCCCTTTCAAGTCTAAAAAGCATTATGTCCAATCGGATTGATGCAACTTTAAAAAAGGGTGAACACATTATCATTTCAAGACATTACGCTAAGTTACTAAGAGAAATTTTACAAGACTACTAATGCATCAAACCAGGAGGTTTTCAATGAAAAAAATAGCTAAGTTATATAAATGGGAGTTTTATAATGAACTGTACGCAAGTATCTATTTTGTTGCAATGCTTACCTTTTATAGCATTTTCGTACTGATTCAGGGGGAAAGAAGTGTTGATATCTTTATCATGTTAGAAATGTCCATAGCGAGTTATATCATTTCAGTATTTCAAAGAAAAGTCATGTCAGATGATTCAAGTTATAGCGGGAACTCGTTACGCAACAGGAAAATTATTTGGTATGCGATATCCATAGCAGTCATCGTCATTTCTAGTGTTGTGTTTAACTGGTTTGAGGATTTACAACCCTGGGCCATGGGTGCTTTTATTGCAAACATGCTCATATTCATGATATTTGTTCGGATCAGCATTCATATTGTGAATAAGATGGATACGAAAAAGCTGAATAATCAGTTAAGCCATTTCCAAGAAAATATAAAAATTAATGAGGAGAGTGAGTGATGAACAATATCATTGAAATAAGTCATTTAACAAAGGTTTATGGAAAGGAAAGGGGCATAACAGACTTAAGTTTGTCTGTAAAGGAAGGCGATATTTTTGGATTTATTGGACCCAATGGAGCCGGTAAATCAACGACCATACGACTCCTTTTAGGACTCATATCGCCAAACTCAGGGTCTATGACCGTGTTTGGAAAAGAGCTTAGAAAGCATCAGGTTCAAATTCGAAAGAAGATTGGCTATATGCCTTCAGAAGCCATGTTTTATCCGGGTATGCGGGTAGAGGAGGTCATAGAGTTTGCAGCTCAATTACACAATAAGGATTGCAAGAAGGTGGCAGCTGAGCTGTGTGAAGTACTACAGGTGGATAGGAAAAAGAAAATCGAGGCATTGTCCCTCGGCAATAGAAAAAAAATCAGCATCATATGTGCTATGCAACATGAGCCAGAGTTGTATATTTTAGATGAACCCACCTCGGGATTAGATCCTTTAATGCAAAAGGCATTTTATGATTTGGTATTGGAGAGGAATAAGAAAGGGGCTACTGTATTTCTATCTTCACATGTATTATCTGAAATTCAGCGTTATTGCAACAATGCTGCTGTGGTGCGAGAAGGTAAATTAATAGCCCTTGATTCCGTAGAACAATTGTCAAAAACCTATGCCAAGAAGATTAAAATACTCGGTATATCCGCTATGCCGTACCTTGAAGGTTGCTTGGACATTTGTGAAATTGAGAAGGGTGTGAGCTTTTTGTATAACGGAAAGATGCCACAACTCATCAGTGCCTTGAATGGTTTGCCTATAGAGGACATCATGATCGAAGAGCCTTCACTAGAAGAGATTTTTATGCGATTTTATGAAAAGGAGGTCCAATAAAATGACAATTATCAAGCATGAAGTTAAGATGAATTTGAAATCTCTGGTCATATGGTCCATGTCCGTTTCTCTTATGGCTTTTGTTTTTATGCTAATGTTTCCAATGTTAGAGAACAGCTTGAAGGAAATGGGGGATCAGTTTAGTCATATGGAAGGGCTTTCTGCGGCCTTTGGAATGGATAAATTAAGTATTTATTCTCCGATGGGTTATTACGGAACACAAGTGGGATTTATCCTTGCTTTAGGGGGTGCTATGTTTGCAGGATTATTAGGTACAGGTATGCTATCAAAAGAGGAAGGGGGTCATACTGCGGAGTTTTTATTGACAACGCCTATTAGTCGTAGCCAAGTAGTCTTACAAAAAGTAACTGGATTATTGACCATTATTGTCATTTTTGAAATCATTTATGTCGCTTTAATCATGCTAGCTTTTGTGATGATTGGAGAACCTTTTTCAGAAAAAGGGTTTTGGATCTATCATTTGGCACAGTTTTGTATGCACCTACAAATCGCCTGTATCTGTTACGGAATTTCTGCTTTCATTAAGAAAGCTAATATTGGGTTAGGTTTAGGGTTGGTGCTTGTCCTCTATTTCTTGGACATAATGGAAAAGACCATCAGTCAATTAGATGGCCTAAGATATATAACCCCATTCACTTATTCAGGTGCTGGAGATGTGATGACGAGTGGAAAAATAGAAGGGGAATTGCTCTTAATCGGGATTGGGGTAAGTATTATTTCTATAGTTGTTGCCTATATCAAGTATGTGAAAAAGGACATAGCGGCTTAATACTTAAATTTATTTCTCAGTTGTTTAGGTGTGAGGGTTTTTAAAGCTTTGAATTGCTCAATGAAATAGCTAGAAGACGAAAAGCCCGTTTCCATTGCAATTTCTGTAACAGTTAGGTCCGTAGAAATTAAAAGTTTCTCAGCTTCTGTTAGTCTGACGAAATTAAGATAGGAAGTGAAAGTTTTCCCTACACAGGCTTTGAAAAATCTAGAAAAATAACTGTAACTCATATTGAACTGAGTGGCTACAGATTCTGCAGATAAATTTTCCATATAGTTTTTATCCACAAATTCGAAAATGAGTTGCAGTTTATTGATTTTAGTCTCATTGAGATTTGACTCGATATTGAGATCAAGTCCCTTATCATACCAATTACGTAAAATCCATAGGAAGATATTGCCGATACAATTTCTTATACCCAATTCAAAACCATAGGCACGAGACGTGTTTTCAAGTAGAACCTCATTAAGAAATTTAGGAATATTGGTGTTGTTGATTTCTGCATGGGTAAAAACTTTTTGATGGGTCGATTTGCTTAAAGTAAAGGGGAGTACATATTTAGATTCAAATAAAGTTGTTGCAGTAGAATATAAAACATTGGGGTCGAATTTTACGACTAAGTACATAATGTCATCATCGGCATCACCAAAAACAGAGTGGACCTCTCTTGAATTAATTAAAACCATATCACCATGGGTAAATTCATAACTTGTACCAGATATAAAGACTTTTGCTCTTCCCGATATACAGTATAATAACTCAATATAATAGTGCCAATGTGCAGTGACAAAGGTACATTTACCAAAACCTTGTTGCTCATGAACGGCAAATGGATATAAAATGCCTCCATCTAAAAAGGGTTCTTCAAAATACGATGTTTCCATATGTTCTACCTCTTTCTCTTTCTTGAGATGACAAATATTTGATACTTTTTTATTTAATTATGATATCATAAAATGGACTAAAATGGTATTTTATTGATAGACATTAAAGTTTCAAAAACTTGGAGGATTTGATCATGATAAAGAATGAGAAAGTAAGGATTGGTATCATTGGTTGTGGTGGTATCGCAAATGGTAAACATATGCCATCTCTTAAAGCTCTGAACAATATAGAA
>CAZJIO010000005.1:291-14044 GCA_964546035.1 uncultured Eubacteriales bacterium | reverse complement strand
AATATAGAAATTGTTGCCTTTTGCGATTTGATAATAGAAAAGGCAGAAAAAGCAGCTCAGGAATATGGAACACCCGATGCAAAAGTTTATCTGAATTATAAAGAGTTATTAAAAGACGGTACAATCGATGCAGTTCATGTTTGTACACCCAACAAATCCCATGCTGAGATTTCAATTGCTGCTATGAAAGCAGATAAACATGTTATGTGTGAAAAACCCATGGCTAAAACAGCTTCAGATGCCTTGGAAATGGTCAAGGTAGCAGAAGAAACAGGTAAAAAACTAACCATTGGCTATCAACATAGACATAAGGTTGAGAGTACATTCTTAAGAAAAGCCATCGATCGTGGAGATTTAGGTGAAATATATTTTGCAAAATCAATTGCAGTAAGAAGACGTGGGACTCCCAACTGGGGCGTGTTTTTAAATGAAGAAGAACAAGGGGGAGGACCACTGATTGATATTGGCACCCACTCTTTAGATTTGACCCTTTGGATGATGAACAATTACAAGCCTAAGATGGTTGTTGGGACAAAATATAAAAAAATAATAAACCCAGATTGTGGCAATCCATGGGGACCATGGGATACGCAGCAACATACCTTAGAAGATTCTGCTTTTGGATTTATCGTCATGGAAAATGGTGCTACGATTATACTAGAATCCAGCTGGGCACTCAATACAATAGAACCTATATCAGAAGGAAGTATCGTCCTTTGTGGTGATCAAGCAGGAGCCCAAATAAAAAATGGACTGAGCATTAACAAAGATGAGTTTGGCAAATTAATTGAGATTAGGCCTGATCTTAGTGAGGGCGGCGTTGCTTTTTATGATGGTGTTAAGGAAACTTCTGCAATAGTAGAGGCAAAAAGATGGATTGATGCCATCGTTAATGATACCGAAGTTGTGGTAAAACCACAAGAAGCTTATGTTGTTTCTCGAATTCTTGAAGCCATCTATGAATCCGCTAAAACGGGTAAACCCGTATTTTTTCACGAGGGAGAATAAAATGATCAATCAATTATCGGTACAATTATGGTCTGTTAAAGAAGAAACTGAAAAAGATTTTTTTGGGACACTTGAAAAGTTAGCCCAGATGGGATACACTGGTGTTGAATTTGCTGGATACGGTAATATATCCGCGATAGATATGAGAAATAAGCTTGAAGAACTCCATTTAACAGCTCTTTCTGCTCATGTGGGAATAGATGGACTGACTCAAAACTTAGATCATGAAATAGAGTACTTGCTGACTATTGGAGCTAAGTATATCGTTTGTCCATCAGCGAAGATTAATACGGTGAAAAGTGCCTTAGAGCATGCTGAGATCTTTAATCAAATTGGGAAAAAGTGTAAAGATGCAGGGCTTGTATTTGCTTATCATAACCATGATTATGAATTTGACATGGATCAGGGACAATACCCATTGGAAGTGCTTTTTGAGCATACCAATGATGAATATGTCAAACAACAGCCCGATGTCTACTGGGTTGCCTATGCAGGATTAGATGTTAATGACTATGTAAAGAAGCATATTGCAAGATGCCCAGTCATTCATTTAAAACAACTTGAAAATAATGAGTCGAAGATAAATGTGGATGCGGGTAGTGGCATAATAGATTTTAAGTATTTAATGGAATTAGCACCCAATGGCCATTTTATTTATGAGCAAGAAGAATTCCGAGGCAATTGTTTAGAAGAAATAAAAAAATCCTATGATTTTATCGCCACATTTAATATGAAGTAAGGAAACGAAAGGATTGAAAGATGATGACAAAAAAAGAGTTTGGGTTGGCCATTGTAGGCTTTGGTGGTATGGGAAATTGGCATAGAGAGTTTATTGATACCGTTGAAGGACTAACCGTGGTTGGCATAATGGATATAGATGAAAGTAGGAAAGCCTTTGCCGTAACCAATAATATTCATGTATATGAAAGTCTTGACGATGTACTAGGGGACGAGCAGGTCAATATTGTCCTAGTCGCAACACCAAATAGCTCACATATGGAAATTTCAATAAAAGCCTTAAGAGCCGGAAAAAATGTTGTTTGTGAAAAACCAGCCATGATGGACAGCAAGGAACTTGAAGAAGTAATGGCTGTTGCAAATGAAACTGGAAAAATATTTGTGGTGCATCAAAATAGACGTTGGGATGAGGATTTTTTAACCATTAAAGAAATCTATAATCAAAATCTGCTTGGGGAAATCTATACCATTGAATCCAGGGTTCATGGATCTAGAGGGATTCCAGGAGATTGGCGTCAAGAAAAAGTGCATGGTGGTGGTATGCTGTTAGATTGGGGTGTACATATATTAGATCAGTTGCTCATGATGATTGATGAAAAAATCAAGAAAGTTTACTGCACTTTCACCCATGTTACCAATGAAAAAGTAGATGATGGCTTCAAGATAATACTGACTTTTGAAAGTGGTAAAACGGCTTTACTAGAAGTGGGTACAAGTAACTTTATTAATCTGCCTAGGTGGTATGTATTGGGCGTTAATGGTTCTGCTGTTATTAATGATTGGAATTTAGATGGAAAAATCATACGTGTGAAGAGTTGGGAAGATAAAGATGCCGTTCCCGTTCGAGCGGCTTCGGGTCTTACAAAAACCATGGCTCCACGTCTGGAAAATACCATTTTTGAAGAAGAATTGCCTATAAAAAAAGAAGATTTAAGAGACTATTACCGTAATGTCATGACGACAATAGAAGGCAAATCAGAAATTATCGTTAAAAATAGTGAAGTGCTACGGGTTATGAAGCTCATGGAGGCTTGCTTTTTATCTCATGAGACAAAGCAAGTTGTTGATTTTGAATAAGTGAATTTACAAAAGATGCTTTTAAGCGATATGCTTAGGGGTGTCTTTTTTTTATAGTTATTGACATGAATGAGATATAGGTATAGAATATAGTTAGTTAAGCTAACTAACTATATGGAGGGTGAAATGGACAAATGTCTTATCGATAATGCAGACGCAGTAGGTTTATTTTGTAGGTTGCATTTGAATACAAGGAAAAATATGCCGATCAGATCCAGTGAGATGGGTGTATTGATCTTCACACAAAAGCAAAAGACACCTGTTACACCCTTAATGATCAGTCAATTTTTTAAAATAGCTAAGCCTTCCGTGACGACCATGGTGAATGCACTGATCAAAGGGGATTATTTGATCAAGGAGGCATCACTATCGGATGGTAGAAGTTATACCCTAGCAATCTCAGAAAAAGGTGAGAAACTCGTAGAAGCTACCTTTGATGAATATTATAAAACGATGGAGTTACTCAAAGAAAAGATGGGTGTGGACGCCTTTGATGAATTAATGACACTCATAAAAAAAGCCAATGCGATATTAGGAGAGGTGAATTAAAATGAAGGTTCTTGTAACAGGCGCTTCTGGAAATGTAGGATGTTATGTGGTTAAAGAATTGTTGAAAATGGGTGAGCAGGTTGTTGCAGCTGGAACAAATGTCCATAAACTGCGAGAAATGTTTGGAAATGAAGTTGACACGGTTGCCTTTGATTTTACAAAGCCAGAAACCTTTGAGCCTGCTCTCAATGATGTAGACCGGGTATTTTTAATGAGACCACCCCATCTGGGTAAGCCTGAAGATCTATACCCTTTCATAGACGCTGCTAAAAAGAATTCTGTTAAATTGATTTCTTTTTTATCTCTTATGGGAGTTGAAAACAACACAATTCCACCCCATCATAAAATCGAAAAATATATTGAAGGGATAGGCCTTCCCTTTGCGCATATAAGACCTGGGTTTTTTATGCAGAATGTCTCAGGCATACATTCAGTAGAGATTAGAGAATTGGATAAAATATTTGTCCCTGCCGGAAAAAGCAAAACCAGTTTTATAGATGCTGTTGATATAGGTCTTGCCATAGCTACTGTGTTACATGAACCTGAAAAATACAAAAATACTGCCCATACCCTTACAGGTCCAGTAGCGCTTGACTACTACCAGGTAGCAGATATTTTAAGTCATGTAACCGGTAGAAAGATTATTTATGGTAAGCCAGGATATCTCAAGTACAGACATTATTACATAAAAAAACGAGGGCTTGATAAGGCATATGTGAATGTTACCGTGGCACTCTATTTTATGACGAGAATGGGTACCGCAAAACCAGTCACCAATGAGTTTTATCAACTCACTGATAAAGAACCTAGAAGTTTTGAAGACTTTGCTAGGGAAAATATAAAAGCTTTTGTGAAACAAGAGGAGGTAAGATGATGGGTATAATAAAAGATATATTAGCCGCTTTAAAGCAAAATGAAATTCATCTAGTCAATCATTATCAAGAAGCAGAGGATATTTATACATTTGTTTTTAAAAGGGAGCCTTCAGTAACTTGGGAAGCTGGTCAACATGGCATCATAACCATTCAACATGTAAAGATCAAGAAATCAACCAGAGCATTTAGCCTTTCATCCATACCAAGTGAAGGGGTTATTAAGATTTCCACAGGTATGGGTGATCAACCCAGCCTATTTAAACAGGCGTTATTAAGTCTAAAGCCTGGAGAGGCTGTCTCTATGAGGGGACCCGTTGGAGGCTTATATACCCCAAATGACCAACCCCAGTTGTTTATAGCAGGGGGCATTGGCATAACACCCTTTAGAGCCATTATCCAAGATAAGATCATAAAGGCTGAAGGTACAGCTAAAGATATTCAATTGATCTATTTGGATAGTAGAGGCGTGTTCATATATAAATCTGAGTTTGAATCCCCAGAGCAAGCCGCCATAATGAAAACCAGTTATTTAACAAATCGTGAAGAGCTGCTGCCCAATATAGAAAAATTTGTTAAAAACATCATAATGAAGGGATGTATTATATCGCTGGTTCTAGGTCGATGGTTAAATCCACTGAACAGTTCTTAAAGGAAAAAGGCATTAACAAAAAGAACATCCGCAAGGATACCTTTATGGGGTATAAATAGACCTTAGTAGCTAATAAAACCTAAAATCACTTGCAATTATAGCTATAATAATTTAAAATATAGCTAACAGTACAGGCAATTTAGGGAGGTTATATTGTGAGAGTATCCGCGACAGAAGTTCAAAATGGTTTTGGTAAGTATTTAAAATTAGCCATGGATCATGAAAATATATGGATTACAAAAAATGGGAAGTGTGTTGCTAAGTTGTCCTCCTTCAAAGAGGAGGATGAGGAAATGGTAAAAGAGTATGCGCTTCAATACAGAAAGCTCAAAAGGGTGACCTATGAAGAATATCTACAATTGGTAGAAGATACAGATGAACGATATGAATTGATCGATGGACAGATTTATTACCTTGCGTCACCACGGTTTCAGCATCAAGTTGCTATAAATGAGATATTTGGTCCTTTCTATAACTGGTTCAAAGGAAAGCCTTGTCGACCCCTGACATCCCCCTTTGATGTGAAGCTTTTCAATCGAGCCGATCGATTTGAGGAGGATCCTAATGTGGTTCAACCCGATATAATCGTCATGTGCGATGAAGAAAAAGTGACACAAGACGGCAAGTATGAGGGCACGCCAACCTTGGTTGTTGAGGTGCTGTCGCCATCAACTAAAAGCAAAGATATGGTGAAAAAGCTCAATCTTTACATGAACAGTAATGTTAAGGAATATTGGGTTGTGGATACTGAACGAGAACACATACATTTGTATCATTTTGATGAGAGAGAACTCATAGATACGATTACATTTGGGAGAGGAATGGTTATAGAGTCAGTCGTATTTAAAGGCTTAGCCATTCCGATGGATGACATATTAAATGGGTAAAGATTGAAATATATTGGAGCGTTATCAAAAACCAATCTACAGTTTAACACAATAAGTATGAAAGCAAACATATAATATCTTAAAAAAGGTATTTGGATAGATATATATGGACGATTTTATGTCTGCTTGCAATAGAAACAGAAGAAGCGCCAATGTAATGCGCGTCAGAGATGCTAAGATTGAAGAGATTTTTAGAGATAGAAATGCGGGATATGTCACAATATCTTATGGTGTTATAGGGGAGTTCAATATCATCAATATAGAAGTGATCACATTGCTGGTTGGACAGAATACAGTGATACAAAATGAAAGAGGACAGGAGCTTTTATTACGGGATTTAGAAGAAGGGATGAGCGTAGATGCGGAGTTCTCATCAGCCATGACGGCTTCTATTCCGCCACAAGCCAGAGCTTACAGAATAACTGTATTACGCGAGGATACCAACTGGGATACGAATGTCAAAGTGGATAGAATCATGGAAGTTGATGCTGCCAATAGATATTTTATAACAGGAAATCCGAGGGATATCAATAATCAAATCCGTTTTAATGTTGCGCCTGAAACAATCCTCCTAGATCGAAGAGGCAATAGGATTATGTTGTCTGATTTGAGGCCAGGACAGATGGTTAGGGTAGAACATGCATCTTTTATGACTTTTAGTATTCCGCCTCAGACGACAGCTTACGTTGTACAGGTATTATAAAAAAATTATATATCAATTTAAATTGATGAAGCGCTATCAAGCGCTCTTTTTTTTTGCTTTTTTATTGTAATGGTTAGGAGGGATATGAACATTCGCGTACGGTGCTTGCATATATAGGTAGTAGGACGGATAAGGTGGTATAAAAAAGCATGGGAAATATTACAAAAGGCTATTGCATATCTTGCTTGCACTCTGTGGTATTTGTAAGAAATTCGAGAGTGTCGAACTCATGATGAATAGGAATTCACCAGAGCAATTTTTGAAAGCTAATGGATATTAGGGGTGATTATGATGTACCTAAAAATAAAAAGAAGCATTGATTTTATAGTGGCGCTAGTAGGACTGATAGTTTTATCGCCTTTGTTTTTATTATTAATAGTTGCAATAAAGTCTGATTCACCAGGACCAGTTCTATTCAAACAAAAGAGAGTAGGAATTCATAAGAGTCATTTTAATATTTTGAAATTTAGAACGATGCATATTGATACGCCAAAGGACACTCCAACGCATCATTTGGAAGATCCGGAGCAGTGGATTACTAAAGTTGGAAAGATTTTGAGAAGGACCAGTCTTGATGAACTACCTCAAATTATAAATATCCTTCGGGGGGACATGGCGATAGTAGGACCTCGTCCTGCTCTTTGGAATCAGCGTGACCTAATTGATGAACGAGACAAGTATGGTGCAAATAATGTGCCCGTTGGTCTTACTGGATGGGCGCAGATTAATGGTAGAGATGAGCTTGAGATTGACGTTAAGGCTAAACTTGATGGAGAGTACACTGATAAGATTGGGTTTTTGATGGACGTCAGATGCTTCTTTGGCACGATATTTAGTGTTCTTAGAAGTGATGGTGTTGTTGAAGGTGGGACTGGGGTTAAAAAAACTGATAAAGAGTCAATGAAACAATAGGGGTGAACAGATGTTATTAGTAACAGGGATTACAGGACATACAGGTAGATATTTCTTACAAGAACTCATCGATCATAAATATGAAGGACCAATCCGCTGCATAGTTAGAGAGACATCTAACACGTCAATGTTGGATAACAGCGGGTTAAATATTGAGAAGGTTTATGGAGACCTCAATAATAAGAGCTTCATAAGAAAAGTTATGAATAACGTTACGAATATTATGCACATCTATAATATTCATCACTCTCCAATGATTGTTGAAGTGGCTATCGAGAACAATGTGAAGCGAGCAATCTTAGTACATACGATGGGAATTTATTCGAATTTCAAATATGCATCGCAAGGTTATAAAATTGTTGAGAAGAAAGTTTCTCAAATGACTTCAGATCCAAACTGTCCCACAAAAGTGACTGTTCTAAGACCAACAATGATTTATGGTGACCTCTGTGATAGCAACATGAGCAAGTTCATTAAGATGATAGATAAATTTAGAGTTATGCCAGTTATCAACGGTGGGAGAAGTCTAATACAACCTGTTAATGCTAGGGATTTGGGGAAAGCATTCTATACAGTATTAACATATCCTGAAAAAGCAGCTGGAAAAGATTATGTGCTATCAGGTGAAAAGCCTCTAAAGATGATAGAAGTTTTTAGGTTGATAAGCAATAACCTCAATAAGAAAATAACCTTCGTCAGTGTTCCTTTAGGATTTGGGGTTGTACTTGCCCAAATAGCCAAGGGACTGACTCTTGGAAAAATAGATTATGTAGAAAGTGTTCAACGTATGGGTGAAGACAGAAGTTATACTCATACTGAAGCCAAGAAAGATTTCAGTTATAATCCGATGAGTTTTAAAGAGGGTATTCAAATTGAAGTGAATCAGTATTTGATGAAGTATCTAAATAATGAAGGTAGGATTGACAATATGAAAATAGCTGTACTCTCAAGCCATACGTCATCATTATTTTGGTTTCGTATGGATATGATGAAAGCCTTTATAGAACAAGGGCATTCTGTCGTAGCTTTAGGACCAGAACCTGAGTCAAACTGGAAGAGTAAGTTTGAGGAATGTGGTATTCAATATAAACAACTCTTTGTAGAAAGAAATGGCATAAATCCGTTTAGTGATTTAAGGACGTATCAAGAGCTTAAGCATTTTATGAAAGAAGAGAAGCCAGACAAAATATTTGCATACCAAGCAAAAACTGTAGTTTACGGAAGTCTTGCAGCAAAAGTTAATGGTATTACTGAAGTATATCCACTGATAGCAGGTCTCGGATCAATTTTCAGGGGAGAAGGACTTAAAAATAAGGTGATAAAAATGATTATGAAGACAGAATATCGTTTAGCATGTAATGCAAGCAAGAAGGTATTTTTCCAAAATACTGATGATAAAAATGAATTTATAAATAACGGAATTATAAAAGAAGATAAAATCGTAATTATTAATGGATCAGGTGTTAACCTTGAGAAGTTTAGACCAGAACCATTGCCTGATACGCCAGCATTCTTGTTTATAGGTAGACTTATAAAAGATAAAGGTGTTATGGAGTATTTGGAAGCTTGCAAGAAAATTAAGTCGGAATATCCTGAAGTAAGGTGTTTGCTTGTGGGGCCTTATGATAGCAATCCATCGGCACTACAGCCAGAAGAGTTGCAGCCTTTCTTAGAAGAAGGAATTATTGAGTATTTTGGAGAGCAGACTGATGTTAGGCCATATTTACAACAGTGTAGCACTTATGTACTACCTTCCTATCATGAAGGAACACCGAAGACGGTGCTGGAAGCTATGGCTATTGGAAGATCCATTATAACAAGTGATGCTCCTGGATGTAGTGAAACTGTCACAGATAGATACAATGGGTTCCTCGTATCTGTTAAAGACGTAAATGGTTTAGTTGATAAGATGAGAATTCTAATAGAAGATCAAGAAATAAATAGTATTATGGCAGAACGTAGTTTGAAACTGGCCAAAGAGAAGTATGATGTGAATCTAGTCAATAAATCTATTATGAAAGCTATGAGATTAATATAGTGAGAAGGAGTGAGAAGGAGCAGATAAAATGAACTTATACGAAAAAATCAAAAACAGAGAAGAAAAAATTTCACTTGTAGGTCTTGGATATGTTGGAATGCCAATTGCAGTTGCTTTTGCTAAAAGGGCAGAGGTTATTGGGTTCGATATTAGTAAAGAGAAAGTTGAGTTATACAAAAAAGGAATTGATCCAACAAAAGAGGTAGGAGATGATGTCATCAAAGAAACTACAGTAGAATTTACTGCTGATGAGAATAAACTCAAAAAAGCTAAATTTCATATCGTTGCAGTTCCTACTCCAGTGAATGCTGATCATACACCAGATTTAAAACCAGTAGAATCAGCAAGTAGAACAGTAGGTAGAAATCTTATTAAAGGATCAATTGTTGTATTTGAATCCACTGTTTACCCAGGTGTTACAGAAGAAGTTTGTATTCCAATTCTAGAAAAAGAATCTGGAATGAAATGTGGTGAAGATTTCAAGGTGGGTTATTCACCTGAGAGAATCAATCCAGGTGACAAAGTACATAGACTCGAGACAATCGTTAAAGTTGTAGCGGGTATGGATGATGAATCTCTTGATATCATCGCAAAAGTGTACGAGCTTGTGGTCGATGCTGGTGTACATAGAGCTGAGTCAATCAAAGTGGCTGAAGCTGCCAAGGTTATTGAGAATTCACAACGAGATATTAATATAGCATTTATGAATGAACTTTCGATCATTTTTAATAAGATGGAAATTGATACAAAAGCAGTTCTTAAGGCAGCGGGTACGAAGTGGAACTTCTTAAACTTTTCCCCGGGCTTAGTCGGAGGACACTGTATTGGTGTAGATCCATACTACCTAACATATAAAGCTGAGCAGCTAGGATACCATTCACAAATTATCCTTTCAGGAAGAAGAATCAATGATGATATGGGCAAGTATGTGGTTGAGAATTTAATTAAAAACCTCATTAAAGCAGATGTCCCAGTTAAAGATGCAAAAGTGGCAATCTTAGGATTTACGTTCAAAGAAAACTGCCCTGATACTAGAAACACTAGAGTTATAGATATTGTAAATGAACTAAAAGAATATGGGTTGACGCCTATGATAGCGGATCATGAAGCGGATGCTGGGGAAGCAAAACATGAGTATGGAGTTGTGTTTAATTCAGTAGAAGACATTAAAGGGATGGATGCAGTTGTTGTAGCTGTTGGGCATGACCAGTTCTTAAGATTTACTCAAGAAAATTTTATTAAGATGTTTAAAGAGGGATCTAATGAGGGCAAAGTATTGCTTGATATCAAAGGAATATTAAATAGAAAAGATTATGAAGCAGCAGGATATAGATACTGGAGACTTTGAGGAAAGGTAGTGATTATATTGGGGTATGAAAATATAACGTATGAAAAAGATAGTGTATTTATCGTAACTGGTGGAGCTGGTTTTATTGGTTCTAACTTGTGCGAGGTTTTATTAGATAAAGGCTATAAGGTAAGATGTCTTGATGACTTGTCTAAGGGTAAACAATCCAATGTGGATTTATTTATTGATAATCCTAATTACACATTTATTAAGGGTGACATAAGAGATCTAGATACTTGCATTAAGGCTACTGAAGGCGTTGATTATGTATTAAATCAGGCTGCTTGGGGCAGTGTGCCCAGAAGTATTGAAATGCCATTACTTTATGAAAAAATTAATATTCGAGGTACACTTAGTATGATGGAAGCGGCTAGACAAAATGGAGTTAAGAAGTTTGTCTATGCATCAAGTTCTTCAGTTTACGGGGATGAGCCAAATCTCCCGCAACAAGAAGGAAGAGAAGGTAATTTACTTTCACCTTATGCTTTGACTAAAATGGTTAATGAAGAATATGGGAAGTTATATTCAAAACTATATGGATTAGATACTTATGGGTTAAGATACTTTAATGTATTTGGCAGAAGACAAGATACAAACGGAGACTATGCAGCTGTTATTCCTAAGTTTATAAAGCAATTACTTAATGATGAACAACCAACAATAAATGGTGATGGAAAGCAAAGTAGAGATTTTACTTATATCGAAAATGTGATTGAGGCTAATCTGAGAGCTTGCAAGGCATCGTCCGAGGTTGCTGGAGAAGCTTTTAATATCGCATATGGTGGAAGAGAATACTTGATTGATGTATACAACTCACTTTGCAAAGCTCTTGGCAAAAATATTGAGCCGATATTTGGGCCAGATAGAGAAGGTGATATAAAGCATAGTAATGCCGATATCAATAAGGCAAAAGAGCTGCTAGGATATGATCCTAGTTGGAGTTTTGAAAGAGGAATTGAGGCAGCTATAGAATGGTATAAGGAGAATTTGTGATGGGTCTTTTAGAAAGAATATATGATAAATCTCCGATCTTCCTCCAAAATTTAATGGTAACTATTTCAGGATATCAAAGGAATAGAACAAGATACAGAAGAGTCTATTATGAGTATAAATCATTTCTCAGTAATTTTGATAGATTATCACTAAAAGAAAAACTTGATTATCAAGAAAAAGAGCTTGTCAAGTTTGTTAAGTACGCTTATGAAAATAGTAAATTTTATAATGATCTTTATAAGAACATTGATATGGATGAAATTCAAGGTATTAAAAGTCTAAAGAAACTTCCAGTTGTTGAAAAAGAAATGCTAAGAAAAAGTATCAATGAAGTGTTTGCAATTCCCTCAAAAGGTGCTGTTGAAGGTCACACAGGTGGAACGACTGGTAAGTCACTTGTTGTATTAATGACACCAGAAGATATGATGAAAAGAATGGCTGTATTAGACCACTTTAAATCAAGAGTTGGATTTGAGCATTTGAAGATGAAACGCGCAACATTTAATGGTAAACATATCATTCCTCCTCAACAGAAGAAAAAGGTTTTTTGGAGATACAACGCAGCATGTAAGCAAATGATATACTCATCTTTTCATATTATAGAAGAAAATATGGGAAGTTATGTAAACAGCTTAAACAACTTTAAGCCACAAGCAATAGATGGCTTCTTCATGTCAATTTGTGATATAGCAAACTATATTGAAAGACATGATATTAAGCTAGAATATCAACCGATTGCGATATTCCCCACGTCAGAAACTTTAACAAAATCAGGTAGGGAGTTATTAGAAAAAGTTTTCAAGTGCAACGTAGATGATCAGTATGCGTCGAGTGAAGGTGCTCCGTTTGTTACAGAATGTAAGAAACAATTTCTTCACATAGAACTCGCTACTGGTGTGTTTGAGAAACTAACTGAAGAAAATGATGAGATATTAGTAACAAGTTTTACTACTCACGGCACACCATTAATTAGATATAGAATTGGTGATTCAATGAAAATTGATGCTGATTCCGATAAGTGTTCTTGTGGTAATGAAGCACCTATTGTACAAGAAATACAGGGAAGAAAACTTGATTTTTTATATACTTCTAAAGGAGCAAAAATAAATGGTGGGAATGTCGCAAATTTATTCAAGAATATGCCGAATGCGTTGGTAAGAGCACAAACGATCCAAGATCAGATGGATGAAGTTAGGATTCTTCTTGAAGTTGATAAAAGATTATACAAGAAGGAATATGATGAATTGTTAAAAGACCAATTTGAACATAAGTTTGGATATGAGACAAAAATAATAATTGAGCATGTAGATGAAATTCCTAGAGAGAAAAGTGGTAAATTTAGAATGATTAAAAATAACGTTAAAGTGGTGAATTAATTGAGTGAACCTATTCGCATATTACAAGTATTTGCCAGTTTGGATCGTGGCGGAGCAGAAGCAATGATTATGAATTTGTATCGGAAAATTGATAAAGATAAGATACAGTTCGATTTTGTAGTTAACGATAGTGATACAGAATATGCACATGAAAAGGAAATATCTGATTTAGGTGGTCGAGTTTTTCATATACCTTGGTTTAAGCTCTTTAATTATTCTACCTATAAAAAAGCATGGATCAATCTTTTTGAAAATCATCCAGAATGGAAAATTGTTCATGGGCATCATACTTCTCCTGCATTTATTTATTTATCAATTGCTAAGCAAAAAAAAAGATTAACGATTGCGCATAGTCATATTGCTGGGAGTGAAAGAAATATAAAATCGTATTTAAAGAAACTAATGAGACTACCGTTACGTTATATTTCGGATTATCTATTTGCCTGCTCTGATAAAGCTTCCAAATGGATGTTTGGGAACAAAAGTAAAAAAGCTCATTTGATTAAGAACTCAATTGATTCAGTAGAATTTGCTTATGATGAATCTGTTAGAAACAAAATGAGAAAAAATTTATGTATCGAAGATAGATTTGTAATTGGT
>CAZJIO010000005.1:0-281 GCA_964546035.1 uncultured Eubacteriales bacterium | reverse complement strand
ATATAGGAAGATTTCATACTCAAAAAAACCACAATTTCTTGATTGATGTATTTTATGAAGTGAGAAAAAAAAATAGTCATGCCACATTACTTTTAATTGGAGATGGTGATTTAAGAGGTTCAATTAAGAAGAAAGTTGAATTACAAGGGTTGGAAGGAAGTGTACTGTTTCTAGGAGTTAGATCAGATATTCCTGAATTATTATTAGCGATGGACATATTTTTATTTCCATCTCTTTATGAAGGTTTTCCTGTTACTCTAATGGAAGCTCAAGCTAGCGGG
>CAZJIO010000004.1:21859-65269 GCA_964546035.1 uncultured Eubacteriales bacterium | reverse complement strand
TCTATAAGATTAAGTTTAATTCCCTGTTCACCGTGTCCGATTTGGCATAAGCTACTTTCGTTTGATATAACACTCCGAGGGCTTAAATTCCCATACAACGAATGGTACATATCAGCATATTCTTTTTGGTGAACTTATGCTGATTGATATTTCGAAAGGTTGATGCTTGCATTAAAATCCCTGTCTATCACAGTTTCACAATGCTCACATACATATTTTCTCTCTGATAGTGATAACCTTTGTTTCTTATGTCCGCATGAACTACAAATTTTGGATGAAGCAAACCATTTATCGGCTTCTACAAACTCAATACTATACCATTCGCATTTGTATTTCATTTGCCTTTTAAACTCAGCCATACATTGTTGTGCGATGACTTTGGATAAGTGTTTGTTTTTCATCATTCCTCTGATATTCAGTGTTTCCATAACAACTCTTGATGGCTTGGTTTTCACAATCATATTCGTTGCTTGGTGCAAGTGATTGGCTCTTATATTCGCCAATCGTCTATGCAATAACTTAATCTCTTTTTCAAGCTTTACAATATTTATGGTTTTGACATACTCCTTTCCTTTTTTATTTTGTTTGTATTTGTTAGATACCTTGCGTTGCAACCTACTCATTCGCTTTTCTAACTGCTTAATTACTCTGGTTTTGTTGATATTCTTAAACACCATACCATTACTGCAAATTGCTAAATCCTTGATACCCACATCAATTCCTATGATTTCATCCGTTAAATCTACTTGCGGTTTAACTTGGTCAATTCCTACGGATAAGTACCAATACTTCCCGTCATAAGTTACCCTTGGATTGCTGTATTTGTGGGGTGATGTAGGTAATTGATCGGGTTTTATTTTTATCCATCCTATTTTTTCTAAGAGAACTGCCTGTGATGCTATTTTCAGCTTTTCTGTGTCATTGTAAAACGAGGGCTTAGCCTTCTTTCTGCTCTTAAATTTGGGTTTGTCGGCTAATCCTTTGAAGAATTTTTTATAGGCGTCGCACCCGTCTTTTACTGCTTGTTTGGCTACATTGTTAGATACTTCCGAGAGCCATTTAAGTTCTTCTTTTTTTAGGACAGTTATTTCCTTTCGAATTTCGTTATCACTGATGAACTTTCCACCTTCTCGATAGTTTTCTTCTTGCCTATTGAGTGTCCAGTTGTAGATGAACCTTGCGGTTCCTACGGATTGCCACAACTTTTGAGTTTGGTCGTCAGTTGGGTACAGCCGAATCTTCTTGGCTTTTATCATCTTCTAGTAGCTCCTTAATCATCTTCTTGGCTTTGTTTGCACGTTTCCCTTGTAATCTACAGCTAAATACGGTTACTATTTGAACTAAATCCTCAACTAATTCTTGCTCTTCCGTTTTATCAGTGTTATCTATGATCTCAATGACTGTTCCGTATTTTCGACATATGTTATCGATGAGTTCAAACCCAAATCGCAACAACCTATCCTTATAAAGAACAACTATTTTTTCAACTTCTGAGTTAGTTATCATATCGATTAGTTGATCTAATCCCTTTTTGTTGTAGTTAATTCCACTGCCTATATCCTGTATGATTTCAAATTGATATCCTTTTGCGATCATGTACATTCGTACGTGTTCAATTTGTCTTTCTAAATCATCTTTCTGTTTGTGAGAACTTACTCTACAATATCCAACCGTTTTTCTTGTATGGGTTTCTATGCCTTTTATGCCAAAAAAATAATCAAGCTGTTGTTGCGAATAATACCTGTATCCACTCTCTGCTTTGTGATGGGGAGTAAGAATGTCTTTTTTATCCCAATTCCTTAGTGTTTGTTCTGTTTTTCCTATTAGTTTTGAAAATTTCCCAATAGAATAATATTTCATTAGCATTCACCTCTTGATATAATCATAACATCAAAACTATTAAATATCAATAAATATTAATAAACTTTTATAGACTTATACCAACTGTTTTCGTGCCTCCATTAATGCTTATGTTACTTTCCATTATAAAGGAGATAGTGTATATTTCAAGAGTCTCTTTAAAGAAAAAAATCGCCATCACTGACGATTCTCTTGTTATGAACCTATACTAGCAACTTACCCTCCTCAAATGATAGCCTTAAATACTCTGGACTACTGTAAAATACAGATGAATTAAAATCTGATATTTCATCACTGATAAAAGATTGAAAGACATCAAGCATAATATCAACCAGATGATCTCCAGGTTTCATGACATCCACAATCAATCTTTGGTAATCCTTAGCAATTCCTGAAACACTTGGCACTTGATAGTGGCTTCCACCTATCGAATCAAATTCTCCTTCAGAAATATTGAATTCTTCTACTAATTCATCGGCTACTTGTTCCAAAGATAAACAATGATTCACTTCAGCTAACTCTAACTGCCTATAAATTTCCTGTTTTCCTAACAATTCAACTATAACTGCTCGTCTATTTTTAGTCTTTCTACCTAGGTATTCAATTAAGGAGCATACATAAAACAAATCATTTTTTTCTTGATCATTCATCTATTGTTACACTCCTTTCAAACTTTATACAATCTAAAGCCATTAATGTATGAAAACTTATTTGATGGGTAGGATGTTTAAATTTTGCTAATTCCCAAAAAGCTGTTCTAGAGATATCACCCGCTAAGTAATCATTTACATAGTTCCATACCGTATCATCTGCCATCGGCCCTTCTACAATATCATAATCATGAATACTTCCATCTCTACAAACAGCTACAAAATCTAACCATTCCTCAGTCATTATATCGAATTTCAAGATTTTTATTCCTTCATAAATGTTATATTCGTATATATTAATTGTTGGTGTCTTTTTATTTCTCTTAGCCCATCTTTTGGCTTGTTCATAACTTTCCGTACAGTAAAACCCCCAAGAAAAGTCTTTACTGTATTTTCCTTTTCTAATTTCGGGGAACTCTACTATTTCGCCACTTGCATGATATATTTCCATTCTGTGCCTCCATAAAAATCCTCATTTACAATTCAGATTGTTCATATAACTATTTTACTACATCCTTCTGAATAAATGAATAGTTATTTCTTGCACTTTGTTGCCATTCCTAAATCATAAAGCGTACTTGTTTCATTAGCTATTTTACTGAGTTCTCTTGCCCTAGAAATCACTGACACTATAGGGGAATTTGATATGAACTAATTTATGAATCCCAAATGCTAAGATACCACCAATAAATGTTCCTACAATATCCTTTATATCAAACGTTCCAATGTATCGGGTCATCTGAAAGAATTCATAAAGATTAAATCCACCTACGCAGCATAGAATTATTTTCAATTCGTCTTTATATACCTTATATTTTGCTATTCCCATAAATAGAAAGGATGCAACTAATACTGCTCCAACATTTGGATACATGTCGGCGATACCATAATCAAATATATTATTACTGTAAATTACCTTTCTATAATTGCCACCTACAACCTCTGTCAGCAATATAAATATAAACGCTAATATGTAATATATCCTATAATTTTTCATCAAAACTCCTTTAAAATAAGATGGTACTAATTGACAATTTCTTCTTGTTCTCAAAAAAAATTAAATAAAAAACTGCACATAATGCACAGTTTCTTATTTACTTGCTTAATTTAACCAAGTACGGTAATCTTATACACCGTCATAATAAAAAAAATTATGTCCAATAGGTTTGTAATCCTTTGTTTTGCAAATAACTTCCATTAGGTACATCCTTTTTCGGTTCAAAGAAACAGTCTAGTACAAGGTTGCAATCAACTAGCTATCTAATAGCGACCCCATAGCACCAAAACAATTCATATCATTTTATTTGATAAACTCCTGCTTAGTATACCCAACCATTAAAAACAAGTCAATACCTACTTTTATTTACATATTTTTACAATTGCTAAAAAACGGCTAATTTATAGTATTCCCAATAATAAGAACTATGAACTCGCTAATATACATTTAAGAATCAAACATACCTTCAATAAAGACTGGAGTACCTTATGAGCAACATTCATAGTTAAAGTAGTTGAAGCTCTTTGTAACCGATAATGTTAATGAGGTGGTCATTATCAAGCTATCTTTGTCTTCAAATGCATGCTCTGATACATAAAAACCGCCTACTGCGCTGCTTATAAAAAGCACCTCAATAGGCGGTTTCCTCTACCTTAATCTCTCCATCACTCGTTCAATCTCTGCCTCTGATAACACAATACCCCTTTTTTCATAATCATACCTGACACCCTTCTTCCCCGAATGCTTCCCTACCACTAGTTTCCTTTGTCTGCCAAATAACTCGGGAGAGATCTCTTCATAGGTCAAGACGTCCTTTAACAACCCATCCACATGAATTCCTGCCTCATGGGAAAAGGCTTCCCTACCCACAATAGGTTTTGAATCATGAACTCTTCTGCCTGAATATTTCTCCACCATTTCCGAAACCAGCATAATTCTTTCCATTTTCATTTGTTCTTCACAGCCTTCTACATAGCGGATGGCTGTTACAATTTCTTCTAAAGGCGTATTACCAGCCCGCTCCCCTAGTCCGTTCACACTGCAACTGATATACCTTGCGCCTGCTTTATAAGCAGCCAGTGCATTGGCAGTGCCCATTCCAAGATCATTATGTCCATGAAAATCAATATCAACACCAATCGCCTCCTTAATGGAACGCAGGATCTCAAAGGTTGAAAAAGGATCAAGGCGTCCCACAGTATCTGCATATCTTACGCGATGAGCCCCCTCTTTCACAGCTTCTCTATACAATTGAATCAAAAAGGACACATCAGCCCTTGAGGCATCTTCTGCACTCACCGAATCTTTTCTTCCTTTATTCATGGCAAAATAAATGGTTTCTTGCATCCTTTTCAGGAGCTCTTCTCTTGAAATACCCAGCTTTTTTTGAATATGTAAATCGGAGGCTGGCACAGTAATGTGCAACTGCTTTACACCTGTTTCTAAGGATAATTTCACATCTGAAATGGACATTCTATTCCAAACCAGTAACTCTGCTGATAAATGGAGGGCTTCAATTTCTTGTATGACGGCTATTTCTTTAGCCCCCATAGCTGGTATGCCTACTTCAATGATATCCACGCCTAATTGATCGAGGGCCTTTGCCAAGTTTATTTTTTCTTGTCTGGAAAAGGAAACACCTGCGGTCTGTTCCCCATCTCTTAGGGTTGTATCTACAATATAGAGTCTCGACATCCCATCACCCCTTTTCATTTCGTGTTCAGGAAATATTTAAGCGCCAGCATTGGCAACAAGACCACCACCAATTGAATAACGGCCAGAGCAACTGCTTGCATCATATCGTACTGGTAGAGAGAATAAATCCGCGTGGTTAAGGTTTGAGTTTTACCCACCATATTTCCTGCAAACATCATGGTAGCGCCAAATTCCCCTGCAGCTCTCAGCGCACAAAGAATTAACCCGGTCAAGATCGCCTTGGCACCAATAGGCATAAAAATTTGTAACAGCAAGGCTTTTTCCCCTGCTCCAAATACCTTAGCCGCTTCAATAACTTCTATTTCAATGGCATCAAAACCATTTTTAACGAGTTGGATAAAAATAGGCAAACAGACAAAAACCTGAACCATGACAATAGCAAAAAATGTAAAGGGTAACTGGATGCCCCATCCTGCTAAGGTCGTTCCAATAACACCATGCTTACCAAAAGTCATCAACAGACCAAGCCCAGCAACAGACGGCGGCAAGACAAGGGGAATAAAGGTGATGGCTTCAATCACACTGAAAATAACACCTTTATGTGTGGCAAGCATATAAGCAACTGGAATCCCCATCATTGCAATAAGACTGATGGAAATCGCCATGGACAATAGCGTGGTTTTTAAAGCCGATAGCGTATCCCCAGTTGCAAATAGTCCATTCAGACTTTCTGATGAGAAATTTGCAATCATGGCATATAGAACACTGACAACGCCAAGAAAGTTTACAATTACTACCAACCATAAAATCAAAGGAGTCACCTTTAAAGCTCTAACCATCACGCATCAACTCCTTATCACTTTTATTTCGGAAGCATGAACCCATATTTGAGCAAAAATTCCTGACCTTCTTTACTGAGCACATAGGCCACAAAATCATCTGCCTCGGCTTTATGTTTGGAAGCCTTTAATACCGCCAATTCATAGGTCGCTAAAGGGTTACACGATTCTGGTATCTCTACTTTATTTGCTCCAGACCCTTTAATAGCCATATAATCTGTGCCATACACAATACCCACATCAGCTTCTCCCATTTCCACCTTAGCAGCCACTGCCTTAACCGACGGTTCCATTGAGACTACCCGATCATAGAAAAGTGCTTTGTAATTTTCATCAAATAACCTTTGATTCTCTATTTCATTCAACATGATTTCTGTGTACTTCCCAATGGGTTGGGCTGGTTCCCCTATGACAATTTTCACACCTTCTTGGAGCACATCGTCCATTGTGTTGATGGTATAGGTAGACACTTTAGACACAATAAGAACCAGTTCGTTTTGAGCAAACACATGAGAATCCTTTGTATCAATATACCCTTTTTGAATCAACTCTTCAATAGCAGATTCATTTGCCGCTACAAAAACATCGGCTTCGAGTCCTTCCTGGACTTGAATGGCTAAAGTACTTGTTCCCGCGAAATTAAAAACAAGGTCAACCTCTGGGTAAAGGACTTCAAAGTCTTTTTCAACTTCCGCAAAAGTTTCTGTAAGACTAGCCGCCGCTAAAATGGTAACGGTAGTCTTTTGCGGTTTTTTAGAACACCCTAAACAGGTCATATAGCTCATTAACACAACCCAACTCATCGCAAATAAGACTATTTTTTTAAACACAATCGATCCCCCCTTATAGGGCTAATCTTTCCAAAACTACACCCTCTTCAAGGGCATCCATAATTTCTTCTACATCCTCAACAGTTACTTTTGAATACCAGATTTGGTCTGGATAAATCATAACGATTGGCCCCATGGTACAAAGTCCCAGACATCCTGTATTCGTCACCATGATTTCTGAATCTAGACTGCGATCTTGTAGTTCCTCTGCAAAAGTTTGAATGATGTCCTTACCTTTTTGTTGAACACAAAACCCTTTGTTTTCTCCCGTTAAACGAGAGCTGCTACAGACAAATATGTGGTGCTTTGGTTTTTCCATTTTTATAATCCTCCTGAATTGATTGATTTATTTTATTAAGCGCTTCGACCCTAACCTATCTGTTTTCCAGAACAAGTCTTCGTCAAGGTGCCAACAGCATCTGCACGACATTGCTTACAATGGTACATTTGAGTCAGATATTTCTCACATTTTTTTCTTGCTAGGAGCAGTTCTGTTGCACTAGGTTTTGGATAACCAGCGAATTCCGTATTTTCCGTTGGAATCAATGGCATAATATTGGTCATTGCTGCCCCTAATCTTGCCGCCTTTTCTACAACCTTATCGATATGATCATCATTTAACCCTTTGATATAAACGATATTCACTTTGATCATCACATTATTTTGAGCCAGCTTTTCTAGCGCTTCGAACTGTCTTTTCACGATCAGCTCTCCTGCTTCTAGCCCTACATACTTCTTGCCATCCACCATGATAAATTTGTATATTTGTGCAGCTACTTCAGGATAAACCGTATTAATGGTAATGGTTAAATGAGAAACGCCTAATTCAATAACTTCATCTATATGTTCATAAAGGGCTAACCCATTTGTAGATAAACAAAATATAGCTGTTGGATCATAATCTTTGATCAGATGAATGGTCTCTCTCACTTCTTCAAAGTTAGCCATAGCATCTCCAGGTCCTGCAAAACCGACAACCGTTAACTTATCGTATTTTAACTTCTCTTCTTTGTAACGTTCAAAGGCTTGTTCTGGGGACATCACCATACTTGTCACGCCGGGTCTACTCTCATTTTGACAATCGTATTTTCTATTACAATAATTGCACTGCACATTACACTTTGGCGCTACAGGCACATGCATTCTCGCATAATCCACTGCACCTGGGTTGTAACAGGGATGTTTTTGAGTTTTTTCCTGTAATTCCTGAGAAATGAATCTTTGATTAATCGGCATTTTACCTTCACATTTTGACATTGGTTTTCCTCCCTTACTTATTCCACAAAATACTTAAGAAGCATATCTTCACGATAGGTTTCATGTTTCTGATCTAATAGTGTATTAGTTATGAGATCCAAAAATCTTAAGCTGCCCTCATAGCCCACATTCAGTAGCCTCGAACCACCCACATGATCATGAATGGGAAAGCCGATTCTCACCAAAGGAATCTTTTCTTTTTCTTTTATAAACTTACCATCCGAATTACCTATTAAGAGATTGGCTTTTTGCTCTACCGCCACCTTTTGAATGGTTTCAAAGTCACTGTCCTCTAGTAAGACGGGATCATAAAAATATTTTTTTAAGAGGGGTTCTAATTGTTCTTTGATTGCACTTGGATCTGCTCCAGTTGCTATAACCACGGGCTCCAACCCATTTTCAATACACAGATGACTCACAGCAAAAATCAATTCTGGATTACCATAAATAACGACCCGACCTTCACGATTGAGTTTATGGGAATCAATCATAGCATCTAACATACGACCTCTTGCTTTACTCAAATCCTCAGGTACTTCTTGCTGAGTAATCTTGCAAAGAGCGTCTATGAATAAATCAGTACCCTCTAAGCCAATGGGCAATGGACAACGGTAAAGGGGTACATCAAAAACTTCCTTTAAATACTGCCCAGGCGATAAGTTCAGTGGTGTCATCTGCCCCATTTCTATGGTTGCTCTGGCTTCTGACATTTTTTCAAGCTCAGCTTTTGTTGTTCCACCTGTGTTTTTCTTATCAAAGCCTTTTTTATAGGGGGCATCTAAGGTTTCTGAAATATCTGGAAAAAGGGTATATTCAACTCCGAATTGTCCCAATATTCTTTTGATTTCTCTCAGATCAGCAGGGGTTAAATCCGTTACGATGACGTTAATATGTTGACCTATTTTCTCGGGTACTTTGGCATAAAACTCAACTATTTTCCTAAGAGCAACAAAGTAGCCGTTGTATTCACTGGCAGCATAGCCCGGGGTTGGTACTGGAATAATGTCAATGCCTTCAAGCTCCTGGGCAATGCCACTTTCTTTGATGATATGTCTAATATCCTCTCCAATGGTTTCTGCTAAGCAGGTGGTTAAAACACCAATGACCTTAGGGTTATAAATCAGCGCCACATTTTTCAAGCCTTGGATTAAATTAGATGCGCCGCCATATACCGTCCCTTGTTCACTCAACGAGGAGGAGGCAATATCAATGGGTTCATTAAAATGAGTGGCAATGTGTCGTCTAATATAAGTACTGCAGCCTTGTGAGCCATGAATCATGACCATGCTCTCTTCAAGACCTTCAAAAGCGAGAGAAGCACCCATGGGCATACACATTTTACAAGGGTTCACGTTGAGATTAACAAAGTTTCTTGATGTTCGCGCCATTAGGTTTCACGCTCCTTTTTTATTTTATATAATCCCAAACAGGGCTGTTGACGGTTAAATCGACTTCTTTAGCAAAATTGATTGCACCTTCAAAACCTGAAAGGGCATGTTTTCTTTCATGATTATGGTCTATAAAGGCAAGGCCTAATTTATAGGCAAGGGGTCTTTCCTTTACACCACCCACTAGGAGATCTGCGCCTTTTTCAAGGACAAATTTCTGAAGTTCATTGGGGTTGGTATCATCTAAAATAACTGTGCCTTCGTTGGTCAAACTGCGGATCATTTCATATTCCTCTTGGTCACCTGTTTGTGTCCCAATGAGTACCGTTTCAATGCCTAATGCATTGAATTGTTTAATAAGGGCAATTGCTTTAAAGCCACCGCCGACATAAATAGCTGCTTTATGACCTTTAACACGTTCCTTATAATAGTCCAACACTTGCGCCACTTCTGCTAACTTTCTTTCAATAAGTTTTTCTGTATTTGCAGCAATTTCTGGAGTGCCCAGTAGTTCGGCTATTTTCCTCAGGGCTATCACGGTTTCATCTACACCGAGGAACCTGACTTTATCAAATGGAGTGCCATATGCACTTTCCATTTGCTTGGCTAAATAAGTCATAGAGCCTGCACATTGCACCACATTGAGCTGGGCTCTTGGTGCCTGTAATAAACTTTCATAAGTAGCATCTCCAGTTAGAACAGTGAGGAGCTTAACACCCATCTCTTCTAGGTAGCTTTTAATGATCCAAGCCTCTGCTGCTAAGTTAAAATCGCCTAAATAATTAATGGAGCCTGGTATTTTATCTTCTTTTTTAGCGCCTTTCATGAGCTCGAGTATGGCGTTACAGCCCATTTTATAACCCGTTCTTTTGTTGCCTGAAAATCCGGGTGATTTTACTGGGAGCACGCGTATACCTAGATCATTTTCTGCTGCTTTACAGACAGCATCCATATCGTCACCAATAACCCCTACAACACATGTGGCATAGACAAAAATTACCTTGGGATGATGCTGTTCGTAGGCCTCTCTAATGGCCGCTCCCAGCTTTTTTTCTCCGCCAAAAATAATATCCCTTTCTCTTAAATCTGTAGAAAAGCTGTTGCGATAGAGCTCTGAACCGCTGCTAAGGCTGCCTCTAATGTCCCAGGTATAACTGGCACAACCAATGGGACCATGGACCAGATGAAGGGCATCTGTAATTGGGTTTAAGACAACTCTTGCACCACAGTAAACGCAAGCACGTTGGCTGACTGCTCCTGATAAGCTGGCCTGATCACAATCAATGACCATCGGGGTTTCACCGTCTTTTTTCATAATGAAGTTTTTTCTACCTTCTAATAGGTCGTTTTCATTCATTCGAATCACCCCAATTCCTAATTTTAATAACTTTCGGGATGAATCGTTTCACCCCGAAAGCAATCATTTGACTTACATAACTAATTCAAAATCTTCTTCTGCACATTCACGATCGTATTGATCTAAGAAAGCTGTACTGATCTTTTCAATTAATCTCATTGCCCCTTTATAGCCCACACTTGGGAAAAAGCTATGTCCCACGCGGTCGAGTATTGGGAAACCAATTCTTACAAGAGGAATGTTCTCTGCTCTACTAATGTATTTACCATAGGTATTGCCAATCAGCATATCCACAGGTTCGTTTTTAATCATTTGATGAAGGCCAAATAAGTCGCCTTCTACTTGAACCACACAATCCTTTATTTCACCAGCTTCTAATACTTCAGCAATTTCTTTATCAAAGGTTTTTCCTGGTGTTCCTGTGATGATATATTTAGGTATCATACCAAGATCAATAACGAACTCGGTTAAGGCTAAAATAATATCTGGGTCACCATAAATAGCTACTTTTTTAGCATGATAATGGTGATGTATGTCGATCATTAAGTCAACTAACTGACCTCTTTCAAGTTCCAGTTCCTTAGAAACGGATCCACCAGTGATTTCAAGAAGCTTCATGATCATCGCATCTGTTGCTTTGATACCAATGGGTGCTTTTAAAATATAAGGGGTAATCTCGCATTGTTTCTCTAAGGTAAAGGCTGCATCTTGGGAAGCATAGGAACCGAGTGCTACCGTTGCGATTGAGTTACCTGAATCTTTGATATCAGCAACCGTCGTTCCACCATTTGGATACATTTCGTATTTACCTGTATTAGGTGTATTAACCACCTCACTGGTGTCAGGATACATAATAAATTCTGCCTTGACTTCCTTAGCAATACGTTTAATTTCTTTCATATCACTGGGTTCAACAAACCCAGGGAAAATATTGATCTTGCCATTAGATACACCTGCATCATGTACCGCCAATTGCGTAACCATAGATCGACACATATTTGAAAATCCCGTGACATGGGAACCTTGGTAGCTCGGCGTACTGGCATATATAACGGTTTTACCATCGGGAATCTTTGCATCTCTAACGATCTCTCCTACGTCGTCGCCAATGGTCTCTGATAGACAGGTTGTATTAATCGCTACGACGTCAGGATTGTAAATATTAAATATATTCGTTAAGCCTTGTGTTAAGTTGGATTTTCCACCAAATACACAAGTACCTTCAGTAAAGGAACTGGTAGAAGCGATGATTGGATCTCTATAATGTCTGGTTAGGTGCATTCTATGGAAAGAACAACAGCCTTGAGATCCATGACTATGGGGTAAACATTTGTTAATACCGAGTGCAGCATACATTGCACCTAAAGGTTGACAAGTTTTTGCTGGATTGATTGTCAGTCCTTTTCTTTCAATTTGCTCTTTTGGTGTCGCATTTAACATACTTGATCAACTCCCATCTTGCCTGTAATAATAGGCTCTTTTTTCCAAGGTGAAATAACATATTTCCATGCGGCGGTATTCATCCCCGCTGCGATATCTCTAGCAAAATTAACGCAGCCTTTAAATCCAGCATAAGGTCCTGCATAATCGTAGGAATGGATTTGTTTAGAGTAAACGCCCATTTTTTGAATCATATATTTGTCTTTTACGCCTGAACCAAACATATCTGGTTTTAACAATTTAACAAACATTTCTGTTTCAAAATGGTTTAAATCATCGATAACAACTGTACCATCTCCCATTTCATTGATCATACCTTTGTAGTTAGAAAGGGGGATTTCTTTTTGCAACTCGGCATATTTTTCTTCTGAAATCCTCAGATGATACTTATCCGTGTCCTTCACAACATGAATTTCTTCGATGTTACGACTGTCTGCATCGATTTTGATATTAGGAATAACATCTCTTCCTTCATAGTCATCTCGATGACCAAACTCATAACCAGCCAAAATGGTTTCCATCCCTAATTCCTTGAGCATGCCTTGGAAATGGTGGGAACGGGAACCACCCATAAACAACATAGCCGTTTTGCCTTCACACAATTCTTTGTAATGGGCCAAATCAAATTCAATTTCAGCGATTTCCTCAGCGATGACCTCTTCGGTTCTCTGAATAAGGGCTGCATCACCAAAATACTTAGCAATATCTCTTAAGGACTTACTCATGGATTCAACGCCGATAAAGTTGACTTTGATCCAAGGTAGGCCATATTTTGTTTCAATCATTTCTGCAATGTAGTTAATAGAACGATGACATTGAACAATGTTCAAATCTGCTTTATGGGCTGCAGCCAGCTCGTCATAAACTGAGTTGCCTGTCATAGAAGTAATCACATGGTAGCCAATTTTATTCATAACACGAGAGATTTCCCACTCGTCACCACCGATGTTGTATTCCCCTAATAAATTGACGGCATATTCTTTTGTTTCATAAACTTCATTCTTTCCGATGACATCCGTCATCAATTTATTGTTGGCAATATGATGTCCTGCAGATTGGCTGACGCCTTTATACCCTTCACAGCTAAAGGATAACACTGGAATACCATATTTGAGCGTCGCTTGTTTAGCCACTTGATGAATATCATCACCAATTAAACCTACTGGACATGTCGCACTAATGGAAATTGCTTTTGGATGAAATAATTCAACCGCTTCATCGATGGCTCTTATGAGTTTCTTCTCGCCACCAAATACGATGTCACTTTCACCTAAATCTGTACTAAAAGAATATTCCAAAAAGTTTTGCCCATCTTCTCTGGTTCTTCCTTTATTTCTTCTTGTTCCCCAAGTATAATACGAACAACCAATGGGACCATGAACGATATGTAGCATATCGATAATAGGTCCAATAACAACACCTTTACATCCGGCATAGGCACAACCCCTATTGGTAATAATCCCTGGAATTGTTCTGGTATTGGCATCGATTTCTTGAGTCTTTTCTGTGTCTCTGATAACCATGTGACTCTTTCTGTTTTTCATAACCTTAGCAGGATAAGAGTCCAACACTTTATCGACAGCTTTATTTATATTTCGCGGCACAATGATCACCTCTTTCAAATTCTGAGTGGATAGGTTTTATACGGCTTCATCGCCGGTTTCACCGGTTCTGATTCTAATGGTTTCTTCAACTGGACAGATAAATATTTTACCGTCTCCCTTATTTCCTGTTTGATTGGCTTCAATGATTGCTTTAACGGCTGCTTCCACTTCGTGGTCTAACACAACCATAAGGATCATTCTTTTTGTAATCAAACGATGGCCTTCTGTAATGGCTTCTATTAAGGTGGGTGACTGCACATCATGACCTTCTAGAAGTTCTTCGACCATTTGGAAATTAACTGCTTGCTTGCCACGACCATAGACTTTTCTACAGGTAATGGCTGGAAAACCCGCTTCTGACAGAGCCCTCTTGGTCTCGTTTACTTTATTCATTCTGATGATTGCTGATATCTCTTTCATAAGGTTCACTCCCTATTTTAATTTCCGTTTTTACAGTTCCTTTTTGCCCGTACTGATGGTATAAGCTTCTTCTACTTCTGTGATAAAAATTTTACCATCTCCAAAAGTACCATTGCCTGTGATCGCTGTTTTTTTGATGATGCTTACCACTTCATCTTTTGCGAACTCATCTTTAACAACCATGAGTAATATCTCTTTTGGTATTTCATCGTAATGCATATCTCCAACTTTCACACCACGTTGTCTACCTCTACCTACCACATCGATCTTAGTTACCGCTGGATATCCGGCGTCGGATAATTCCTTCATTATTTCTGTTGCTTTTTCTGGGCGAACAATTGCTCGAATCATTTTCATGGTACTGCCTCCCTATATAATGGTATTGTCCATCTATTTTAAGATTGGTTTTGATCATTTGATGTGTCGGTTATTCATTGCATAATCCGACACCATGTGTTAAAATATACAGGCACTTAGGTGCCTATGCAATTTGGAATGTAGACTCTTCATGGGGCGTCCAAACCTAATATGATTAGTCCATCAAACCAAATTGCATTAGTATTTCTTCTAATCTTTCTTGCTTCATTGGCTTAGGAATAACAAACATTTTATTGTTGTCTATATTTCTAGCTAAGGTTCTGTACTCATCTGCTTGTGCTTCTTCTGGCAAATATTCAATAACGGTCTTTCTGTTGATTTCAGCTCTTTGTACGACATTATCTCTCGGTACGAAATGAATGAGTTGAGTGCCTAGTTCTTCAGCAAAAGCTTTTAGCATTTCATATTCATTATCCACTTTTCTAGAGTTACAAATAATACCACCTAATCTTGTTCCACCTGTATTGGCATATTTTTGAATACCTTTACTGATGTTATTGGCTGCGTACATCGCCATCATTTCTCCGGAAGCTACGATATAAATCTCTTCTGCTTTTCCCTCTCTGATTGGCATTGCGAATCCGCCACACACAACGTCCCCTAGTACATCATAAAAAACATAATCTAAATCATCTGTATAAGCACCTAATTGTTCTAGCATATTGATTGAGGTGATAATCCCTCTACCTGCACAGCCTACTCCAGGTTCTGGTCCACCGGATTCAACGGCTCTAATACCACCATATCCCACTTTAAGAATTTCCTCTAAATCAATGTCTTCACCCTCTTCTCTTAAGGTGTCAAGAACTGTTCTGTGGTGCATGCCACCAAGTACTAATCTTGTTGAATCTGCTTTAGGGTCGCAACCGACGATCATGATTTGCTTGCCCATTTCAGCCAGTGCCGCTGTCAGGTTTTGTGTTGTTGTTGATTTACCAATTCCACCTTTTCCATAAATAGCCACTTGTCTCATTTGCATACCATCCTTTCAAATAATGATTTGTGATAGAACTTTTTTTAATTTCTGAAATAACAAAAAAGCTCTAGCAAATAGCCACACTTGACGTATGTCGATTTGTTAGAGCTTCTATGCTCTCACCGCTTGAGTAGTAAAGACCACGTTATCTTTACATGAACTTATGATGATGAACAGATTATATCACGGGTCAATAGAGAAATCAAGTTTTTACAAGTTTCATTTTACCTTCTTGCATATTTTCTTTCGTCATTTCATCTACACGATGTTAAATATATAACAAAGCATTGTGTAATTTTTTTAAATAAACAATTCAAATTGTGAACTAAGTCAAATTGAAGTCAATTTTCGCACGTTATTATATGAGTTTTTTACAATAATTTGACTGAAAATAATTATTTTACATTCAAATTAAATTGCATTCAAATTTAGGTACAAAACCGTTATTTGTAATTTTTTTGAAGCTTATCCCAGGTTCAAATTTCATATTTATCGATTTAACTCTTTTTTGCCGACCCATTCTATTAAAGTACCAACCATCTTAGCCACCTCAAAGGGTTTGGCTATGTAGTCATTCATGCCCGCCTCATAAGTCTTTTCTTTGATTCCCTTCAAGGCATGGGCGGACATGGCTATAATCGGGGTTTTTTTATAGGCTTCTTTCCCTCTAATGATCTTCGCAGCCTCATACCCATCCATAACCGGCATCTGCAAATCCATTAAAATGATGTCAAAGATTTCTTTTTCAATCATTTCCAAGGCCATTAGTCCATTTTCAGCAATGCTAACCAGCGTTCCATACTCCTGTAAAATAGCTTTAGCTAATTGTTGATTGATTTCATTATCTTCTACAAGGAGTATTTTAACGTTTTTCAATACATGCTCTAATAGCACAACTTCGTTTCTTTTGATGGCTTTATTCTTCAGGCGCTCTGCGAATATAATAATTAACTTATTATAGAGTTGTGCTTTCCCCATAGGATGATATAAGATACCTCTAACGTTTGTGTCATAACCAAACAGTTCAAGTTCATGATCTCTATGAGCGCTTAAAAGCATAATAAAGGGTGCAGTTGAAGAGATCAAATCAATGATTTGATGCACGCCCCCCATTCCTTCCCTCGAAAACAGCGTCCAGTCGATGAGCACTAAATTATAGTCATTTACTGCTGCCAAGGCTTGCATGCCACTCGCTATACTCTCAACAGATTTAACTGTCACCTCAAATTGGGCTAGCTCAGACTTCATAATAACTGCCATTTCCTGATCTTCACAAATCAATAGCACCTTAAGAAACTCAAAACTGGAATAACGACAATCATCTACCTCAAATTCTTCACTCCACGCTAATCTAACTGTGAAGATAAATTGACTCCCTTGTCCTTCTGCACTTTTTAGATGAATAGTCCCACCCATTAGCTCAACGAGACTTTTTGTAATAGAAAGTCCCAGCCCTGTCCCACCATACTTACGCGTTGTAGACATGTCCCCTTGGGAAAAGGCGTCAAAGAGATGCCTTTGTTGCTCTTCACTAATTCCAATGCCAGTGTCTTTTACAATAAATTCAACCATCAACCGCCCTTCTATCTTACTCTTTATACTCAATTTAACCTCAATCTCGCCTTGCTCAGTAAATTTGATAGAATTATTAATCAGGTTAAGTAGTATTTGAGTGAGCCTAAAGGCATCACCTTTTACAAACTTTGGAATACTCGGTTCAATAGAAAAACGGAGTTTTAGATTTTTCTCATATAAATTAAAACTGATGATATTAGAAACGCCATTTAAAACTTCATACAAATCAAATACATTCTCTTCAAGGGCAATTTTATTGGCTTCAATCTTTGAAAAATCGAGGACATTATTCACGAGTCCAATCAGATTTTGCGCTGATAGTATGGTTTTTTCAACATAGTCTCGTTGAAGATCAGAAAGTGTTGTTTTCTGAATCAGATAATTAAATCCAATGATTGCATTTATTGGCGTGCGAATTTCATGACTCATATTTGCTAAAAAAGTACTTTTAGCGTAGTTAGCAGCCTCAGCCTGGGATCTTGCATCTTCAATCAATTTACGTTCCGTGATATCTTGAGCTATTCCCGTCAAATAAAGCGCCTTACCTGACTCATCTAAAACAGCATCCCCTGCCCTCGTCCAAATGTTTCGAATTGAACCATCCGGCCATATGATGCGGTACTCTAGAGGCTTCTCTGCGACAAAAGCCTCTGCATTCGAAGGTAGCACAATATGGATATCTTCTGGATGGATCGCCCCACTGATGATATCGCCTAGTCGGCTTTGATCGTCCATTTTTTCTATACCAAATATGTGATACATGCCTTCTGACCAAGTGACTTCATTATTTTCAACATCCCAAACCCAATTACCCATCTGCGCAACTTTTTGAGCTTTATTAAGACTCTCTTCGGATAAACGATACTGTTCTTCACTCTTTTTCAACAGCACTTCCATACGCTTACGTTCTGTGACATCATGAAAATTCACCAATATCCCATTAATACTCGTATTATGAATCATGTTTCTAGCGGTTAATTCAATGTTCTTATAGTGCCCATCTTTACACAGGTATTTATAATCTATCGTAATCACTTTATCTGCTTCCTTACTCAACTCAGCCCATGCATTTACAAGAACGATGCGGTCCCTCAGATGCGTTGTTTCAAAACAACTCCGATTGAGCAGCTCTTCAGCCTCCCATCCAAACCATTTTGTTATATTAGGACTATTGTAACGAATGATTCCCTCTACATCAACAATGCCAATAACATCAGAGATGTGATCGATCATCGCTTTATGTCTCGCTTCACTTTCCACTAAAGCCTTTTCAATTTTTTTCTGCTCTGTAATATCCAAACCAATTCCTACAAAGTAGGTTTTTTCATCCGTAATCAAACGCACACCTGTTGATCTGATGTGCATTTTTTTATTTCCCTTAATGAGTAGGTGCGCTTCCACCTCGCCATTACCTTTTTCAAAAACCTCTTCTACAGCTGTTGCTACTCGAACCGCATCCTCTCCATCAAACCAATCCGCTAAGGTCATTTTAGAGAGTTCTTCTGAAGTATATCCTGTCATTTCTTCATGTTTCTTATTCCATCTGACGAGCCTACCCGCTGCGTCATAGACGTAAAGATATCCTGGAATACTGTCAAATACAGCCTCAATAAAAATCTTTTCTTGAAGGAGAATATCCTCAGCTCTAATGCGTTCAGAAATCTCTTCTTCCAGTGATGCATTCATCTCCTGCAATTGATGAGTACGTTCGATCACTCTATTTTCTAGTTCCTCATTTAAAGACTTAATGCCTTCTTCTGCCTTTTTACGCTCCATTATTTCATCCTGAAGCATCGCATTGAGTTCTTCTAGTTCTGCATTCAACTCTTCCAGTTCAGCGTTCATTTCTTCCAATTCGGCATTGGCCTCTTCTGCCCTTGTATTGGCTAACTCTAATTCCATCGTTCTCAATTTAACATTCAATTCTAATTCTTTATTGGCATCTCTTAATCTCTTGACATCTTCCATGATTCTCCCACCCGATCCTTTAGCAAGCTTTGTGCATTCTAAAATCCAGCATATCATATTTGGTTCATTTCGACAATATACAACAAATTTCGACAAGGTTTTTTATTTCCTAATTCGAAACTTTTTTCCAATTATGACGTCTAAGAGGTATACTATACTTAGTCATCCATATTTTTATCAAAGGGGGTTCTTTAATTGAAAAAAACATTTGCTTCTATCCTAATTGCCATTTTGCTTCTTTGCACCTTCGCACTGCCTCAAGCGCAACTTCAAGCAGCTACAACTCGAACCAGCTCCACACCTACCATTTATATTGATGGTCAGGAAATAACCCTGGATGTCCCACCTTTAATTGTGAACAACAGAGCTTTAGTGCCACTGCGTGGTGTGTTCGAAAATCTAGGCGCAACAGTAGATTGGAACAAAGCAACAAATCAAGTCATTGTAAAAAACAAATCCATGGAAGTACTACTTGAACTCAACAACACAGCCGTGCTTGTAAATGGTCAAATTAACTTCCTTGATACGCCTACACAGCTTCAAGGAGACAGAACCCTGGTACCCATCCGATTTATTGCAGAAACACTCGGTCATAAAGTAACGTGGAATTCCAAAACTTATAGAATTGATATCACAACACAAACCACTACCCCCGATATCAAAAGTCCTTTGCCAACACTTGGCAGCGCTAAAGCATTTACCCAATTGCTCCATTATAACAATGTGTTAAATGCCTATATCAGCGGACAGAATTTTCCTCCAACAGGCACGCCCATTTTCAGCCTTGATAACAAAGCCTCAGAATCAACTACGGACACTGCTTCAGGAGCTAGTTCCGAGAAGCCGACCTCTGATTTCTCAGATACCAACAACCAAACCATTGGCGTTGATGAAGGGGACACCCTCAAGACCAATGGCAAAAATATTTTTAGTCTCAATCAAAATAGAATTCACATTATTGATCCTTCTCCAACGAAGCCTACAATTCTCTCAACCATTAATATACCCGACCAACGCGGAAATGTCTCGGATCTGTATATTGAAGGCAATCGTCTTGTGATCCTAGGTACCAGTTGGTCAAATTATGCTTATCCCGCTGAATTTTCGGCTTCTTCAAGTAAGGGCATACTCCCCGCCTACGGTACCATCAATACCTTCGTTCTTATTTATGACATCAGCAATCCAGCACAACCCATTTTGACTCAAGACATGGATTACGAGGGCAGTTATATCAGCTCCAGATTAATTAAAGATAAGCTTTATGTCATTACCAACAAGAATCTAAATTACTGGAACATAGGGCCCCTCTATCGCTCGTCATCAGCTGAAGACCTTGACGATTATTCCTTCAGACCCAAATACACAGACAACATCACAGGCAAAATGACGGTTATTCCATACGATGAGATCCATTATTTTCCTAACTATGTAACGCCAAATTATATGTTAACCATTGGCATAGATTTAGCCACCAACCTAGTTGATGTCAAAACCTACTTAGGTTCTGCAGAAATTGTTTATGCTTCCGCAGATCATCTCTATTTGTCCTTTACGAATTATAACTATGAGAAGACGGATAACGCACTTCTTTATGTGCCTAACTACACCAAATCTACGACCCTTTATAAATTCAAGCTAGAGGCAGGTCAAATCAACTATGTAGCCAATGGATCTGTACCCGGATCTGCACTCAATCAATTTTCCCTCGATGCTTTTGAAGGCAATCTTCGAATCGCCACCACCACAGGTGAAATGTGGGATACCAACAATATTTCGAAAAACAATGTGTATATTTTAAATTCAGAGCTTCAAGAAATTGGCAAATTAACTGATTTAGCTCCCGGTGAACGCATTTACAGCACACGTTTTGCTGGTAGCCGAATCTATATGGTGACTTTCAAACAGGTAGACCCCTTCTTTGTTATAGATGCAGAAGACCCAACAGCGCCTAAGTTACTGGGATATCTTAAAATACCAGGCTTCTCTACTTACATGCATCTATTAGATGAAAATCACGTGCTAGGCTTTGGGTCTGACACTGTAGAAAACGAAGGTCGTGTAACAACGGGTGGCTTTAAGATTTCACTCTTCGATGTCACGGACCCCGCAAATCCTATAGAAAAGAACAAAGAAATCATTGGAACATCTGGCACATATTCAGAGCTTCAAAATAATCACAAAGCGCTCATGATCTCTCTTAGTAAAGGTATTATGGCTTTTCCTATTACAGTTTCCGGCAAGACGCCTTATGTCACTGACTTTTCCGGAGCGTACGTGTACAATATTTCTAAGGATAGTTTCGATTTTAAAGGTTCCCTCACCCATCAAGATGCCACCACATTAACAGGTGACGGGTATTATGATTATAACTTTAACATTAATAGACTTGTTTATATCGGCGACTACCTCTACTCTTTATCTGGAGGAAAAATGGTGGTCACTAGCTTAATCGATATGAAGAAAACCAGCGAAGTCACTTTCCCGACTAAAATCTATGATGATACGGTGTATTCGATTGACGCTGTCGAAACCCCTCTATTCGTTAAGTAAACCTTTCAAATAAAACAGCCCCCAAGCTTAGCTTAGGGGCTGTTTAAAATGGTACATTTTATATTGTTTCTATTAATTATCTACCGCTTGGTTGGTAACAATCTTTACAGAAAACTGGTTTTTCACCGTTTGGCTTGAAAGGAACAGTTGTTTTCTTTCCGCATTCAGCACAGATTGCTGGGAACATTTCGCGTTCAGATCTACCGAAACCGCCTCTGCTATTGCCTCTTGATTCTTGTTTCTTTGCTGCTCTACAAGCTGGACACTTTTGTGGTTCATTTTCGAATCCTTTTTCTTTGTAGAAAGCTTGCTCATTTTCTGTGAAAACAAATGTTGTACTACAGTTCTTACATGAAATCGTTTTATCAGCCATTATATTTACCTCTTTGATTTATTTGGATTTATGTTTTAAAAACATCTTACCCCAAATAATCAAGGTTAGTTTTGTCTAAAAAAATCAATCCATAACTTATTAATGATACCAAGCAATATTATATCAACTTTTATTCAAAATCACAAGAGGGATTTGATAATTATTTAACTTTACTAGTTTTTCATGAATAATCCTAGAAAATGCCGCAAAGACTAAGCTAATTGAGCCTTTCACGCATGTTTTCTACTTGTCAAGTTGAAGAGATAGGTATATAATTAACAACATATCTTATCAGCGCAGATAAAAGCTACGATTTATGTATTTCTTCAGAGAGTCAATGGTTGGTGTGAATTGGCGAAATAGTAAGTCTGTCCACTTTTGGAGCTGTCGGTTTATACCGAAGGTTTGTAACCTTTATCTTACTTTTCGAGTGGCTAGCGCTTTAATAGACTAGCAATTTGGGTGGCAACGCGGAGTCTCTTCGTCCCATATTTACGCATGGGGTGGATGAGTCTTTTTTTATTCCAAAAACTATTTCCTTAGGAGGGAAAAATTCATGTTAAGCATCAGATTTGTTAGAGAAAACCCAGAAATCGTCATACAAAATATAAAGAACAAATTCCAGGAGCACAAAATTCCCTTGGTAGAAGAAGTCATTGCTCTCGATCTTGAAAGCAGAAATGCAAAGGGAGAGGCAGATGCCCTACGTGCAGATCGAAACAAAATTTCCAAGCAAATTGGTGGATTAATGGCACAAGGTAAAAAAGAAGAAGCTGAAGCCTTAAAGAAAAAGGTGACCGAAGAATCAGCACGTTTGGCTGAGTTAGAAGCCAATGAAGTTCTACTCGACGAGAAAGTTACCAAGATCTTGATGACCCTGCCTAACATTATCGATCCCAGTGTACCCATTGGTAAAGGCGATGCAGATAATGTGGAAGTACAACGTTACGGAGATCCCTTTGTACCTGACTTTGAAGTCCCTTATCATGCCCAAATTATGGAGAAATTCAATGGCCTTGACCTAGATAGCGCTCGAAAAGTAGCCGGAAACGGGTTCTACTATCTAATGGGTGATATCGCAAGACTTCACTCAGCCGTCATTTCCTATGCGAGAGACTTTATGATTAACCGAGGCTTTACTTATTGTATACCCCCTTTTATGATTCGCAGCGATGTGGTTGCAGGGGTTATGAGTTTTGCTGAAATGGATGCTATGATGTATAAAATTGAAGGTGAAGATTTATACTTAATCGGTACCAGCGAACATTCTATGATTGGTAAATATATCGATACCATCCTGCAAGAAACTTCTCTTCCACACACCTTAACCAGTTATTCTCCTTGTTTCAGAAAGGAAAAAGGCGCACATGGACTTGAAGAGAGAGGCGTTTATCGCATTCATCAATTTGAAAAACAAGAAATGATTGTTGTCTGCAAGCCTGAAGACAGCATGACATGGTTCGATACCTTGTGGCAATCCTCTGTTGATTTATTCCGTTCTTTAGATATACCCGTTCGAACACTAGAATGTTGCTCTGGTGACCTTGCGGATTTAAAAGTAAAATCCATTGACGTAGAAGCGTGGTCTCCAAGACAGAAGAAGTACTTTGAAGTAGGCAGCTGTTCGAATTTAGGCGAAGCACAAGCACGCCGTTTGAAAATTCGTGTTGTTGGTGATGGTGGCAAGTATTTTGCTCACACATTAAATAACACAGTGGTAGCCCCACCTAGAATGCTGATTGCTTTCTTAGAAAACAACTTAAATGAAGACGGTACTGTTCGTATACCCGTTGCACTGCAACCTTATATGGGTGGGATGGATCTCATCAAGTAGTTTCCAATAAAAAGAGCGCTTGTTAGCGCGTTATCAATGCCTTAATTTTGTATCCCGCTCTTTTTATTACTTCGTAGGAAAGTAGAACTTTCCTACTGGATAAATAATAAAGCCCACCGATTTGGTGGGCTTTATTATTTCACTAATAGTATCTATAGTTATATGGCACATAAGGTTGGTAGAATTGATTATACTGATAAGGATAATAACGCGGTCTGTAATATTGGTAAGGCTGTGGCTGGTATGGATAAAAGGATCTTCGTGGATATCTGTGTCTTCGTCTATAAAATAGTTCATTTAAAAAGGGGACTTGAACGTTATCCCATAACCAAATATTCCTTCCTGGCACAATCACTTGTTGGCCTTCGATGTCTTGTTTCGGGATCATTTGTTCTTTTTCAACAACGACATAGATTCTCATTACTATTTTATCGATTTCATTTTTATCAGGGTATTCATCATACATCATACTACCCTCGTATTCCAGTTTGTTACATTCATCTTCGATTAGACACTGAATCCGTTTTGACAACTCAGGATATAAGCTGATCATATATTGTCTATCGTTTTTATCGCCATCTTCGTCTTCCATCATTGGCTCTTGAACGCCTCTCGTTAGGTAAGTTGGCTCATAATAGTTCAAATCATCATTGGCAGACATAGCGTCTTCATAAGGAAAATCACCGGTATCATTATTCATAACCATAGGATTTTGATTGTTAAATCTTTTCACACTAACTCCAAGTTTTCTTTTTTCTCTATTACTATATTCATTTAACGCATTACGTGTACCTGAACTGAGTAAATTAGCTTATTTCTCTACCTTTACAGGAATAATCAGTTCATTCCGTCTTGAACCGTCTTCAGCACTCTCTTCATAAATGATGATACTGCCAGAATCATTGGTCACTTCTTGAAGTTCATCCAGTTCAATGATGATCTCAAATTCTCCCCATTCAGGACCACCTTGTGACGCTGTTGTGAACCCCTCATCCAATATAAAATGTCCATCTTCGAATTCATACAACACAGTCCCTTCATAAACTCGGGCTAATCCTTTTACAACGATGCGATCCTTCACCAAGGTATTAGGTGTTGGTTCAAAAATCCGGAAAACTTCGTTTTCCAAGACAACCTTTTGCTCTTTTTCTTCAATCCATTGGTAACTTTCTGGATCATTTGCTCTAATTGGTTCACTTGTAGACACGTGTCCTAGCAAGGATTCATCTACTTTCCCCTCTACCAATATCTGTGTATTTTCAAATCCAAATTGTTGCATGATCATGGCAATCTGTTCTATGAGAAACAATTCACCACTTGAACCTAGATTGCTTTCCTTAATCTCTTTGGAGAAACTTACACGAGCAATTCCGTCTACTTCCTCAATATCCAAAACCAAAACATTTGACTCAATTAATCCAATTAAGTCTTCGTTTTCTGGTCCCTTTATCCAAGCTTCTAAGGCAGCCTTTTCAACTTGCTCTTCCTTACCTACAAGAACTTCTTTTCTAGTCCGGTAAGTAGCCATTAATTCACGATCGGAGAAATAGAGCACCACCTCGTGTTTTTCATCCTCTTCCTCAATTACTGTCGTCTCAGGAACTGGAGCTTCAGTCGTGAGATTTACGGGTTCGGCTGTTGTATCCTTCTGTGTCACGTTATTAGCACAACTTGTTAAAATCAAGAGTGTTATGATCATCACTTTGATAAATGTGTTTTTATTTTTCATCATTAAAGCCTCCTTTTACTTAGTTATTCTCTTTTCCACACCATTTATACGTTTTAATGCAAAAAGAGTGTTCTTTAGAACACCTTAAGTCTACAGGAAAGTCTACTTCAAGTTGAGGACTTTCCTAGTAGATAAAAAATCCCCTTAGCAGGGTTGCTAAGAGGATAAACCTTGCTTATTCATTTAATAAGTCAAATAAATGTCCTTAGATTGGCTCTCCTCTACGGGCTTCCATTCTTTACTTTGACTCAGGACGGTATCACCATCGCTTACTTGCGCCACATATATCACTTCATTCGTATAGTTTTCATAGGGTACGATCAACGTATTTTCATCAATAAAAAGTGTATCTTGGGGCTCTTCATTCCTATAAACAACACTCCAAGGTGTAAAGTTATGCCCTTCTATAAAAATTGCTTCACCTTTTTGAAGGATATTTGTAATCTCAATATCCAAGACACCCATTTGAATGGTCTTTTCAACAAAAGGATTTTCTCCTTCAAAAACATTTCTATCACCATATAACATATCGTATTGTAACATTTCTAACTCTTCCTCATAATCAGGTTCTGTCACATAATTTTGATGTAGTTTTGTCAAAATGCCATTATCATACCCTAATCGCTCCATTACATAGGCATTGAGTTGATATGCGCTCAAATCACGGTTGACTTGCTTCATTTTGAAATTACTCCACATCACATATTCAGTTTGAAACTTATTATCGTTGGATAAATCCCCATTTTCGAAGGACATTGAAGGTAAATGATCTCCATAAAAAACGACTACAGTTGGTTCATCATATAAAGCCAGTTTTGAAATTAATGCACCAATAAACTGATCTGTTTCCCAAAGTTGATTGACAAAGTAATCAAAGCCTATCATATAACTTTCTCGTATTTTCTTTTGCTCTAGCTCAGTCTTCTCTGCCTCAGTTGGCGTTTCTTCATTATCTGTTTCTGTGGTTTCACTTTCATATGCTTCTGTATCGTTTGGAAGATCAATTGCGTCATCGCTGTCACTTTGATTCTCAGCAAATACTTTAATTTTTTGATTTTCATCTACGATTGTGTCTGGATATTTCCCATGTGGCTGCACTGAAATGGTATAAATGAAATCTTGGGCAAAGCTGGCGTCCAGCGCTTTAATAATTTCAGTGGTTAAAATATTATCCTTTGCCCAACCAACTGGGTTATACTCAACATCGTTCATATACTCAATCGAACTGTAGCTATCAAACCCTAACTTTTGAAAAACCTGATTTCGATCATAAAAAGTTCCGGTATTGTTATGAATAGCATGGCTGTGATATCCAAGTTCATGTAAATTATACGAAATGCTCTCACAAGTAGTGGTCTGCAGGATGGTTTTATATGGATATTCACCTGCACCAAAATATTCTATATTCATACCTGTAATGATCTCAAACTCTGTATTTGCCGTACCAGCGCCAATAGAAGGAACTGTTAAATAACCATAGGAATAAGCCTTTTTTAAACTGGTAAAATTCGGTGTGGGGTTTTCTGAAAAAGTAAAATTCAATAAATGATTAACATCAAAAAAGGATTCTAATTGTACCATAACCACATTCGGTCGCAGTTCTATGTCACCGTCATTGCTCACATCAGGTGAACTATCATCTACTTTACCTGGTGTATTAACATCGTCTTGGTCATCTGTTTCATCAATGTTGTCTTCAATCTTATCTAAAACAGCATCTATTTTTTCTTCAGAATAAGCATCCGGCCTATTGATCCCGCGATCAAAAAGACTCGTAGAAAAGCAATATGCAAAACCATATTCAGAATAAGCATCTGCAAGATTACCAAAGTTATTAGATAACGCATGCACTTTAAACGAAACATTCGACACCATGAGCATCAGCACAATCGTTACCCCTAGCGTGGTCAAGGCGAGTTTAAATTGAGCTTTCTTCTTAGGTAACTTTCTCCATAGATATAGGATGGCTATCGCCACAACCACAGCTACTACTAACAACAAAATAATTTGAAACGTATTAATATATACATCGATAATCTCAATTACCGATCCTAAAATATAAAAGTCTATAGCCGTAAGGGGTGTCGTCCTGAAACCTAACAGAACATAGTTGGTAACGCCAAGTCCAACCCATACAATCGAAAATAAGGCAAGCAGAAAGTTTTTTTTCGAAAACAAAAGGGTTAAAGTCAGTGTAAATAAAATAATCAGTATATTAAATAAAAACATCAGTGGATTAGCTAAAACGAAGCCAACGCCTTTAAAAAGAGAGCGTCGACTCAGTGACTCTAACACAAAATTTAAAACAAATGAAAATATTAATAATTGCAAAAAGGGGTATTGATCAAGGTGTTTCAGGCTTGCTTTTATATGGGATAAACCTATTATTATTTTCTTGAATACTTCAGACTTTATTTTTAAAAACAAACTAAAGTTCACTTCCTTTTAATATGTAATAATCGTTTGATTGACATCCACATATTATACCATAATTACAGTCAAAATTCCCATCTTTTTTGCTTATTGTATTATATTTGTAATTATAATCCTGATACTAAATCTATTGTATAGTTAATCGATCTATCAAATTCATGTCGATTGCTTTCGTTCAGTGCAAACCTTACTCTAATAGGATATTGAACATCAATCATCCCTGTTGTCTTGATTATTTCGCTGGTATTCAAGGTTCTTAACTCTGATTTCAACAAATAATCTTGCACAATTTCAATGGATTCTCCACTCCATCCAAAAGATCCAAAAGCCACGCCTATTTTGTTAACAAGATCAATTTTGCTTAGCTCTTTTAGTATCTCTTCAAGCTTTCCTACCATGTCTGCGTATTTTGTTGATGTCCCAAAAAATAATATCGTTGCTGAGTTAATGGCCACCTTTATCTCTTCGAGGGAAGTTTTGTTAACATCAATAATTTCCATTTCCACACCATGTTGATCATATATTTTTTTAATTTCTTCACTCATCTTTTTAGTATTACTTGTTAAGGAAGAATACAGCACCAAACCTTTTTTGTCTATGGGTTTGTCTTTACTCATTTCCTCATAAATGCGCATATACTCCCTGACATTTTCTCTCAAAATATAACCATGAGATGGCGCAATCATTTGAATATCTAATGCGCTAATTTTTTCAATCATATCTTGCACGTATAATCTATGAGGATGCATAATGAGGCTATAATACACTTTAAAATCTTCTAAAATATCTACATCTGCCAAATCAGCAAAGTAGGCTTCATTGGCAATGTGGGTTGAGAATATATCACAGGAATACAATATTTTATCTTCTACACAATAGGTGACCATAGTCTCTTCTGTGTGCAGGTACGGCGTTTCATAAAATTCAAGGGTCTTACCACCAATATCTAGATGATCACCTGTTTTAACTACCATAAATTCGCGATCATGCAGCTTATACATTTCCTTAAGTTCATATACGGCTGGTTCACTACACACGATGACCGCATTTTTTGCTTTTGATGTTAAGGCTCTTAGCCCTCCTGAATGATCTGGCTCTGTGTGATTAATTACAATATATTTGATGTCTATCAAATCTATTTCTTCTGCCAGTTTGTCGATATATTCTTTGGCGAAAGAAAAATCCACTGTATCAATAATAGTAGGGTATTGGGATTTGATTAAGTAACTGTTATAGGTCGTTCCTTTCGTAAGAATCAGTCTATGAAAAGGCACATCCCTATCATCAATCTTACCTACCCAAAATGTATTTTCATTTAATTTAATTTTTTCCATATTATTTTCCTCCTTCAGATCTTGTCTGTTGAATACAGTATAACTGAAAAATCCCCAATAAAATGTGATATGGTTCACAATTTATCGGGAATTTTATTTTAGTTATTTATCTTTTCCTTCAAGATTACGGGTATTGGCTAAATTAGCTAAGACCAAGCTCATGATACCTTCCAAAGCATTTGGCGTTTCTCCACCGGATCCACCATTAATAACAGTTTGTGGCACAATGGCCATTTTCCCTTCTTGCAATGCCGTTGCAAAAGCAGTCAATACATTTTGCTGCACTTGCAACTCAGGACCACCATAAGCATTAACAAGGGCTTGGGCCGCCCTACCTTGTGCTTCACCAATCTTTGTCACTTTTTCGGCTTCTGCATCTGCAACTGCTTTAATATTAAGTGCTGTTGCTTCACCAATCTTCTCTAATCTGTTGGCTTCTGCAGTAGCTTCTAGGGTAACCTGGGAGGCATCAGCCGTTGCCTTCAGTTCAATTTGTTTTGCTGTTGCTCTTGCATTCAATTCAATGGCTTCTGCGTCAGCTTGAGCATTTGCTACTTTGGCATACTTAGCAGCCTCTGATTCTTGATTGGTCTTAAATTTTGCTGCTTCTGCCAATTTAATGATCTTCGACGCCTCTTGTTCTGCCAAACGCAGTTCTGCTTTACCCTTATTGTCAGCTACTTCTATGTTGATAGAGGATTGGGTTAGCGCCGTTTGTGCATCAGATTTAGCTTGTGCTTCATTCAGTTCTCTTTGCTTTTCAGCTGATTTTTGTTTTGCTTCATTGGTTTTAATTTCTTCAAGGGCCACTTGTCGATCTCTTAATTGGGTTAAAATCTTATCGATTCTCGTATCTGATGCGGATGCTGCTGGTGTGCCAATCAACACTTCTTGTAAATCTAAATCATATAGTAAAAACTTCGCCTTCATTTCTGAGGATGCCTGATTTTGAATAGCACTTCTATCTTGCACCAATTCGATTAGGGTTTTTGTTTGTCCAATATTCTTAAAATAACCGGCAATCATAGGGTCTAGGGATTGCTCAATGAGCATCTTAATATCGCCAAATCTCTGGATGACTGAAGATGCTTTCCTATAATCGATATTAAAAACGACGGTAAGGGGCAAATTAGGTTCAAAGGCGTCTTTGGTAATGAGGCTGATTTCCTTTAAATTATCATCTAGTCTATGTATCCCTGCTTCACCACTGATCCATTTTAAAATAACATTAGTGGTTGGTATTTGAATCACTTTACCTGCGTAGGTATTAAATGCATATTTACCGGGCATCATGGGCACCCGCCATATACCCTTTGTACCTTGTTCCACCAATTCACCATGGGTATATGCATCACCAGATACGTCGATGCCTTTATCTCCAAAATAGCTGACGACGACACCAGCGCTACCAATGTTAATCACTGTTTTAGGTATGATATCGATACTAGCAAACATTCTATTGATAAAATAGACACCATCCGTGATGACTTGCATCTGCTTCCCTTTTCTCCCACCTGCTGCCAAGAATTTTTCAGGTTCTTGAAAGTTATTGTGATAATAGGGATTGCTGACTTCTTCTCCTACTATAGGCGCAATGATTGCACCATTATCGGGTGTTGGACCTTCATTAATGGTGACAATACCAATATTATCAATGGCACCGGCGTTATTTCCTGATACGCCGATATGTATGGGTTCAAACCCTGACTCCGCCTCTAATCTGGCTCTCATGGTTTCAATTTGACCGATTTCATCTTTTGAAGTAAAGATAGAATGCACTTTATCTTTTGTTATAATCATAAATTGAGCTAAATTAAAGGCGTAGGTACCTTCTCTTAGGATTTGTCTCTGTGGCCCCTTTTGACCACCTGCTACAAGGAAGGCTTTAACATCTTGGTAGGATAAGCTAGAGTCAATGACACGGCCCAATGTTTGTCCTTCTGTCAAACTAACACCTGAACGGGCAAATACATAGGCTATTTGTCCTTGCGGAATGGTTACCAGCTTAACTTTTTTCACCTTATATTGTAGGGGTGTTCTAAAGTGCACGCCCGCTCTGATAACACGCGGTTGATAACCCGCTTCGCCTTTTAAGGCGATCAATTGGTCTTCACCAACAGACCCTCTAAAGCTCCACCATTTCTCCACAATACCCACTTCATCCGTACCGACACGGATAAATCCTATCGCATATAAAAAGAACACAAACCCTACTACACCAATTCCAATACCTATGAATGTTTCAATTTCCATTTTCTCTTTCTCCTCAATCTTTTCTCTTTATTTAAGCCATATAAAAAACCTCAATGAAGGCAGGTAAAAGGCACTTCACCGAGGTTAATTTTAAATAGCAACATATAAACCTTATAAAATTATTACGCCAAGGTTGCCAAATTTCAATTGTCTCTCACCCGTTCATTTCTATATATATACGCTCTAAGAAAATTATATGCCATATTCGAATTAAGTGCAAGACGATGACGTATATTTCTTGTCGTATCCTAGAATAAGGTGTTAGAAATTGAGAGCTATGGCAAATATCTTCCCGTCAAAACTAGGCACATATAAAATTTCATCAGAGAGGGTCATACTGTTAGCGATAGGACCCAGTTCTAACTCCCATACTTTTTCATAAGTGACCAGGTCAAAGGCAGTTACAGAACCCACGGCATTTCCAGTGGCATTAATTTCGCCAATGTATAAAATGCCATTGTCCATAATGGGCGTACCAAACATATTATTACGTGTCTTATAAACATTTATTTTTTTCCCAGTTTCAATATCCATGCAGATCACATGTTTTGCATCAGAAGTAGGTACATAAAGCGCTTTTTCGTATACGACTGGATTACCAGTGATCCAAGACATCATAGGGTCTTGATATTTCCATTTGACCTCTAAGGTCTTAGCATCTATAGCGTAGATACCTGCGCCTCTGGATTCTGAAGCAAAAATCGTGCCTTCGTACACAAACAACTCATTAAAAGAAGCCGCGCCAACTTTTGTTTTATCAAGTATTTCGCCCTTTATTAGATCCACGGCAAAGAAATTCCCAAGAGCATATTGAATATAAAGTTGATCTTCGTAAATAACAGGTGTGCAGCGTGTTTGGTAAGGCGTTTTTGTATCTACAAACCACTTAACTTCGGCCCTAAGGGGGTCTATAGCATAAACTTTCCCATTTGAGGGAGCCCATAATAATTGGTCTTCATAGATGACCGGTGATGAAGCATCAAAATCCCACTCATCTCTATCTTCCGGATAAGCTGTAAGGGGTTCGAAACTCCAGAGGACATTACCTGTTGCTTTATCAACTAAAAACAGTTTTTCTCTTCCTGTAAAAAGGAGGTGATCACCCAGCATAATCGGTTTTGCCAGTAAGGGAGCATCGATTTTTGTTTCCCAAATGATGGATTGGGACGCTTTTTCCATTGCAAACATATGGCCATCTTTATTCCCAAAATATAGGGTGTTGTCGCTAATAAGAATTTCTGTAACCGAACTTTTAAAATCCATCATCCATAAGGCACCCATTGTATTTGCCGTTATAGCATAAGTACTCTGAAGATTTTCAAATATTACTTCACGATTGAAATAACCATTTTCTAGGGATAGGAGCTCTTCCATAAGGTCAGCTTCAGTTGTTGTTGCTTCGGTTGTTACTGCTTCGGTTGTTATTGCCTCAGACGTTGTTACCTCAACAACTTTTTGAGAACACCCTACTAGCGTCATTAAAGAGCAAATCATTATTAATAAAAGTTTATGCATCATATACCTCCAAATTTAGTCATCAATAGTAACCAAGAGTTGAACAAGTGTTGCTTGTATTATATAATAGATTTCAAAAGTAACTAATCCTAAATTGCTAACTTGAGGAGACATTGAATGAACTATTGTCAAAGCGTAATGGATTTAATCGATTATATAGAAGAGAACTTGGATAAAAACCTCGCCCTTAAAGAGATTGCAGACAACTGTCATTATTCAAAATATCACTTACTACACTTTTTCAAAGCCAGTACTGGCCATTCAATTATGTATTATATCAGGGCTAGAAAACTTTCAAAGAGCTTGGAACTCTTAAGTAATTCTGAATTCACCATCGAATATATTTCAAGTCTCTTAGGCTTTGTTCATCCTACTAATTTTTCCAGAGCTTTTAAACGCCTTTATCACATGACACCTGGTGAATATCGCAAAGCCCCTGTCGAACTTCCCGCTGCAATTAAAATTCACAAAAGTTCTTTAGGTGATTTGGGCAATGCGCTCATTTTCCAGCATGAGACCCTCTATTTACCTTCTTTTCATCTGGTAGGTCTTAGAAAAACAATTTTATGTGAAGAAAATAAAAAGCACTCCTTGTCAAAACAATTGTCTCATCGATTAATTCAAGAATACACGGATGCTATTGAAGATGTGTCAGAATATCACACCACTTATGGCTACTGGAATGAATACGGTGTAGGTTTTAACACTTATCTAGCAGCCTTTAAAGCAGATGCACACATTGTTCCTTTAGACAAGCAACTGACTTGTATTCGCGTACCTAGTAACACTTATATCGTTTTCAAATACATAGGCGCACACAGTGCTAAAGACGTCGATTATAACGTACTCAGGAAAATTCTTGACTTTGTAGGTGCTTGGATAGCCGCTAATGAATATAGTTTTACCATAGACTATCACATTGAGAAGGTTGACTATCGCTTATCCCGTAAAGATTACTGCGAGGCAAGCATCTATGTACCTTTAGTTAAAAGGACCGTATAAGATCATCCTAATGAGAAGGCTTCATATTGAATACCTTTGTGATGTTATGCAAGGGACCAAAAACGATGATTCTATCCATGAGCAAAACACGGTTATCATCTTCTATATAACCAATATATTGATCACCTCTTTTTATATAGAGCACACGTATCCCGTAATCGTTGCTTAAACTTGACTCAAATATGGTCTTACCCTTAAGAATATCCGGCACCTCAATGACTTTAATTTCCACAATACAAAACTCATGAAAGTTATCTAGTATCAGCAAAGGGTTTGATTTTTTACTATACATCCAGTGATTTGCTATTTTCTTGATTAAACGATTAAACCGTACTTTAATAAATTTCAATTTCTTATATGCAATAAATAGAACAAAAAAGATCAACACAACCACAATGGCCTGGACAAATTCAAAAGTTGGTTCTTGGTAGATTGTGATGACTGTATTAACAAGTATAGATAAGATCAATACATTAAATATGTTGCCAAACAACATGATAATAATTGCTATTTTTCTTCTTTTCCTCGAGCTGACAATTATTTCGCTCTCACTTGTTGTAAATCCTGAATTCGTCAGCAGTGAAATGACTTGAAACATTGATCTTGTATGAGAAACCCCTGTCATCATAAAAACAACGGTAAATATCTCTATAAAAATCAGATAAAATGCAATGAGCACTAATAAAACAAGAAAGGCTAAGTTGAGTGACATAATAATCCCCTTTTTTATATATTCGCCCTAAGGAAGCGACATAACCCAATAATAACCTCTCGGATACGATAGAGTTCACTTTCTCTGTAACGTTTTCTCCATAAGTTTTCATAGTCCATAAACCAATTCTCTATGGTTGTAGCCAGCCCTGAATCGGTTCGTTCTTCTTTGATGATCACTGCAAATTTCAACATCCATTTCATCCCTTGTATATCGCAAAATACTTCTACAAGATCATCACTCATGGATCCCCTATAAAAAGGCGCTATATCTGAAACACGTTCTTCTAGGGCTACTAATCGTTCAAAACTTTCTAACAATGTTTCATTCTTGAGCGCTTCAAAGTAATTGGTATTATCGCCATACATAAAATCATGATGGTATCGACCATAAAACCACTTCATAATATGCTCCCAAGTTACAACGCGTTCGTTTCCAATTTCTTCTAACAATACCACATAGGATTTATCAAATCTGCTCTCTGAAGCGCTCTCTTTTGGATTCCAGGCCATTTTTGCGCCATATTTCAGCAAAGGTAATGAGGTTGATATATGATTAATCTGTCCAAAGTCACCCCAATCGGTTACTAAAACTCCTACCGCATTATATGTCACTCCGAAACCAACCATTTTATCTATATTGCTATATGCACGTTTATAATCGTTCATAAAATGATTCCAACCTGCCGTTGATGGGCAGCAATAATAGGGTCGTTTGGTTTTTTCAAATATAACAAAATCCGCTTCCTTCACCGCTGCTTCATACCACCAATGTAACGGTATGGCAAAAGGTCGAATCTCATCGATCAATTCAGGATCTTGTAAAATGACATCTCCCCAGTACATAGGAATTTTACCCTGTTCATGCACTGCATCCAGTATTTGATTTAAAAAATCGACATACATTCTAGCGCCACCTACTTGAGCTAAGCGTTCTCTATTCCGCCCTTTTCCCATGTCATAGGTTTCGTCACCACAGATATTCAGATACTTGCTCCTGAAACAAGGGGCAATCTCTTTAATCATTTGTCTAACAAGTTCCAAGCTCTCTGGATTCATACAATCAATGGTATGGTGCATTTGGCGTCGCATCCAGGAATACGGTTCATTTGTATAATCTTCATATTCGCACAAATGCTTAAAACTCTCACTTTTAAGAAGTTCATAAAGATGTCCGAAGGTAGCGATACAGGGAATCAATTCAATGTGCCTTTCATAACAATAGGCATCAAGTTCCATGAATTCCATCGGGGAAAGACCATCCTTACCCAAGCTCACTTCGCTCATAAATGAAAACTGAAAAGTATGCTCCATATACATTTGTAACTGATTCACCTTATAGTGGGATAAAAGATCAATCACTTCTTTTAAATAGGATATTTTGGGCATACGACCTCTGGTAATATCCAACATAACACCTCTATTTTGAAAATAAGGCGCATCTTCTATAACCGTCTCTTCTAATCTAAGTCCCGTATTCATAATCAAATCAATCAAAGTAGCTATGCCATAATACTGTCCAACATGTGAGGATGCCGTAATTTTAATCCTTTTGGTTGTAATACAAAGCTGGTAGCCTTCTGGAGACTGGCTCACATTAGGAGATAGGATTAAATAAATCGCATTTTCTTCTCTAGCCTCATCCCCTACTTGATCTTTTTTTTCAATATTAAGTAAGAGCTTATAAGAAAACTGTTCATCTAAAAATGCTTTAATCTTTAAATAAGGAGACCCGGCAAAAACCGGATCACCTGACTGTATGTAAATCTTCGTATTAGGCAGTATTGTAAAAGTTGTATTCATAAGAGTTCTCCCTATTTATGCTTGCCAAACCATCCAAGGGCTTTTCCAGTGATGGTTTTTTTGTCTTTGTTATAATGTTGTTTGAATTGCCTCATAAAAGGTGTCATATGTTCAATCAAATATTTGCGTTTTCCAACTTTATTCACCAGATCCAACGAATCCATATAACTTTTGATGACCGTTTCATTGATCATATCCAAACTTGTTTTAGTTGTTACCTTTGTGATATCAAAACCCTTTTTCGTCATATTTTTCATTAAATCAAGGGTCATTGCACCGTTTAATTTTTGTAGGGACATTTTTTCCTTTTGGCTGGTATCGGTCATTTTATGATAGACTTTTTCTAAATCTCCTAACATTTTTTTTGAAGAAGTATTGTTATCTTTCATTTGCGCCATCAGTGTGTCTATAAATTCTTTAAATTCTTCAACAGATATGGGCGGTGTATCCATTGCATCAACACCAATTTTTGACGACTTATTGATGCCATCAAGTAAATCGTAGACATTGTCGTAATTCACTGTCGTATCAATGAGATTATTTTTCTTGAGATCCTCGATTAATCGAGTGAGGTAGACTCTGCTCCCTCCTGAAACGTCACTCAGTATAGCCAACATCCACACAGGAGAAAACCGGATGCTGATCAATCCAACCCCTTCAATAATAGATCCTGCCGTTTTTCTAACCGCATAATGATCTTTTAAAGCGATACTTTTTTCGCCCTCTTCTACTTGAGCTACTTTCTCAATTAAGAATTGTTGCAACATGCCAAAGGTCACTCGATATGTAGACGAATCTTTTACAGCATTTGGTAACAAAAGCTTTGTCAGCAAGGAGGTAATGCCTGTACCTACCGATACAACTGATTTAATTGTTCTTTCTGGAATAGATGCTATATATATGAGTTTCTTTTTATCCATCTTTTCACGCCCTTCTTTGATATTGATTTGGCTTAATTATAACAGAATTTCAAAAAAAATAGCACCTTAATCTGGTTTTCATGAATGATTTCAGATTAATGTGCCTGTGACTAAAAAATAAATGTTCTTATAAATATCAATATTTTACCAACTCATCAAGGGAGCAGCCTATTCCTTTGGCAATTTTACATAGTGTGGATACCTTGGCATCAATGTTATTGTTCTCAATATTAGAAAGTGTTGACTTAGCTACGCCACACTTCCTCTCTAAATCTCTTAAAGATAGGTCTTTTTTTAACCTTACTTCTTTTACAATTATTTGAATGCTCATTTTAGTCTTCCTATCTTTTTATGTTTGTGTATTAATTGCTAACCCATAAGTCAATTAACTCTTGCAAAAACACTATCATTGTGTAAAATTATATACTATTATTGGTTCTTTAGGGTGAACCACAATGATATACGGGTGTCCTGCGATTAAATGCACATGCAAATATTCTTTAATTTTAATAGTATGTTCCTTGTTAGATAATAAAAACATGCATGAATTCCCATGAAAAGGGTCAGAAAATCTACAATAAAAAAAGGTATCAGTTTTCAAATATTCTTGAAATTCGATACCTCTTACAGAGTCTAATATTCTTGTGTCAAAAATGCGTCAGCACCTGCGTCAATCTCACTCTCTAATGCATAAATCCAACATGTTTTACAGTTAATTCTAGGACATTCAGCTATATTTCTTAGTCCAATATCAGATGGGCAACTTCTAATGAGCACTTTAGCAAGTTTGTCAACTGGCAAGCTTCGTATGTATTCCAAACCTTTCATTGTCAACCCCCTCAATTTATAAAAATACCATGGGTAACACAACTATATTTCGACATTTTATTAAACAAAACGCTATATTATATAAAATTATACGCCAAATTGGGTTCAGTGGGTTGAACCATTAATAACAAAAAAACAAATCATCACGGATTTGTTTTTTTGTTAGATTTATACGTTATCCATTCCAGTCTTTTAAGCTTTCTTGCCAAACATGTAACTCACATATCTAATGAGCACATACGTCACTACACCACAAGCAATTGCTAATTGAATCCATCCAAAGAGTTCGACAAGTCCATTATCACCATTTCTTCCAACGAAATTGGCATAGTACGCTTTAGTTGCGGCTGCACCAATAGCGAGGGGGAAAGTATAGGCTGCAAAGCTCGCATAAAAGGGGAGACGTCTGAGTCTGAAGATTTGATACCATACAAACAACGTCGTCATGACACCAATGAAATATATAGTATCCAACAATGCATTTGACCAGTTCAATTTTAAACTCAAGTATCCAACGACGAGCAAATTGGCTGGAGCTGCATAAATAGCAATCAAAGGTTTTAAGGGTTCACCGATGTTTTTATCTTTTAAATACCGATATGTCACTATAGGTAAAAGGACAAGATAGGCTAAAAGTCCAATGATTAAAGCTATCTTACCTATTGAAATCGCCCCAAAGGCTTGAGCTGTAACTGCTGCCACAGCAATTCCAATATATGTAACAAAATAACTGGCATAAACCTTTTTCACCTTAAGCGGTAACACATGTTTTATCGTAAAATAAATCATGATCCCCACATTCATCAACAGCGCTACCCACCACACGATTTTGGAGAACTCAGGCATAAATCCTTTTGTATAGGTGGTTAATACCATCATCCCCATCGGCAAGGTAGCCATTACACTGGCAATGGGTAACATTTTTAGAGCTTTATTGACCGACTTAGGGAGAAGAATAATCTTTAAACTGAGTAACACTAAAATACCCACAGACAAACTTCCAAGCAGAGTTTTAATCCCACTGTTATAACCGCCTAATAGGTTACCTAATGTTGCAAGGGCTAGCATAACACCTGCAATAGGATAAGGTAATTTTTCTAACTTTTTTCTGATCATTGTGCTTTTAGCCTCTCTTCCCTTGTCCTAGACCAATTATCAAGGATCAATTCCGCTGTTTTGGCTGCAATTTCCCCAGTGAAACCGATGCATTGTTCCTTATGCTCACCCGAAGCCATATCCATCCCTTTTGTCAATACGCTGCAACAGAGCACTTTGTGATGCTCTTTAAAATAGACTTGCAATGCATTGGCAAGCTCTAATGTCGTCACACTTAGCGGATCCTGAGGATTTGATCCTGCTGTTCTTCCGAAAAACAACCCAAGTGCCATGACCCCACCTGACACCGCACCACAAACACATTTGGATTTGCCAATACCAACCGGAAATCCAGAAGCCATAGCAATAATCTCTTCTGGCAGGTTAACTTCAAAATTTTCACGGATAGATGCCATAACGGCTTCGGAACAATAATACTTCCCGGCCCTAAAAAAATTCATAGCATCCTCTCTTACTTTTTCTACACTGACTTGATTTGTCATCATCGATCTCCTTAATTAATTGGCTGTACGCCTTCGTAAATCATAAAAATACTGCACAACAGGAAGCTTCATTCTCATCTCTTCCTCTATACTCAAAAGGCGTTTTTTACCAACACGACGATCCACTAGCGCAAGTATATTTAACAGGGCATCCTTACTCTTAAGATTATTTTCTATAGAATCCGTTAAAAAGGCATTTGCTTCCTGGTAAAAATTTGATTTGCTTAGGACTGTCTGTGCTCCTATTAACTCTTTTGTGCATATGGAGAATTTGTGATTTCTTGCGATGAGGGCTAACCGATCTTCAGGGATTAGCCCTTTGGTTTCTTTTCTGACCCTTTCAATATCTTCCTCGCTGATAGGAATGAGAATATTCGGGTCATTCTTTATTTCTTGCTCTGTTTGATACCACCGAATGCCTGTTGATAAATCCCTCATATTAAATATTTCCTTTTTGTCGACCATCAGGTAACTCTGTCCTGATTTATCAGGTAAATAACGATAGCTAGATGCACGGTATTCTACTCTACCTACCAATGAGGGACTCAAAAAACTTTCTAATTGCTGCTTCATTTTACTCCAAACCATGTATTTCTCCTAACAACTTGAGTGGCCCTGTTACATTGTTATGACTACACCACCCTTTCTGTCCCCTTTTTCATAATAATGATGTGCCTCAGCACTCTGCTCCATGGGATATGCTTGATCAAGAGTCGATTTGATCTTCCCCGCTTCAATGAGCTCTTTAATAAACTGTAAATTTTGAGCACCCTCTGCTGCAAAAGCACATTGGACTCTTTGTCCACCCATAACTTTAGTCCATAACATTTGAAACAGTTGTTTAGTTTTAAAGCTGACCAAAAGATAACGTCCGTTTTGAGAAAGAACTTTTTTACACTTTGAAAAGGTGCTCTTTCCCAATATGTCAAAAACTAAATCATAGGTCTTATGGCTATTCGTAAAATCCTGTTTTGAATAATCAATGACATGATCAGCTCCCAAAGACTTCACAAAATCCAATCTTGAAGTGCTACAAACACCGGTGACTTCTGCCCCAAAATAAGACTTGGCAAGTTGCACCGCCGCTGAGCCAATGCCTCCACTTGCACCATTGATTAAAATCTTTTGCCCAGCCTGGAGATTGGCTTTTTTGAGCAAACTCAACGCCATTAATGTGCCATATGGCAGGACAGCCGCTTCTTCATATGTCAGATTAGTAGGTTTTATTGTCACGCAGGCGTCTTGAGCTATGGATATATACTCAGCATATGCGCCCATACTCTGACCACGATATCCAAAAACGCTATCCCCTTTCTTAAACAAATCAACATCAGCACCTATTGCTTCAATTTCACCTGCAAACTCACTCTCAAGTATTATAACCTTTGGTTTGCTAAAACCAAAGTATAATTTTGCAAAAAACCAAAAAAGCAGTGGCATATTGAATTGTGAAGGGGAAACTGCTTTAAAATTACGCGCTAGCATATCTCCATAATTGATGGATGTTGCCCTTACTCGGATCAGTATTTCATTCTTCCCCGGCACAGGTTTATCAATTTCTTTAAGTTGTAAAACATCTGGTGACCCATAATTTGTTAAGATGCTTTCATAATAATACCTCCTATGTCTATTGATATTTACTATACGTTAAATATTATATACTCATTGTAATCAATTGAACACATAATGTCAAGTATATTTTACATGCAAGGCATAGGTAGGGCATAGGATGAGACAAAATCAAGCATAATAGTAGAGTGAGCTGCCACTTTGTAAAACGAAATGCAACATTTGAAACCAAGAAGTGAATATTTGTAAACGAAACGCCACTTTTGAATCCCAAATGCAGACAAAAGCAAAAATAAGCACTTGTTGCAGTGCTTATTTTCACAAACTTATCTTTTAATAATTCCCTATCAGGTACCACAAAAAGTTTTATAGGGCGCCTTCGAAGCATCTGTTACTAATGCATACTCGACCTGTTCTTCAGAATGTTCAAAAGGATTTGAAAGCACCCGTAACAGCGCCTCCATCACACCATAGTCTCCTTGTTCCACTGCAGCAGCTAGCGCTTCCTCAACTCGGTGATTACGGGGAATAATAGCAGGATTGCTGTTTTTCATCAATTGGCTTACAGCCGTGCTTGACACCTGTTGCCTGCCGATTCTCCCTTGCCACTTCTCATGCCATAGAGCAAATTCTGATGTACCAAAAAGCGCCATATCTGGCTGTTGATTAAACGTGAGTGCTATGAAGGTATTGGTATAATCTGCTCCATGCTTGTGCATCATACTCAACAGTTCTTCAATAAGGGCGTCATCCTGAGGTTCTTCATTAATCAAACCTAATTTCGCCCGCATACCCGTTGACCAATGGCCCATAAACAACTTAGAAAAATCCGCTATGGCGTCCTGTGCCATTTTGATTGCTTGAGCTTGGTCTGTATGGAGCAATGGTAATAAGGTCTCTGCAAATCTGGCCAGATTCCAAGCTGCTATATTGGGTTGGTTACCATAGGCATAGCGGCCTTGTCTGTCTATTGAACTAAATACCGTTGCTGGGTCATAAACATCCATAAAGGCACAAGGACCAAAATCGATGGATTCTCCGCTTAGAGCCATGTTATCGGTATTCATTACCCCATGAATAAAACCTACTAACTGCCATTTTGCTATGAGCTCCGCCTGTCCTTTGATGACTTCCTTAAGCAAGAAAAGATAAGGGTTCTCATCCTCTCCCGTTACTCGAAAATGTCTATTCAAGGTGTAGTCTGCCAGAATTCTAAGTTCCTCTTCCGTGCCCCATTTCGAAACATATTGGAAGGTACCAACACGCAAATGGCTCTCTGCAACACGGGTTAAAACTGCACCTGATTGGGCAACTTCTCGCATGACCGCCTCACCTGTTGTCACCACAGCTAGACTTCTGGTAGTAGGAATGCCAAGCCCATGCATCGCTTCACTGATGATATATTCTCTTAGCATCGGTCCAAGAGCCGCTCGACCATCTCCGCCTCTGGAGTATGGCGTTTTGCCCGAACCCTTAAGTTGTATATCAAACCGTTGTCCCAAAGGTGTCATCTGTTCTCCCAGGAGTATTGCCCTACCATCCCCTAACATGTTAAAATTACCAAACTGATGGCCCGCATAGGCTTGTGCAAGAGGAAAAGCCCCCTCTGGAATTCGGTTGCCAGCAAACACATAAGCACCCTCTTCACCCATCAGCGCCTGAGCATTCAACCCAAGGGTTGTTGCCAAGGGTTGATTAAAAACCATCAATGTGGGCGAAGGAACCTTTGATGGATTGAGGTCCGTATAAAATGATTTTGGCAA
>CAZJIO010000004.1:17515-21824 GCA_964546035.1 uncultured Eubacteriales bacterium | reverse complement strand
AGCTTTTAAGTTCTCAGCTTTTAAGTTCTCAGCTTTTAAGTTCTCAGCTTCAATGATTGCTTTTTTCTCTGTCATAGTCTCTCCTTTCTCGGACTCTCCTATTGTCTCCTAACCTCTTAGTAATTATAGGCTATCCTGTGTCATAATTGGACAAAAAGGATTCTTCTTGATGGCTGCCGCATATAAAAAGGGATACTCATCCCTCAAGTAGATGATGTAACTGATCCATTCCATAATCATAGCGGAATAAGCCCTTAACAGATCAATTGATAAATGATCAATATCCAATTGAGCGAGCTTTTGAACGTCTCCTCTGGCTCTAAGTTCATCGCCTACATGGAACACTGCCCAAAGCATATCTGTAAAGGAGTCATGTTCTAATAGATTGGAGTTCCCCAATAAATTAAGTAAGAGCCCTTTGTTTTCAGTCATAATAATGTCTAATTCTTCTAGCTTATTTGGATCCGCGTAGAAATGATATTTGAATTCGTTTACCTCTTTCTTGACAACACTTTCCTTATTGCTCAGCATCTCATCGATTCTAATAATGCCACATACCTTGTTATGATTTTGGTTAAATTGTGACAGGGTCATCAATATATTAATGCCTGCATCAATAAAAAAAGAACTGATGATCACATTAATCTTTTTTTGTTTCTTTCGCTTTTCGAGAATGTTGATGAACCTGTTAATGATCAGAGTTACAATCAACACTTGTATAGGTATAAATGCAAGATCTTGAAAGAGGTAAAATAACGTTTCCGATGCTCGATTAAAAACATGATATTGAATAAAATAAATAGCGATTGATGAAATTGTCAAGATGACAACAAGTATGATATTGTCCTTTTGCTTACTCATATTGCCTCCATGTAAATTAAATAAGTCCGTCTTTTTTAAGTTGATTCACATGATCAACCACTGTTTCTTCTAAGGTATGATAGGTGATACCCAGTTCCTTAACACTTTTTGAAGTATCACTGTCCAAGGGATAACCGATGTTGTTTTTAACAAAGGTTCGTGTAAACCCAATACTTGGACCAATCAACCATACCAGCCATTTTGGCACAAGTCTTTTTGGGACTTTATAGGCATCCAAAAAATTTCTATCAATGATCTGTCCCAGTTTCAAAAGGGTCCCCGCTTCGCTGGTAATGATATAACGGCCCTTTGCTTTGTCAGTGAATGCGGCCAATAAATGGGCTTTTGCAACATCTCGTACATCCGAAAAGACAAAAGCTAGATTAGGTGATCCAATAGCGATTTCACCATGTAGAATTCTGAGTAAAGTATGTATACTTGTTGAGTCAACTCTTTTCGTCAAAGAGGGTCCCATAACAAATCCAGGATGGATTGTTACCAAATCCCATTGTTGTTGTGCCTCCATCATCGCCCATGCTGCTTTTTCGGCCTGAGTCTTAGAATAACTATAGGCATTTTTATGGACATCACTTGTGTCGTTCCAGTCGGCTTCTGTAAGCGCCGTTAACCCCTTATCTGTCATATCCCTATTATCACCATAGATGGCAGCCACGCTGCTGGTTAAAACCACGCGCTTCACGCTATCAAATTTATTGACTGAGCTCAGTAGGTTTTTAGTTCCTAGAACTGCCGGTTCAATCAGATTATGTAAGGGATCATCTTTATCATTTAAGAAAAAGGGAGAGGCTGTATGCATGACAATATCCGCTCCATTAACTGCTTCGTCAAAGGAATTTTCCTTTAACAAATCTGCTTCATATACGCTTAAGACGCCTGTATATTTCTTTTCAATATCTCGTAAATATTGGTATTTCTCAACTTGTGATTGATCTCTAACTGTTATACGCACGTCATAACCTTCTCGCAGTAGATCATGAACGATCCATGAGGCTATATAACCTGTGCCTCCTGTTACAGCAACAATTGTTTTTTTCATAAATGCACTCCTTTGTTCAACTATTTTTTGAATGATTTATTCGTATAATACCGCATAATATCTGCTTTTCGCACAAAAAAGACCAACAATTACTGTTAGTCTTTTTTGGGTCGCTTTGGAGAGTTGCTCTGGTCGGGTTGTCTACCCCCAATGCCACTGCCCAAATCACTTAATGTTAATTGACCTGCTTCGATTAGTGCCTTTGGGTCTTCACTCTGACCAGTTGTCGTAGCGGGCACAGTTCCCTTAAGCTGTCCCAGAATGCTCTCAGCCCGAAGCTCTCCTAATAAGGTAAGTGCAGATAGAGCTTTTTTATAGGCATCGAAGGTACAAAATGCTGTAGGATCATTCTCTACATAGTTGGATATCAACTCATCGAGCTCTGCCACTTTTTCTGCCCATTTACCATCCGTGAAATATTTCGTCATGATCTCATTGAGATATTCATGATATTTTTCCATGTAATCCGGGTTAGCAAGAAGTTGATTAAATAGTGGTCTCTCTTCAAGGGTTACACCACTCACTGGCGTATCAATAGGAAAGTTGACAACAGCAGAGGCACTCCCTGCCTGAAACCCACCAAAGGAAAAATTATAGTCCCAGGGTAATATCGTCATCTTCCCTTCATTTTCATAGATGTAGTAGTTTTGAGCCATACTTGATGAATAGCTGTCTAAATTCACTACCACAGTATGCGCCGCCATATAACGCAGAATTTGATCTACATCGAAATAAGTTTCAAGATCTGTGCCCGTGCTTAAGTTTTCAAGTGCTGCGATGACTCTTTCATGGTCCTCTTCATTCGTCGAACCAATTGCATTGTCAAAGATTGCAGTATAACTACTTGAATTTTCATCGGTATACTTTAAATCGCCTCCTGATGTGCCACGTCCACCCATACCCCCGGGCATGAAATTGCCTGGCGCATTCCCATCTTGGGGCATTTGTCCTTCCATTGGTCTATTGGGTAGTTGTTCACCCTCTTTTAGATTACGCATATCAGGCATATCAGGTATATCACCCATATTACCCACTTCCATTGATTTTACATTGTAGAGGTTTCCAGAAGTGTCTCCGTATACTCTATTTAAAAAGCTATTATCATAGGCTTCGATGGCTAAGTAAAAGCCCCATGCTTCTCCATTAACCGTAATATTCGAAAAATTGTATAAGGGGGTATCCACGCCTATGACCTTCATAATATCGTAAGAAAGGTATTCCTTCATATAACTGTTGTCACCCAGCATATTGTTCAAAACAAAAGTATCAAGTCCGAAATAGCTCTGTCCCTCAATGTATGCGTCGAACTTAATTCGGAAACTGAACCGATCACTTGTTTCATCCTTCGCCACTTGGGAGAGGCTTGAATTGCCTTTAGGGCGTATACCTACCTTTTGAAATTCCTTACCATTGATCACCACATCTACCATGATATACTTTTCATCTGTGGCGTTTTCTAACATCTCATCCCACTGGGCCCCATCTACGGTAATTTCTAAGGAAATCACATCAGTACCAAACAGTGCACCCTCATATTCTTGAGATATGCCACCACTTTCAGGCTCACCCTTTGAATAGTTTACCAGTAGAAAGGTGATGATCAAAGCGCATATTACCGCAACTGCAACAACTCTATTATAATACCTATTATTTATCATTGAGCACCATCCAATGTTGAATTTTGATTACATGTAATCGCCATTATAGCTTACCAGTACCGCATTTTCCACCCCAGCAATTGTCAGAAGCTCATTGACAAGAGATGCATTCATATCCAGCAGACGAACTTCAACGGTTAATTCAATTCCATTTCTCGATACCGTTTTTGCTTTGATCAGACTTTTTTTAGTTTTTGATTGAACAAGGGTCAGCACAGATGCTTCTGATTTGTCATCCACACAATTGACTACGATTAAATAAGGAGTATCTGTACTTTTTTTATTTACAAAGATCAGCAGCACTATGCCAATAAAAACGGAACCTAGAATAGCAAGAGGAATCAGCCCAGCCCCAGTAACGATACCTACTGAAATAGCCCAGAATAAAAACGCAATATCGAGGGGCTCTTTCACCGCAGTCCTAAAACGAACAATCGATAAGGCACCTACCATACCCAATGAGAGAATTACATTTGATGTGACTGCTAATATAATGAGAGTCGTGATAAGGGTCATGGCTATAAGGGAAACCCCAAAGGATGCTGAGTACATAACGCCTGCAAAAGTTTTCTTATAAATATAAAAGATAAATAAGCCGAGGCAAAGGGATAAGGTCATAGCCAGTGCCACATCTAAAAATGAAAAGGATGCTGCCGTCTCTAAAAATGTGTTTTTAAAAATGTCTTGAAATGTCATAAGTTTTTTCTCCTAAGATTATGTTATTTTGTTCTAC
>CAZJIO010000004.1:16204-17485 GCA_964546035.1 uncultured Eubacteriales bacterium | reverse complement strand
GCTGATGCTTGTCTGTTTCTGAGTTGTATAATATTTGAAATGATCTGGGGCAAAAAATGATCGTATTTCACCTCAAGAATAATATCATTGCTTGCTCGACGGCAAAATAAATGGGGTGTTAGAAATTGCGACACATAACTACTAGCACTAATGTTTCGATCAATAGTTAGCCTCACATTGCCAGCTGGGAACATATACGCGTGACGTGTGTAGTCAACAATGTTTTTGGGACGTAGTTGCTCTGTGCTCATTTTTGTATAGAGCTCCATAAACAATGGATTATTGCTCTCTTTTAGAAATTGAATATCTCCATCTAAAAGCATTTGGCATGCTTCTACTGAGATGACGCTCGCTTCTTTTTGGCAAAGTCCACTGCGCTTGCTCTTTTTTTCCAGCTTGATGTAAGTAGGATCCTCATCATAAAAACGGATTCGAAACTTTTCTCTTATGGATATACCATCTAGCTTCTCATGAAGTGCCTTATCATAGGGATTATCAAAATACAAGCTTCGCACCTTATAACTGCCATCTACCTTTGCATTTTCATCTGGCTTTAGGATGTACTTGAGCTTTGACAAGAGTTCCAGCGCATCAAAGTTATTAATACAATATTTGATTTCATGTCGAAATTTTTGTTCCTTCAATCGTTCTCACTCCTTCAACTTTAAGTCTATAATCATTTTATAATGACAACCTCAAATCAACCTTAAAAACAAAAAAAAAAAGATGATCTCTGCATTAACAGAAATCATCTCCTAGTTTCTCACCACAACCTACCCTTTGGATTCGGGCAGGACATTTTTTTCTTGACAGCTCTGACGATGACAAAACAACCACAATACTTACAGAGCCCTTGGTTCATCGCCTCACAGGTCTCACATATTTCTAACCGTTCTTGGTAGAGTAAATCATCTACTTTATCTTCAACACTTAGGGATGAAATATATTTCACTAATTGGTCCCTCAGCGCTTCACCTTCTTGCTCAAAATCCGTACATAAGCGACATGGTATTTCCATTTATTTAAAGCTCAAGCGCACAATACTACAAGGGGGTAGGGTTGCAACAAACCCATCTTCAGTCAATCTAACATCTGTAAACCCTTCGACTTTAACACTTTCAGGGGTATCAAAGGTATTATGAGCATCCATTGCACCCTTTAGAACTTGAGCTTCTACGACCTGGAATTTAGATCCTAAAAGTTGGCCCTCTATGACCTTCTCGCTGGATAAGTCGATATTACAAAGAGTGATATGTACACAGCCTTCTGCATCTATAGACG
>CAZJIO010000004.1:12755-16184 GCA_964546035.1 uncultured Eubacteriales bacterium | reverse complement strand
CTTAGTGCCAATTTGATCCGTCGTCATATAACTCTCTAACAAAGTCCCATCATGATGTACTTTATATAGATCAAAGACATGATAAGTCGGTGTAAGGACCATCTTATCTCCCTCTGTTAAAACCACTGCTTGAAGGACATTCACAGTCTGTGCGATATTTGCCATACTGATTCGATCTGAATGCTTATTGAAGAGATTTAAGTTAATACCAGCAATCATGGCATCCCTCATGGTGTTTTGTTGGTATAAGAACCCTGGATTTGTCCCTGGCTCTACGTTATACCAACTGCCCCATTCATCTACAATAAGTGCGACTTTTTGTTCTGGATCAAACTCATCCATGATATGGATATGTTTATGAAGCAATTCTTCCATACGGAAAGTTTTCTTCATTGTTTTATAGTAAGCAGCCTCATCAAATCCTACCGCCGGTCCTTTATCCGACCACACATCACCTGGAACGGTGTAATAATGGAGGGTCAATGCATCCATATGATTTTTCGCCCTTTCCATTAAAATACGGGTCCAGTTGTAATCATCTGTATTCGCACCACAAGCAATTTTATAAACTTTATTCGTACCATAATTTCTCACATAGGTTTGGTAGCGTCTATATTCGTCGGCATAATATTCCGGACGCATGCTACCACCACAGCCCCAGTTTTCATTGCCAACGCCAAAATATTTTAAAGACCATGCATCTTCTTGGCCATTTTGTTGACGTAAGTCTGCCATAGGAGAAATACCATTGAAGGTCACATATTCAACCCATTCTGACATTTCTTGCACCGTCCCACTGCCAAGGTTTCCACTGATATACGGCTCACAGCCTAATTGGTTGCAGAGCTCCATAAATTCATGGGTTCCAAAGCTGTTGTCTTCTACGACACCGCCCCAATGGGTATTGATCATACGTTTACGATTTTCCTTAGGTCCGATACCATCTTTCCAATGGTATTCGTCGGCAAAACACCCACCCGGCCACCTGAGTACAGGGATTTGAATATGCTTTAATGCGTTCACAACATCCGTACGCATCCCCTTCACATTCGGTATAGGCGACTCTTCACCAACAAAAAATCCTTCATAGATACAACGTCCTAAATGCTCCGAAAAATGTCCGTAAATGTTTTTGTTAATTTGTGATTTCTTTTTGTCAACATTGATAATTAATTTAGCCATATTTTCTCCTTTTAAGTTACTTTACACCTGCTATACCTTATATTATAATAGGAATGAACTTATAATAAAATGTTCAATTAACTTATTTTTTTGTCATTTCGTTCTATATTAGGAAGGAGACAATAGGATGCCTTATGAATTAAATCACATTGGTTTCAATTACATAGAAAGCACTAAATTCATCATCGATCGCACCCATGGTTCTGGTGATTATCTTTTTCTATTTTTCGTTACTCCGGTTAACATTCTGATGAGTGGACAGTCCGTCACGACCAAACCAAATGCCATCGTGATCTTTCAACCTGATTGCCCACAATATTACAGCAATACCACAAATGGTTTTACCAATGATTGGTTTCATCTGTCCGGCGATACCTTAGAGTCCTCCATGGAGCAACTGGGACTCCCCCTCAATCAACTTTTCTATGTAGAAAACAATGCATTCATTCGAGAATTCATTCGAAATCTAGAACGAGAATACAAAATGAAAGAACTCGCCTATACCGAAAACATCCACGCACAAGTGACTAGTTTTTTTATTCAGCTCGCCCGTGCTTACCATATGCAAGATAGCTATACCATCAATCCCTATCTAGCCGGTCTTAAGGAACAGTTTAAAGACCTTCGTTCCCATATACTAACGACTTATCAACACCCTTGGACTTTAGAAGAAATGTCTGAAAGGGCTAATTTAAGTCGCACACGTTTTTGTGTGCTTTATCAATCATTTTTTAAAATAAGTCCAAAAGAAGACCTCTTGACGGAGCGTTTTAATATGGCCAAACATTTGCTTTTGACCACACAGCTCAGCGTTCAAGAGGTCTCCCTCAAGGTAGGCTATGGAAATATGTATCATTTTAACAAACAATTTAAGAAAATCGTTGGTGTGCCCCCAGGACGTTATAGAAATTCTACTGAACTTTAGGAAATAAATCCAGATCTTCATATAACTGTAAAACGGTGTACCTCGGACGAATTTCTTTTGCATACCGGATAGCCTTGGCCACATTTTCTTCTGAAATACCAATCTCTGCTGGTTGGGTCGGCGCTCCTAATTTCAGGAGAATATCTTCACATTTTACAAAATCCTTTAATCCACCGTGAATCATGGTTTGGAGTGCCTCCCAGTAGATTTCAATGGTCTGAATTCTCTCTACCCGCTCCTTTGAGGAAGTGGGCTTCTTTTCCTTTAATATGGCTGGACCGGCTTCTTCAAAAGCTTCTAGAATAAGACGATCTAGCGCGTCAAAATCCATTTCTTGGGCATGATAAATTGCTTTTTCAAAATCGGGTTTTGTATCTACCAACGCTTTATACATTTTTGCGATGATGAGCGTGCTAACACCTACTTTTGTACCATGAAGCGGGTTAACCGCACCACTTAATAGGTTCTTCATCTCCCAAAAATGGGCAATGTGGTGTTCCGCACCAGAAGCTGGCCGAGAGTTTTCCACATAACGCATGGCAATTCCAGATAATATCAACGCTTCCATCAGGGCTAAAATAGCCGTCTTATCCCTTTTAGCTAGGGCTTCAAGGTCTCTTACACAGCAATCTACAGAATGCTTCATTAACGCTGTAACATCTGCGCAGTAATATTCTCCAGTTAGGAGATGACCGATCTGCCAGTCTGTTAAGGCGGTATATTTTCCCAACAAATCCCCCACACCTGCTAAAACCATTTCGGTCGGCGCCTGAGATAATAAGCCTAAATCACCGAGGATCCGCTCTGGTTCATGGCAATAATAAGTGATTTTCATCCTATTGACAATAAGTGGAGACGCCGTAGATGCAAAACCATCCATGGAAGGAGCTGTTGCGTAAATCCAATAAGGAATTCGGAGTTGATAACTGATAAATCTACACAAATCATTGATGGTCCCTGAACCAATGCCTATGATCAGGTCACAATCTCTATCCATAGCTATGAGCAGTTCACCCATTGCTTTTTCATCAGGCACTAAGGGTTGTTCTCTTTCAAAAACATGACTTTTATAGGCGATGCCCTTATGGGTTAAAAGCTCTTTAATGGCCATGCCAGCCAGATTTTCTGTAATGGTATCTGTTATAATCATGGGCATTTTATAGCCCCATGCCCCAATTTCCTCAGGCAAATAATGCATCAGATTTTCTGCAATTTGAATGTCTTTGATTGAAGTTTCATGTGTTTTACCACAAGTACATTCATGGGTGATACCAATCAAACTATTTAACGAAGCTTCCCACCATTGTTTCATTCTTTTCTCC
>CAZJIO010000004.1:7814-12745 GCA_964546035.1 uncultured Eubacteriales bacterium | reverse complement strand
GCTCGATGCGCCGACAACCAGGTAGTGTTTTTGTTTCATTCTTTTCTCCCATCCGATTACTGACTTTATTCATTTCTGAATCTATTGACACTTGAATCGAACCATGTTCCAAGACATTTTAGGTACTTCTATACAGAAGGATTCTGCTAATGATTCTTGAATCTCTAAGGACTTCGGAACGACGTTCTCTGGATGTTCGAAAGAGTTGACTGCAAACAGGTCCTCTCCGTTCATAATTTGGTGTTCAATCATTGTCATTGTCCCAAATTCTTTGATATCTAATTCAAGACTAACACCTTCTGCTTGATCACAATTAAGCACAAAGAAACTAAGCTCTTTATCGTCTTTGTTATAAACACTTAAGGATGTCATGGCAGGTACATCCCCATACTTAGCCGTATTGATAGACTCGCACATTAAAATATTTTTCACCACTTCACCACGGCCATATAGGCTCACTTGTTGGAAGGGATAATACGTCGTATGTTTTAAAACGCCCCTATTTTTCTCTGTATGAATAGGCGCTAAAGCGTTAACAAGTTGGGCCAAACAGGCCATTTTAACCCGATCTGCATTGTTTAAAATCGTGCACAATAAGCCACCAAATACCAGGGCATCCATTAACGAATAAATATCTTCTGCAATGGCAGGGGCTTGTTGCCAGCGATGTAAATCCATTTTCTTGATGTACCAAACATTCCACTCATCCAGACTTAAATACATGGTCTTGGAGCTTCTTGTTTTTGCTTTAACATAATCTGCAGTGGCTTTAATTGTTTGAATAAATTCATTTAAATCATAAAAGGAAGCTAAGAAATCCTCTGTATTACCACCATATTCATAGTAACGGTGAAGGGAATGGAAATCAACATGCTCATAGAGGGTTTCAAGGACAATTCGATCCCATTCTGGAAATGTTGGCATTTCTTTTGCGGAACTGCCACAAGAGACCAGTTGAATATCAGGGTCAACCCATCTGAGTATTTTCGCAGTTTCCCTTGCTTTTTTTGCATAATCTTCTGCACTCAGTTGCCCCGTTTGCCAGGGTCCATCCATTTCATTGCCTAAGCACCAAACTTTAAAATCATGAGGCTTGGTGTGACCATTTTTAATGCGCAAATCGCTCCAATAAGTGCCCTTTTCAATGTTGCAATATTCTATGAGCTCTCCAGCGGATTGAGGTGTTCCTGTACCAAGATTAACAGCAATCATGCCGTTGGTTTTAGCCTTCTTTGCCCAATCTGCAAACTCATCTATTCCAAAACTATTGTCTTCAATGGATAACCAAGCATAATCTAGTCGCGTAGGACGGTCTTCTTTGGGTCCTATACCGTCTTTCCAATTGTATCCAGACAAAAAATTGCCTCCTGGATATCTGAGAATGGGTACATCTAACGCATTAATTGCATGGAGAACATCTTCTCTAAAGCCTTGTTCATCGGCCGTCGGATGTCCTGGTTCATAAATACCGCTATAAACAGCACGTCCCATATGTTCTATAAATGAGCCAAATAAACGATCATCAACTGGAGAAATGGTATAATTTTTATTGATTAAACATTTTGCTTTTTTCATTTTAGCAACTCCTCTTTAATAACTTCGGTTTTAATGAATTGTTGAGTCGATTCCCTCGTCATTAATTCCGGAACCATTTCTTCACAAATCACTTTTTTCTTATCTTGAATGATCTCTAACAAAGCAGTAGCCGCTCGTTCTCCTAATACGGATTTAGGATGTGCTACAGTCGTCAATTTCACTTCTGCATTTTTGGAAAGATTGGAATTGTCAAAACTAACAATGGAACAATCCGCTGGTACTTGTATGTGATTGTCTTTAAAGAGTTCAAGTAGGTTCGAAGCAATCTGGTCGTTGTAGCAAACAAGGGCTGAACAATCTTTAAATCGCTTAATTAACACTTCACCATAAGTGCCTGTAAATAAATGAACTTGATCTTCTGTTCCAAACCAAAGAATAGATTCTTCATCTATCGGTAAATCATATGCCCTCAAACAAGATACATAGCCGTCATACCTGCGAAGACCTTGAATATCGTCATTTTTGAAAATTGCACCAATCTTCCTATGTCCAAGTTTGATCAGATGTTCTGTCGCCATATAACCCGCTTTCACATCGTCTTCTATGATATAAGACGATGGAACATTGTTATAGGCAGCATGGATATAGAGGATTGGAATACCGCGTTCAATGAATTTTTGCAGCAAGTCTTTGTTATGATTAGGCAGCACACTTTTAGTTGGCTCAAGAATCAGCCCATCCAAATTATGTTCCAGCATACTTTTAAGGACTGTGCGTTCTTTTTCAACTTTGTTGTTTGTATTTCCCAGGATAATGCTATAGCCAGAATCGCTTAAGACAGATTCAATACCTGAAATGATCTCTGGAAAAATGTAGTCACTGAGATATGTAGCAATAAAACCAACGAGTTTACCTTTTCTGGTTTCATGAACTTCTGGGTTAGAGACAAAAGTCCCTTTGCCTTGTTGCTTATAGAGCCAACCTTCATTCACAAGATCATCTAATGCTTTGCGAATGGTGTGTCTGCTCACATTTAAAAGACCCATGAGTTCGAGCTCAGAAAATATTTTCTCATCGAACTTTAGGTCGCCTTTTTTTATATATTGGGTAATATAATCTTTAACGATTTGATACTTTGGTTCATTTGCACCACTCATATTTTGCTCCATCTTTACAGATCTTCCTTATCATTTTGATAATTTGACGCTTTAATCATTCTAGCATTGTCAGAAGTATCTGTCACCTATTAACGCTAGCCGCCAGTATAACTCGAATGTTATACTGGCGCAGTCGTTAAGCGGGGAGGCAATGTGAATGAATCACAACGAAAATTAGGAGTTATTAAACAGTAGGAAACCTACTGGTAACAAGTTATATTAAATAGGGTTAAATTAAATGCCTTTAGCAATGTGATAGTATAAGTCATTCCATCTCAGTTCATTTCTAAAGTTGTTGATATCTGTTGTTTCATCAATAACCAAAACTTCAATACCAGCCATGGCTGCAAAATCTCTTAAATGAGCCGTTGTAATGGCTTTACTAAAGCCTGTATGATGTGCACCACCGCCATAAATCCAAGCTGCTGCTGCAACTTTTAAATTAGGCATTGGCTTCCAACAAACACGGGCTACGGGTAGTTGCGGCAGATCCGCTACAGGATTAACCACTTCAACTTCATTGATCAACAATCTAAAGCGGCTTCCCATATCCATGATGGAGGCATTAAGTGCCTTTCCAACAGGTGTATTAAAAACCAGACGTGCAGGGTCTTCTTTTCCGCCAATCCCAAGTGGATGGACTTCAAGAGAAACGTTACCCTCACCAATGGATGGACACACTTCAAGCATATGTGCGCCAAGAACCATTTCATTTGCTGGGTCCATATGATAGGTGTAATCTTCCATAAAGGAGGTTCCGCCTTCTAAACCATAGCTCATCACCTTCATGGCACGTACTAAAGCAGCTGTTTTCCAGTCACCTTCAGCACCAAAGCCATATCCGCTTTCCATTAAACGTTGGCAGGCAAGACCTGGGAGTTGTTTTAATCCTTCAAGGTTTTCAAAGGTGGTTGTGAAAGCTTTGAAACCACCTGCTTTTAAAAACTTATTCATAGCAAGCTCAATTCTTGCCGCGTCTACTAAGGAACTATTTACAAGACCGCCGGATTTTAACTCAGCACTCATGTCATAGGTGGCTTCATATTCTTTAATCAAGGCATCAATTTCTGCATCTGTGACTGTGTCTAAATATTGGGTTAAATCACCCATGGCATAACCATTGACAGAATAACCAAATTTGATTTGAGCTTCAACTTTATCACCTTCTGTAACCGCTACTTGGCGCATGTTATCACCAAAACGTGCTATTTTGAGGTTTTTACTGTCTTGCCAAGCTGCTGCTGCACGGATCCAAGTATCCAGTTCATTAATGACTTCTGGATCTTGCCAATGACCAACAACGGCTTTAGCATCAATTCTTAAACGACTTGTCATAAAACCGAATTCTCTTCCGCCGTGAGCTGTTTGGTTTAAATTCATGAAATCCATATCTATGGCATCCCAAGGAATATCTCGGTTGTATTGGGTGTGAAATTGTACAAAAGGTTTTTTAAGATTTGTTAACCCAGCTATCCACATTTTTGCAGGTGAAAAAGTATGCATCCAAGTGATTAAACCGATACAGTTCTCATCATGATTCGCTTCTAAAGCCAATTGATAAATTTCGTCTGGCGTCTTAACTGTGGGTTTCCATTCAATGGTAACTGGGAATCCAACTGCCTCATTTAAACCCTCTGCTATTGCTTTAGCGTCTATTGCTACTTGCTTAAGGGTTTCTTCACCGTAAAGATGTTGACTACCTGTGACGAACCAAACGCTTAAATTTTTAATAAATTCCATAGTGTGCTCCTTTTATATTGAATGATTTTACTTTTGTCCATAGTAGGCATTTGGGCCATGTTTTCTTAAAAAATGTTTATCCAAAAGCATTTGTTGCATGGGTATATCGGCATGGTCCCTTTTCAACTGTATAGTAACGAGAGCCATTTTAGCCACTTCTTCTAGAACGACTGAGTTGTATACCGCAGCATCCGCATTTTTTCCCCAAGTAAAGGGACCATGCTCATGTACAAGAACCGCTGGTATATTCATGATATTTTCACCTACAAAGGTTTCTATAATAACATTGCCTGTCTCTTCTTCGTAAGATCCTTCGATTTCTTCTTTGTTCATAGGTCTCGTACAAGGAATTGCGCCATAGAAATAATCTGCATGTGTGGTACCATAAGCAGGTATACTTCTGCCCGCTTGGGCAAAGCTGGTAGCTAAGCTGGAATGGGTGTGAACAATCCCACCGATTTCAGGATAAGCTTTGTATAGGGCTAAATGGGTGGGTGT
>CAZJIO010000004.1:6504-7804 GCA_964546035.1 uncultured Eubacteriales bacterium | reverse complement strand
AGGATGGCTTTAGCTTGCCTTCGACAACCTCTCCATTTAAATTGACCACTACCATATCTTCTGGTCGCAACTCAGTATACTCTACACCACTTGGCTTAATAACGACAAGCCCACTCTCTCGATCAATACCACTAACGTTGCCCCAAGTAAAGACAACAAGACCTTTTTTAGGCAACTCCAGATTAGCTAACCATACTTCCATCTTCAATGATTCAAGCATTATTGGCCTCCTAAGATACAGATGCTTTGATCTGTTTTAAACGTTTCATCACATTGTTCTCACCGCGACCAAAGTAGTCATGTAAAAGTTGATATTCCTTGAAAATTGCATTGTATAACTCCACGTTTTCTGGAATGGGCTTAAAGCTTTCTTCTTTGACTTTAGCCATTTTTTCCGCTGCTTCTAAAACGCTGTCAAAACCGCCCTTTTCTTTTCCTGCTGCGACTGCACCAAAAATGGCAGCACCTAAAGCGGGTGTTTGATTGGAAGCAGATATCTTAATTTCCATATTTAATACATCCGCGTAGATTTGCATAAACATTTTGTTCTTTTCGGCCAAACCACCGCAGGCATAGAGTTCCTTAACGGGTACGCCAGCTTTGTTGAAGTTTTCAACGATGATCCGTTTGCCAAAAGCTGTTGCTTCTATTAAAGTCCTGTACATTTCTTCAGGTTTTGTTAACAGGGTCATGCCCATAAACAAACCGGTCAAATTGGTATCAACTAGGACAGAACGATTGCCATTCCACCAGTCCAAGGCTAAAAGACCGCTTTCTCCTGGTTTTAAAAGAGTGGCTTTATTTTCTAATATGGTGTGGATATTTTCCCCTGCCTTATTGGCTGCATCCATATATTCAGCTGAAACGCATTGGGTTACGAACCACTCGAAAATGTCTCCTATAGCTGATTGACCTGCTTCAAAAGCAAAGTAACCAGGTACTGCGCCATCTTCAACAACACCGCACATCCCGTCCACTAATTTTTCTTCTTCACCTAGTAGAATATCACAACCGGAAGTGCCAAGAATCATGAGCATTTTGCCAGGTTCTACCACGTTTACAGCTGGCGCAGAAACATGAGCATCTACATTTCCCACACAAACAGCAATTCCCGCATGAAGACCCATTGTCTCTGCCATTTCTTGAGTCAACTCACCGGCTTTGCTTCCCATAGGTAAAACTTCACCGTGGAGCTTTTCCTCCACAATGTTTTCCATTCTTGGATCCAGCGCTTTGAAGAATTCTTTGTCTGGGTAACCCAATTGTTTGTGCCAAAGACCTTTATAACCTGCTTTTGAAG
>CAZJIO010000004.1:0-6482 GCA_964546035.1 uncultured Eubacteriales bacterium | reverse complement strand
CCTTTATAACCTGCTGTACAACTGTTCTTCACTAGTTTGCCTGTCATTTGCATGGTCACCCAGTCAGCGGCTTCCATAAAGCAGTAGGTGTCTGCATATATTTCTGGTGCTTCATTTAAGATTTGCCAAATTTTTGGTATCAGCCATTCCGAGGAAATTTTGCCCCCATATCGACTTAAAAAGGCTTCGCCTCGATCGCTTGCTATCTTATTTAATTGGTCTGCTTCATCTTGAGCTGCATGATGTTTCCATAATTTAATCCAAGCATGAGGCATTGCTTTATACGCTTCATATTGGCACAAAACCTTGCCTTCTTTCGAAACAGGCATCATCGTACAAGCTGTGAAGTCAATTCCAATGCCAATAACATCTGCTTGATCAATCCCCGAAGCTAAAACTGCCTGAGGAACTGCGGTTTTTAAAACGTGTAAATAATCATCTGGGTTCTGTAATGCCCAATCGTGTTCTAATTTGATTTCAGTATGTGGTAAGTATTCATCGATGACGCAATCTGGATAGGGTGTCACAGACTGCCCCACTTCAAGACCTGTTTCGATATCCACAACGACTGCACGACCTGATTGTGTTCCATAGTCAATACCAATAGCATATTTACTCATGATTTCTCCCTTCAAGAAACGCGTGACGTTGCACGCAAATACAAACACCTTGTACGCATATGTTATTTCAAGCAATTTTAACCGGATATTTTAATGATTGGCTTATTAAAATGAATCCTTTATTATTGCTTGTATGTACATTTATATTATATCATACGTACATGTTTGACGTAAATAGCTTATTCTTATAAAGTTCATATAAAAAGAACACTTCAAAATTTAAAGTGCCCTTTTTTATTACTTACTGATTAACTGTTTTTTTCCACTGCTGTTTTAAAATTATCTAGTATGGCTTGCCATCCACCGCGCTGAAGATCCAAAGTATTCAGATCCTCTGCTTGGAAGGTTTCCACAACCCGAGTCTGATCAGGTCCAATTGCTTCAAAGAAAACCCAAGTCATACGCCCATCATCTAACTGACTGATGATTCGTTCCCCTGGGATGACCTCTGTATAAGTGCCTGAAAAATCAAAGGACATGCTACCATCTCGAGCTGCCATGGTAGATGCAAATCGCCCGCCAACACTAAGGTCATTCGTAGCCCGTGGACAGTGCCAATCCTCTGAAGCAAAACTCCACTTAACGATATGCTCTGGTGACGTCCAATAGGTCCAAGCCTTCTCAATAGGCGTATCAACTACAGTTTCTACTGTAATAGATGCAAAAGGAACCAACTTCTCCTCACACACAGCCTTAAGCTTCACCAAAGCTTTTGCCCATAGTTCACCAAAAATTTCAAAATAATCCTCTTCAATGTCTGTCTCCACACTAAAGCGTGTGACATCCCCTAGCTTTTCAAAGCTATAGTTTTCAAATGAAGGTGCCCATTGCTTAACCTCGTCACTTGTATAATCCTCCACACCATTTGTAACTAACCCTAAGTGATGAATTGAAATATATTTAAGATGCTGACTCACAGCAATTTCTGAAACCATTCCAGATTGTTGACCCGCTTCATCGTCTCCCAAAAACTTGATTTTATCTCCTTGTTGCCATCCGCCCTCAAAATATGAGCCTTCATGGAATACGGCTGTCCAAGCGCGATACTTTTTATCGCTGATAATCGCTGCCCATACATCCTCGCGAGATGCATGTATGTCAATAGATTGCTGAATTTTCTTCATATGAATCCTCCAGTCTTGCGCCTCATTGCGCAACAAACTAAAAGTGACCTCGATTCCCACTCATTTAGCAAGAGCTCAAGGGGTAACATATAAATTGTACCACTTTCAATAAAGACTTTCCACAAGATTTTAAAACACAACATAGGAACAAAATACATATGCTAATATTATAGGAATATGAAAGGAACAGCCCAAATGTATAACAGAGATAATAGATACAATGATTAAAGTATCCCTACCCTCCCTGCACTTGTCCGCCCATTTATCTTTCGGAAATGTCAGATCAACATCCCTTAAAGGACTATGGCCCAGAACCCTTTGTCGTTAACATTAATGAAGTCACTAAACAAAACGATCATTTTAGAACCACTCTATGGACTGGAACCCATCTGCAACTTACTTTAATGAGCATCGATGTTGGAGAGGACATTGGTTTAGAAATCCATCCAGAACTGGACCAATTCATACGCATTGAAGAAGGTCAAGGACTCGTTCAAATGGGCGACCGAAAAGATCGCCTATACTTCCAACAAAAAGTTTATGATGATTTTGCATTCATTATACCTGCCGGAAAATGGCATAACCTGATCAACACCGGCTGTAAACCACTCAAACTCTACTCCATTTACGCACCCCCTCAACATCCCTTTGGAACCGTTCATGAAACCAAAGAGATTGCAGAAGCAGCCGAAGAACATCACAACCACTGATATAAAAAAAGAAAGCATCGCCATTTTTATGGAGGTGCTTTCTCTATTTTAAGCGAACGTATTTTTTACGATATCTGACAAAATAATTGCAGTCTTCTCAAACCCATATTTGCTGCTATCGCTCATCCGGTCATACCCCTCGAAGACACTTTGCACGGGACTACAATAACGCAATCGATAAACCTCTCTTGCCTTATCCACTTCCTTAATCATTCTTTTTGCAACCTTTACATCCATCTCCAAAACATCTGTGCAATTCTTCAAACGCGCTTCATATGGTGCATAGATAAATATATTCAAACAACGCCCATGATCTTTCAGAATGCTATTGCTGCATCTCCCCACGATGATGCAAGATTCTTGGTCTGCAAAATCTCGGATGATATTTGTTTGTACATTGAAGATTTCGTCCTGCATATTGGCAACGCCCATTCCCAGCGGGTACTTTCTCCCAAAAAATTTAGCATTGGGTTTTTCCTCTTCGTTGCTAATGATCGAAATGGGTTGCCCCATCCGCTTAGCCGTTGCCTCTACTATATCTCTGTCATAAAATTCTATTTTCAGATCTTCAGACATTTTCTGAGCGACTGAACGACCCAGGCTCGCAAACTGCCGTGAAATGGTAACGATATATTTTTCCATAAGATAATCCTCCAAAATTGCTTACTTGACTTGGGGTATATTCTGTGACATGCGCGGTATTCTCGGATGTTTCTGAATATATCTGACCACTGAAGATAGAGAAAAATTGATGATAAAATAAACCAGAGCTGCAAAACCAAATAAAACAAAAACATCGGAGACATTAACGGTTCCTGTGCCATTGTAATTATAAGCAGCGCTGAGCAAGGTTTTTACTCTGGCCATCAATTCGATAATGGCAATATTGGCTAAATAGGACGAATCCTTAATGGTTGTAATCACTTGGCTCAGTAGCGTTGGCACAATATTCCTATAGGCTTGAGGCAGTACAATATAAATCATCACCTGCACAGTATTAAATCCTTGCGAATGTCCTGCTTCAAATTGTCCATGAGATACGGAATTCAACCCACCTCTAACAACCTCTGCGATGACTGAGGACGTAAATAAAATCAAGGCCGCAGCCGCTTTAAACAACAGTTTCACTTCAACAGAGGTCAACCCCAGCATTTTTCGCGATAAGGTTTCTGGGAAAGGAAAAAATACCAGACACACAAAAATCCACAAAAGCAAAGGGGTATTTCTAAAAATTTCTATATACGCTACAGCTAACCATTTAAAGATGCGTGTTTTTTTTGTGGTACAATAATTTCTGACTAGGGCAAGAACAGATCCAATGACCAATCCCATGCCAACTGCCACAACGGACAAAATTAATGTAAACGCAATCCCCTTAAGGAGATAGGTTAGGATTGCCCCATTTTTTAAAATAGATAAACTGCCTTCTAAGGTACTCATTATTTCATCACCGCCCCTTCTACAACAGTTTCCCTATCAACGGTTTTCTTTTCTCGCATTTTTAACGAATTTTCCCAAATACTCGCCATCATTGAAAGCGGAAAACAAACGACAAAGAAGATTAAGCCCGTCACCAAATAGGCAGGTGCATAGGCGCCACCTGTAGAAGCACCTGTTACAAAGCTGTAGGTCAAGGAAATAAGATCGGCTCCTCCGATTATGTATAAACACGAAGTATTTTTAATTAAATTCACAACCTGATTGACCATTGGTGGCAGAATGATTTTAATACTTTGAGGTAAAATCACATGAACCATTTTCCCCACATAGCTAAACCCTTGGGACTCAGCTGCTTCAAATTGTCCTTTTGGTATCGCACCAATACCCGCCCGAACAACTTCGGCCATATAAGCGCCATGATAGATGCCAAGGGCTATGATTCCTGTCGTAATAATCCCTAAACTGTTTCCTGAAAAAGCCAAGGTGTAATACAAGAAACATAACTGAAGAATGAGGGGTGTGTTTTGAATGATTTCCACATAGAAACGACTGATCACTTCTAAACTTTTCTTCCCACTCGTTGCCATTAATCCAAATAATATACCCAATACAAGGGATAGTAGCAAAGCAAATATTGCCATTTTCATGGTATTATATAACCCTAACTGGAAAGTTTCACGAAATGTCCATACCTTTCCCCATGCATCCGCTGAAAATAGTCCATCCATTTACGCCACTCCTTTCTTTTCATTTTAAAGACCCCAAATAGCAAACAAGGCTCCGCACTAGGCGAAGCCTTTTGAAAAAATTCATATGAAATATATTTATTCTAATCCATTTTCTGTAATTAAACCTTTGACCGTGCCATCTGCAAGCCAACCTGTCATCAATTCTTCAACAAAGGTTGAAAATCCAGAATCTTTTTTCGTAGCGACACCATAATTTTGAGGTGAAAACTTATCCGCAATATAGGTTCTGCTTTCGGTATTGTAAACAGCTAAAATAGATTTATCCACACAGAAGGCATCAATTTCTCCAGCGCTAAGGGCAATTGAGATGGTTGGATAATCATCAAATTGTTGGAAAGTAACACCCGTCGTCCAGATTGATGGATCAAAGGTTGCAGCATCAAAACCATCTCCGCTGATAAAGCCACCTTCTATCATGGAAGTTACCAAGGCTTTTGCAGAGGTCGACCCAGATGAAACGCCTATTTTCTTATCTACTAAGTCTGCCAATGTTGTAATACCAGAAGCTTTCTCAACAAGAACAGTTACGAAGTCTGTATAATAAGGAGTTGAGAAATCCCAACTTTCTTTTCTAGCATCCGTAATGGTAAAGGTCGCCAGTACACAATCGATATCGCCAGAGTCTAGCAATTCAGTACGGGTTGCGGCTGTTACCGCTGTCATTTCAATATCAACACCCAGTTCTTCTGCAATTTTCTCAGCTAAAGTAATCTCAAGTCCAGCATACTCTTGAGTCAATGGATCTTGAAAACCAAACCCAACAACTGCATTCTTAACACCGACTCTTAGTACACCACGATCAATAATTGCTTGCACATCTTCTGAGTACATCATTGCTTCGGTTGTCGCTTCACTGCTAGTTTCTTCTTGGGTGGTTGCTGTTGTAGTTACGGTAACTTCCATTTCTTTGTCACCTGTTGAGCAAGCTGCAAACAAGGACACCATCATTAACATACTTAGGAATACCACACCATAATTCTTTAATCTTTTCATATTCATATTCTCCTTTTAATTTAGAAAGTTGATATTCACATCCATCTATTTTTCTTATCGGATGATTTTACTTAAGAATTGTTTTAACCGCTCATTTTCCGGGTTATTGAAAAAGTGTTCTGGAATGCCTTCTTCAATAATCTGACCGTCCGCCATAAAAACAATTCGATCTGCAACTTCACGAGCAAAGCCCATCTCATGGGTAACAATAACCATGGTAATGTTCTCCTTCGCCAACTTAATCATGACATCTAGCACTTCTTGTATCGTCTCAGGATCTAGGGCTGAAGTGGGTTCATCAAATAGGATAATTTTCGTTTGTGCACATAAGGCTCTTGCAATTGCAATCCGCTGTTGCTGTCCACCGGATAAAGTGGCTGGGTAGACCTGCGCCTTATCTCTAAGACCAACAACATCTAGGTAGTGAAAGGCCAATTCTTCTGCTTCTTTTTTAGTTTTGTTATGGAGTTTGATGGGTGCCAATACAAGGTTTTGCAACACCGTCTTGTGGGGATAGAGATTGAACTGTTGAAAAACCATAGAAGTCGTTTCTCTCACCAGTTTTGTCTTATTCTTCGCCGTCATTTCCTGGTTGTTAATAAAAACACGTCCACTTGTGGGCTCCTCCAGGAAATTCATACAACGAACGGCTGTCGATTTTCCAGAACCAGACGGACCGATGATCACAAGCTTTTCACCCTCTGCAACTTCCAGATCAACATTTTTCAATACGTGTAAGTCGCCAAAATATTTGTTAACTTTTTCCATTTTAATCATAGAGTCGCCTCTCTCTCAGCTGACATATTATTACTATTTAAAAATAAAAAAAGACGTCTGATCCCATTG